>REEM01000088.1 GCA_007695055.1 Spirochaetaceae bacterium | reverse complement strand
ACGTGACGCTATTCGTCGGGCTCATAGCTTGGAGCTGATATCAGATGGCGATACATGGATGCAGATGCTCCGTACCAGGAACCGTACCGCTCATGTGTATAACGAGTCTGTGGCGCGAGAAGTAGAGGAGTACATTGTCTCACGCTTCTACCGGACGCTCCACGAACTTGCAGAAGAAATGACTCGACGCGAATCAATGGAGAACTCACCGTAATGAGAGCCGACAAGCAGCCGAGTTCCACTAAGGGTTCACTCGAGGTGGCAGTAGAGGATATCCCGGGCTTGGACACTGAGAGCTCGGCCACACTCCGTGGGCTTTTCCGAAACCTCGGAATCCGCGAGGTACGTCTGTATGGGTCGCGAGCGAAGGGAACACATCGGCATGGATCCGACATCGACCTCTGCATTATGGGGGGCCGGTTGAGTCTTGAAAGAATGGCTCAATTAGAGGAGGCCATAGATGAGTTGCTCCTCCCCTACGAAATCGACATCTGCAACTACTGTGACATTGAAAACCCGGAGCTACTGGCACACATTGACCGGTGTGGTCTGCCGATTTTCCGCGAGGAGTGAGTGCGTGCGCGCCACGTCCAACGCGGACTGCTCATACACCGGTACTAAGCAGCACTGGAACTTCACGCAAACCGGTGCGCCAGTGCTCCGGGAATACTGAGGGCCCAGCGTCCAGCCCAAGCAGCGCGCCTAGCACGGCTCCGCGGTGGCAGTTGTCGCCGCCAGCCATGGTGTTGGCAACAAGACCCTCCTCTGCATTGGTAGCGTAGCGCAGCGCAAGGTAGAAGGTCGCTGGCAGTGCGTCGTCCAGGTAGCACGCGGTGCTGTACAACCTTCCCAGCACCCTCTCCGGCGGCAGCTCCGCCTGCTTGAGTAGTGGCCCCTGCAGAAAGGGTAAGTCCTGCCGGGTGAGGTGCGCGCCAAGTGACTCGGTGAGCTGAACACCTTCCCAAAGCTCGGCGGCAAGCGTTAGGAGCGTAGCGGCGCCGCTGCCAACGAGCGGCCCGGCGTGGGTCAGCCCAACATGGGAGAGCACCGCCCGCCGGGCCACCGCATTGTCATGCCCCAGGTGACGCAGCGCGGCGTAGAGCGGAATCACCGCCACCATCCCACCAATATGCTTCTCTGCAACAGCCGCCTTCTCCGGTTTCTTTCCGGCCCGCAGGTTGATAAAAAAGCCTCGGTGGCACTCCTCTACGTAGGTGTCATGGTGCTCCTGGGGGGCAAGCAGAAACCGCTGATACGCGTCCAGATATCGCCCCGGATCGTATTCGCCGTGCTCGGCCACCTGGGTGAGCACAAGCTGCAGCAGCTTAAGGTTGAGTGTGTTCTCACCGGCGGCAAGAAACTGATGATAGTGAACTCCCCGCTGCCCCCAAAACCGCCGCTGCTGTCCAAGTATGTCAAACTCCGGCTCGGTGGGCGCGTAGCTACTCCGCCAGAGAATGCTCCCAGGGTGACGGCTCGGGGGTGCCATGTAGCAATCTATTCGGCCAAAGGTACGTTCCAGCTCCTGCGGGTCATAGAACCAGTGTGCTGGCATTGATAGTGCGTCACCAATGCAGGCGCCCAAACTTGCGCCGTGGTACCGGGGTTGTGTACCCTTCGTAGGGTTTGCCATTGATTTTTCCATAGGTAGGTCGATATCGTCACTCATGCCTCTGAAAATACACATGGCGCCGCGCCCGCGTCAGTCTTTGTTTTTCGGACTCCATGTCAACCACTATTACCACTGCAAGATGCTTGACCGCTTGAGCTCGCCATATGCACTTTATGATCGACGGTTTAAAAAAAGGAAAACAGAGTGAACACTACCGGTGACAATACGGAGCAAAACTCTCCCAACCACGGCGCCGAGCCAAACTCCGGCCGGGTTTTAGCAATCTCAAGAATCACCGCGGTAGTGCTGCTGGTGGTGGGTCTCATAGCAGCTGGCGCTGTTCTTTCCCTTGTCCCGCAAAGACCGGGTTCTGTGCTGGAGAGTATCAACATCGCTGTTGTTCTGGAAACACTGTTCCTGGCGCTTACCGGCCTGACCCTGGCCTTTGTAGCGATATGGCCAGTAAAAAAGCTGCGCGCGCTGCAAAGTCTACCGGGTAGAACCTTGGTTATCCTCGTCGCAGGAATTGGGCTGCTCTTTATTTATGCGATACTGGACGTGACGGAAGCCTTTGTAATGGTGGAGCCGCATAGTGCGCTGAGTGTTCTAGAAGAGGCGGCGAAACTCCTGGGTGCGGCCGCTCTTCTCGGTGCACTAGCTTTCTGGGTACAGAGTTTGTCGCAAACTCGCGACCAACTCATAGAGGAGGAGCGGCTATCACGTCAGGGAAAAGCGGATTATAAAAACCTCTTTGAGATGTATCCCGACCCTACGCTACTCATAGATCCGGAAACAGCTCGGCCCGTGAAATTTAACCCCAGCGCGTATCATCAGCTGGGGTACACGGCTAAGGAGTTTTCCGGGCTGCGCATTGAAGACTTCGAAGCGCTCATGACTCCCAAGGAAATTGAGCAGCACATCCGCACTGCCATTGAACACGGTCGGGATGATTTTGAAACCAGGCACCGCTGCAAGGATGGCACCATCACCGACGTCCAGGTCTCAGTTATTTCGCTGAGTGGGGAAAGTCCTCCTCGACTATTGGCCGTATTTCGCGATATTAGCGAGCACAAAAAAGCCGTTCGCAACCTTGCAGAGAGCGAAAAACGCTTTGCGGATGTGGCTATGGCTGCCGGGGAGTATATCTGGGAAATTGACACCGAGGGAGTCTACACCAGCATAACCGCTGCTGTGGAGCCTCTTCTAGGGTATACCGTTGAGCACATTATTGGTCGCTCACCTTTTGAGTTCATGCCGGAAGCAGAGGCACAACGTGTCCAGGAGTTGCTGCGTGGCTACGCTGCAGAAAAGAGCTCCTGGCAGGGGCTTGAGCATACCTCAGTGCGCCCCGACGGCACGCTGGTATATCAGCGGGTAAGTGGGCTTCCAATTATCAGCGCCACCGGCGAGCTCCTTGGCTTTCGCGGCACGGGGCGGGATATAACGGCTGAGAAGGATGCGGAAATCAGACAGAAGACGCTTTCGGAGCGCCTGGCGCTGGCCACCGAGTCCGCTGGACTTGGAATTTGGGACTACGACTTGACTACAGATTGTCTCGAATGGGACGAACGAATGTTCCACCTGTACGGAATAGATCCTGCCGATTTCGGACATAGCTTTGAGGACTGGACTCGCCACCAGCTGCCGGAGTCGCGGGAACATGCCATTGCCCGATTCCAGGCCGCCGTAGAATCTGGCGCACCCTTTGAAACGGAGCTTTCCATCCGGCGTCCTAATGATGGTGCGATACGGATTCTTCATGGGCAGGCGCAGATTATTCGCAACGAATCTGGACAGGCGGTACGCGTGGTAGGGATCAACCGCGACATTACAGAGCAGGAAGAGAACCGGCGACGTTTGGCGACCGAGGAAGAAAAGTTCCGCACCCTGTTTGAACTTGCTCCGGTCGGTATTGCAATGAACGACTTTGCCACCGGCGAGTTTCTCCGGTTCAACGACGCCCTTAACGAACCGACTGGATACACCCACGAGGAGTTTGCGGCGCTCAGCTACTGGGACGTGACGCCGGTAGAGTACATGGCCGAGGAGCAGGCGCAGCTGGAATCAATGCAGCAAACCGGGCGTTATGGGCCTTTCCAGAAAGAGTACATCCGTAAGGACGGTTCGCGCTATCCAGTCCTGCTTCATGGCTTCAAGTTCACCACGCCTGAGGGCCGGGAGGTTATCTGGTCCATCATAGAAAATATCTCTGAGCAGCAAGCCGTCGAACGTGCCCTGCGTACATCTAAGGAGCGCTTCGGGGGCATTTTTGAGCAGACGAGCAGCGGGGTGGCTGTCTATCGTCCTGTCGACGACGGCGCTGACTTTGAGTTTGTTGACTATAACGCGGCAGCGGCACGTATGGACCGGAAGGAGCAAGGCTCGGTCATAGGCCACCGGTTGACCGAGTGTTTCCCCGGCATACGCGATATGGGGCTGCTTGAGGTTCTTCAACGCGTGTCACGAACCGGGGAACCTGAGCAACTACCGCTGTCACAGTATGAGGACGACGACATAACAGGCTGGCGGGAGAACCGGGTATTCCGTCTCTCCTCCGGTGAGATCGTTGCAGTGTACGATGATCTCACCGGGATAAAGAAGGCCCAGCAGGAGTCTGAACGGGCACGCCAGGAAGCGGAGCAGGCGAGCCGAGCCAAGAGCGAGTTCCTGGCCAATATGAGTCACGAAATTCGTACGCCAATGAACGCCGTCATTGGCCTCAGCCAACTACTGACGCAAACCCCATTGAACGACCGGCAGCTAGACCACGCAAACAAGATTTATAGCTCGTCACAGATGCTGCTGCGCATAATCAACGACATCCTCGACTTTTCAAAGATTGAGTCGGGAAAACTTGAGCTGGAGGAACGCAGCTTCTCACTCGCTGAGATAGTTGAACAGATGGCTTCGCTCTTTGGCGAGACTGCCTATGCACGGCAACTGGAGCTGCTTTTCGACATTCAGCCGGACATTCCTCCGACATTTGTGGGTGACTCTCTGAGGCTCTCGCAAGTGCTTACTAACCTGCTCAGCAACGCCAGTAAGTTTACCGACCCAGGCGGGATAGTGGAGCTCAGCATTCGGGCGGCGGGCCCCGTGAGCAACGGACGCGTAGGCCTGAGCTTCAGCGTGCGCGATACCGGCATAGGCATAAGTGCAGCGGAGGCCGACCGTCTATTCCAGCCTTTTGCGCAGGTCGACAGCTCCACCACCCGA
>REEM01000125.1 GCA_007695055.1 Spirochaetaceae bacterium | reverse complement strand
CTGCCTCGGTGCTGTCACCAGGCACGGAACGTGGTGACTCTACCGGGCCAGCAGCACTGCCGGGACTTGATTGATTAGACGAGTACGGATTTGAGCACGCAAGAAAAGCCGCCCCGACTAACAACGAAAGAATCCACATTTTACTTTTCATTTTATCTTCTCCATTTGCCTTTAAGGTTGGTACCTCTCCTAAGCATTACACACTTACTAAGCAAATAGCGTGCCAGGCTTGTGAGGCAAGACTGCCCGCGAATTCCAGCAAAAGCCGCATGTTATTAGTGTTTTTTATGATATTTTGATATAGAGACTGGGTGTGAAGGGGGTGAAAATGTAAGTAAGCGCACACGAACATGCAGATTGCATTGCACTATTCCTGAGCTATGCAAAACGCATAGGCACAGAGCATTCTGGTGCTCTTGCTCAGAGCTCCAATGCCTGCCTATCTAAGTTCCGCAGCTGCTCCGCGTACTCACGCCCCTGCGGGAGGGAGCTTTCTTCAATACGGGTGATATAGGAACGCGCCTCTTCAGGACGCCCTGCGGCATATAGGCTCAGTACCAGGAGTGCAAGCGGCTCGAACTCAAGTTCATCTGAGGCGTTCAACTGACGCTCAACCACCGGCTGCAGCACAGCAGAGGCATCTGAAAAGGCAAAACCGTCATAGTACAGCTGGGCCAGCACCAATGCATGCGTTTCGTAGTAGATAGTGTCTGGATCCAGCGCCATGGTTGAAAGCCGCCGGTAGGCGCCTGGGAGATCCTCACTGAGATAGCTCAGGTAGCCAAGAAGGAAGGTGAGCTCGGGACCTTCCGCGCCAAGCGAGGTGGCGTCCTCCAGAGTTTCGCGGGCAGTGAGGTACAGACCGGACTCAAGATAGGCCACGGCCTCGGCAACAAGTTCATCTGCCAACTCACCTGCCGCCCAGGGGAGAGCAGTATCTGAGCTTTCAGCCTCGGTACCTCGGACTCCTGCGGCAACGCTGCCGCGCGAGGAGGGTGAGTCAAAACTCATACTGCGAAGGCGCGTGCCCACCATTGCTCCAAGCTCACGAGAAGGCGTTGCGGTACTGCGGCCCATGATCCTCTCAAGCTCGTAGCTACCAGGCTGCGTAAGCAAGATGCGCCCAGTTGGTAGATCAAGTTCCAGCAGCGCGGTGTCGCTCAGAATTAACACTCCCTTAGAGGGAAGCTCGTCACCAATCTGTAGCGGTACGCGCTCTACGAGCGGTGTCTGCAAGAGGATCTGTCCTTCAAGATAGGCCACATGGGCCGTCTGCTGCGCCGAAGCAAATTCCGGTAGTGCAAAGATACAGAGCGCACACAGCGTCACACGCAGAACCGAACGGATAGTCTGAAGCATGAGTTCCTCTCTAGAGCTAGTACTCTCCAAAGAGTAGCACCAAAAACCGCACCACACAATGATGCTCATGCTCGTGCCCGAACGGGACGCCTACAAGAGATTAATGGTGTAAGGTGTTTTGTGTCATGACCATTCAAACTTGACAGACTGCGAAGCCTGGCGTAGCGTAGCGTTGCACCACGCCAGTGTGTGCGGGAGGCCGGGGTGCTGCGACATCGCTCACTCATTCTACTTTTCCTTCTTTCTCACTTAGCGCCGGTACTGCTCTGGGCCTCACCACCGGAGCTTAGTCGGGGCACCCGCATTCAACCTGAATCTATTCAGATAGATCTCCCTGATCCACGCATGCACGCACCGGAGCTCCGCAATGAGCTTGAACCACTTCTGCACCAAGCAGCGCATGAGGCAAACGTGTTGTTTGGAGATCACATTGAGGTCTGGGTTGGGCCTGCGGCGGAGGCGCCCCAGATAGAGCCCCAGTACAGCCTGCGAGTTCTTGCCCAACGCAGCGCTACCGGTAACTCCATGGTGCTGCAGCTCACCCGCACTCACGACTCGCAGAGCTCAGTGAACTTCCCGCTCCTTGGTGCCTGGGACACACACCTACCCCGCCTCACGGCCCACGCCATTCGGTATCTGCACTACTCCTTTCGTGAACCCTTGAGTGATCCGAACATCGACCCAAAGTCCGAGAAGCCCCTCTTTCTAGATGAGTTCAGCAGTTCCATGATTTCAATGATTGATCTGGGACATACGTCGCGAGTTTTTCCTATGTCAATTGATATAGGCCCCGGAGGCCATATCTTTCTGGGCGCGCTTTTTGTGGCCGTGGAGCTTGATCACCTCTACCGCGAGGTTGCAAAGCCAGGAAGCGATATCTACACCCGGGACAGTACAAACTACGGAGTTGATGTGCGGGTGAGCGCCGCCGGCACCGTATTTGCCCGTGGCATGGGAGAGGACTTCTTTGTTATTCACCCCGATCATCCGCGGCACCAACGTCTACGCATGGGTATAGCGAACCCGGTTGCATCCACCGTGCTCTCAGACGGGAGCTACGTTGCTACAACCGGGCAGAGAACCGTGCGCATTCATGACTCCAGCATGCATAGCCTGGATCTACGTGCTCACGAAAGCGCGTTCACCATGATTCTTGCCGCCGGTCCGGACGCAAGCCTGTGGACCTGGGATCCGGTACTCGGCGCGGCGCTGGTATACTCTGCCGAGGGTGAGCGCCTTGACAGCATTGTCCCGCTCATGCCGGAGGCAGACAGGCGTACGGTGCGAGCGCTGCGGGTTTTGCCGGACGGCTCCTTTGTCCTGCTCAGCACAGAGGCGCTCTACCGCTTTGACAAACTTGGAAGCCCCATCTGGCGCATGGCGTCACTACCGGCCCCGCTTCATGGAGACTTCTCTATGGTTGGGTCAATAGCTGTCGATGCCGAGCGCGGCTACATCTACGGACTCAACGCAAGCGCGCAACGCATGTTCCGCCTCATTGACCGTGGCCTTACAGCAGAACTATCAGAGCTTGATGCCCAGGTGCTTAAGCTGAATGCACAGCGGGCCGCCGACCCCGGTTCGCGCACGGTGCTCGCGGATCTTGCTCGGCTGTATGAGGACGCTGGGGCACCCGGTCTGGCCCTGGAGATGCGACGCAGCGCCCTTGAACGTGATCCTTTTGATGCAGAGTTGAACGACGCCTTTAACCGCAGCGAAGGACTCCTGTTGGCAGACCGTGCCGTCCAAGGGGCAGAACGAGCACTTGAGATTCGCAGATCAATTGGCCCGGAGAGCGCGGCCCCCATGTACACCGTGGCTGTCCAGCAGTTTGAGCAGTCGCTCTCTCGCCTGCGCGGCTTCTCGGCGGAGCACGCACAGGTTGCCCGCAAGCTCAGCAGCTTTCAACGCGAGTTCAGCGCCTTGGAGGCACCGCCACCCCGCCCACCGCGGGTAGAGGTAGCGGGGCTTAGCGATATCTTCCCAGCTCTTATTCAGAGTTACCGAAGCACCCCCGCCGGTCACCTACAGGTAACCAACACCTTAGATGAAGAGCTGAGCGAGCTCCGGGTCACGACCTCATTCCGCTTTGCAGATTTTGCGGCACAGACAGAGCCCGTCCCAACGCTTTCACCGGGTGCGTCCGTGGAGGTACCGGTGTATGTGACTCTTGCACCTGAGGTACTGAACCTACAGGAAGACATACCGGTGATGTTCAAGATCGAGCTCAGTTACCTGCATGCCGGAGCCGAGCAGCAGGTGTCGCTCAACCGTACCGTCATGATGCGCCGCAACACCGCGCTCTTGTGGGACGACTCCGGCAAACTGGCCTCCTTCATTACGCCAAATGACGAGATCGTCCAGAATTTTGCCCTCAGCGTTCTAAGCGGAGCAGATGGCAGCGGCAGCGGCGTCATCGACATCGGCGACAGCACCACGTCCGGCACCCGCGCCTTTGGGGGCTTGATGAGCGAGAAGGTACGTCAAGCGGCCCTCATAGCTGACGCGGTCGGCGTCTACGGAATACGCTACGTGGAAGACCCCGCCTCACCCTTCACCGAGGTTTTCGGCCGCAGCGACGTTTTAGACACAGTGCGCTTCCCTCGCACAACCCTACGCGTTCGTAGCGGTGACTGTGACGACACCGCCTCCCTGCTGGCCTCGCTCTACGAGGCTGTGGGAATACGAACCGCAATCATGACTTCTCCCGGGCATGTCTTCATTGCCTTTGATACCGAGGAGCCTGCGGCCAATGAATGGATCTACGCCAATGAGCGGCGCAGCGTCATTCGGCATGGGGGGACACTCTGGATTCCGGTTGAGACCACCATTCTTGAGCGCGGCTTTCCGGCTGCCTGGGAAGAGGCCTCACGACTTGTCCGAGCCCATGGGGGAGCCTATGGGGCAGTCCATGGGGGCGAGATTGAGTTTCTTCCGCTTGCTGAACTACGTGCGCTGTATCCGGCCATTCCCTTAGGCCCGGCAGGTTTTAGCGTGGTGGCGCCAGCTACAGCTGCAGTGCAGCTTCGTGCAGACCGTAGCCGTGAACAGCTGGTTGCTGGAATTTATCAATGGCAGGTTGAGCGGCTTGAGGCGGAGGCGGCAGCACTGGCGACAGAAGACCCGGCACGGCTCAGCGCCCTCAACCGCCTGGGCATTCTGCATGCTCGCGCTGGGAGTACCACGCTTGCCCGGGGGGTCTTCCAAGAGATCCTTGCGGCCGCACCCACAAGCGTTCCGGCTTTGATTAACCTGGCCAACATTGATCTGTTACAGGGAGACTACCTGGCGGCGCGCACGCGGGCAAGGGAAATCCTCCGTGCACGCCCCTTCTCTGTGGCGGCTCTCACCATTTCAATTCGCGCCGCACTGCAGCTTGAAGAGCTTGTCGAAGCCCAACGTCTGTTGGAAGAGATGCGCACTGTGGACTCCGAGGCCGCTGCCCAGATATCTGGAACTCACCCTGCCTTGCTTGC
>REEM01000157.1 GCA_007695055.1 Spirochaetaceae bacterium | reverse complement strand
ACCGGGCCAATATCGCTCATTCCCCACTCGGTCACCATTCGCCTGGCTATATCGGTCGCCTGCTGCAAGTCGTTCTGAGTTCCGGTGGTGGTTTCATCAAAAACAAGCCTTTCGGCGATATATCCACCATAGGAAATCTTAATCCGATCTAGCAGCCAGCCCTTACCTCTACTATAGGAGTCTTTCTCAGGGAGAGATACCGCAACACCCAGGGCCCGCCCGCGCGGTACCACCGTAACCTTGTGAAGTGGATCTGCATACTTGAGATAATAGTGCAGCAAAGCATGCCCACTTTCGTGATAGGCCGTCTTGCGTTTGTCTTCCGGGGTGATTATGCGAGATTTTCGCGCTACACCCATGAGGAGTTTGTCGCGGGCTTCTTCAAAGTCCTCCATCTCCACCTTCTCCCGGTTGGAACGAGCCGCAAAAAGGGCGGCTTCATTCACCAGGTTTGCTAGATCTGCGCCCGAAGAGCCAGGAGTAGCACGTGCAACACGCTGCAAGTCCACCGAACTCCCAAGTGGAATCTTGGACGCGTGGATTCCCAGAATGTCCTCTCGTTCCTCCATATCCGGCATGTCTACAACAACCTGCCGGTCAAAACGCCCTGGACGTAGAAGGGCCGGATCAAGAACATCGGGGCGGTTGGTGGCAGCAATCATAATTACCCCATCCTTGGTATCAAAACCGTCCATCTCTACCAGCATTTGGTTAAGCGTCTGCTCGCGTTCATCATGCCCACCGCCATATCCTGCACCGCGGGTTCGTCCGACAGCATCAAGCTCATCTATGAAAAGAATACAAGGTGCGTTCTTCCTACCCTGCTCAAAGAGATCACGAACGCGGCTCGCTCCGACACCGACAAACATCTCGACAAAGTCAGATCCTGACATATGAAAGAATGCAACACCAGACTCACCGGCGACGGCTTTGGCGAGCAAGGTCTTTCCCGTTCCTGGCATACCAACAAGCAGAACACCTTTTGGAATTCGTGCACCCATCTTGACGAATTTCTCGGGCTGTTTCAGAAACTCAACCACTTCCTCAAGTTCATACTTGGCCTCACGCTGACCAGCAACATCTGCAAAGGTAATGTTCGTCTCACTCTCCACGAACTTCTTCGCCTTGCTCCGCCCAAAGGAAAAGGCTTTGTTTCCGCTACCCTGTATCTGGCGAAACATGAAAAAGATGAAGAAAAATATAATCATCCAGGGCAGAAATTCGACCATGACCCTGAATGGAGATACCGGTCGAGGCGCACCCGAAAACCTCACCTCTTGATCTCGGAGCTGATCAACCAGCGCGGAATCAAAGTATGGAATGTTGGAACTAAAACTGCTCTGCTCACCACTGGGGGTACGAAAAGTTCCTTGAATTTCGGTTTGGTCAATGATGGTAACTGAGTCAATTTCCCCTGCCTCCAGATGGGATAGGAACTGTGAATAAGGGATTTGATCGGGTGCTTGTCTCGTGTCCGAAAAAAGAAGCACCATGAACATACCGATGATTGCTACCAGGAAAAAAAGCGCAAATCGATTATTTCGAAAGTTAAAGTTCATATTCCCCGGTTCTCGGGGGCCATTGTTATTGTCCCCGGGATTCGGGCTTTGGTTATCATTTTGCATATTCGTTTTCCACTCCGTCGGCCGTAACCCATAGCCGAAAAATACTCGTTTCAGCGGGGCCACAAGTTGCCCGCAGTTCTTGTTCTCGTTCGTTTTGCCGCGTTGAGCACCTTGTCGACACAAGATTACGGTAGCCAAAAGGCTGCCCAATAACCGCACATACACCCTTCCGATCTTCAAGGACAGGGATGTCTTCACGCAAGTCGGCAGGAATTCTCCACTCTGACAGAAGCTTCTTGACGCTCTTACTTCCAGCCATGGTTCGTATACTGTCCCCCGGCCTTCGCGTTCGCAAGAGAAGGGGTGCGGCTATGGTCGCGGCATCCAGTTGTAATTCGCAGCCGGGTACTGCTTCCCCAAACGTAGGTATGGACACAACCGGCCGGTCTCTATGACCAAGCACGACACACATGTTTTCCCGCACCCTCAGAACATACCCAATTTTGACCGTTTGGACAACATCGCGCCTCCACAAAATGAGGTCATGAAACTGCTCCAACCGCCATCCACCGCCTGCTGCAACCACGCCTACCGACCTACCATCATCCTCGCCCGATATCTGAGAAAAAAACCCGGATGTTGGCAGGTTCTGCTCTGCAAAGGAGCTTGATAGGCCTATCTCTATACACAGAAGCTTTATACTTTCAGCGCGTACCACATGAGGAGCAGCATAAAACTCTTCCCGACTGGTGCACCATCCACGAACATGGGGCCGCCAGGTAATTCTACGCTCTGTCTCAGTTCTCAGAAACTCAGCCACCTTCTGGACGCGTTCATCTGCTGCTGTAAGTGTGCTCCGGTACTCGGGGAACAACTCGTCTAGAACAGGCATAAGTCGATGTCGTACTCGATTGCGTGCGAAAGCGGTATCACTGTTGCTTGAATCTGTGACAAACCTCAAGCCGCGCTCTTTGACGTAGCTTGCCACTGCGGCTTTCGGAAGCCTTAACCACGGCCTCAGCATCCGGAACTCATTCATGTGACGCAGTTCTTTCATTCCTGCTGCTCCCGGCCCTGCACCCCGGAGAAACCGTAACAGAAGCGTCTCTAGTTGATCCTCAAGATGATGGGCAGTCACAACCAGATTCGACAAGGAGCCACGAACTGACTCGGCGAAGAACGCGTGCCTTGCCTCACGCGCGGCGGCCTCAAGCCCCTTATGACGTGCTTTTTTCCGCAAGGCACCCTGCTCAATATGCTTTGCTATGAGCGGAACTTCGAGCCGACGGCATGTCTCCCGCACGATGGCGACTTCCTCTGCACGTTCCATCTCGCGGCGTATTCCATGATCCAAATAGAGTGCCACCAAAGGGGCTCCAGAATAGGGTGAATGTTTCTCGTCTCGCAGCTCGCATGCAGTCGACAATAACGCCGCGCTATCGGAGCCCCCAGAGTAAGCAACGTATAAGGTCTGAGAAGGATGGACTTCGTGTCGCAGAAGAGAGCTCAGCAGTGTAGCCTTAGGATCAGGCGCCTCGTCGATTACAGTCATTCATCACCTGGTCGAGATCGCCCTCAATCGCGTTACGAATAATCTCCGCAGCCCTCCGGCAAGCGGCTTCAACGGAGTTGCGCTCCTGTTCCGACGGTGAGCCCAGCACATGCTCAACCACGCTTTCTCCAGGCGCAGGGCGTCCAATGCCAATATACAGGCGGTAGAACTCACAGCTTCCGGTTTCTGACACCACCGACTTGAGCCCATTATGCCCAGCAGTGCCTCCCCCACGTTTGAGCCGAACGCGACCAACCTCCAAGTCAAGGTTATCGCACACTACCAGTAACTTCTCAGGCCCTGCATGGTAACGTGACATGAGTTTAGGAATAACCTGTCCACTACGGTTCATAAAGGTGAGAGGTTTAACAAACACAACCGGCCCGTATTGGCCGGTTGTGAGCCGCGCGTGAAGATAGCGCGCAAAAAATGTCTTCCGAAATTGGACTCCGTAGTGGTCTGCGCAAGCTTCCACTGCTTGAAATCCAACGTTGTGTCGCGTCGATTCGTATCGGGCTCCGGGGTTTCCAAGTCCGACGACCAGCGATAGTGCCAACTATTCGCTCTCGGAATCTCCGGACTCTGGGACTGAAGCAGCGCCTTCTGCACCTGCCTCGCCTTCGCCCTCCTCGCTAACCTCTTCCTCAACGCGCTGCTGAGTAACCATTGCAAGCACTTGTTCAAGGTTGCTGATTATTTGAACGCCTTCTGGAGGAGTTATATCTCCAGCATGAATAGCGTCGCCGATCTCGAGGAGCGAAATATCGATGGTGATGTGGTCAGGGATGTCCGCTGGCATACACTCGATCTCAAGCTCACGCGTTGGTGTTTCAAGCACTCCGCCCTCACGCACACCTCTTGGTGAGCCTTCAGTTTCAACATGAACATTCGTACGTAGCAGCTTACCGCGCTCAATTTCGTAGAAATCTACATGTTTCACCGATCCTGTAAGAATGTCTTGATCGTAATCCTTAATGAGACATTCGCGTCCATTACCGTCAATGTTAACATTAACGATTTGGCTCTCCGAAATTGTCTTAAAGGTCCGCCCGAACTCGTGAGCATCAATGGTGATTGACACCGGTTCTTCACGCCCATAAACAACGCATGGGATTTTTCCCGAACGTCGTAGTCTACCAGCAGCCCCCTTCTTTCGTTCAGTACGCGCTGTTGCAGTGAGGGTCTTTTGCTCCATTGTCTATGCTCCTTCTTGCACCGACTCGGCCTATATTTGTATTTATGCCGAGCAAGAAATGATATACTGGGGCGGCAGGATTCGAACCTGCGCATGCCAGGACCAAAACCTGGTGGCTTACCACTTGCCGACGCCCCAAAGTGTTGTAAGTCAAGTTGCGTTGGGTGCCCGTACGTGCCGCTTATTCGTCGGCGAGAGCCACGCTGCCTTCGGTCGGCACCTCATCAGGAGCCTGCTGAAAGGCTTCTAAGATTCGGTTCTGCAACTCAGTACGAAAGTCGGAGTTAATTGGATGTGCTACATCCTTATACTCTCCAGTCTTCGTTTTGCGGCTTGGCATTGCGATGAACACACCGGTCTTGCCTTCAATAACCTTGACATTGTGTATTACAAAACACTCGTCAAAGGTAACCGTCACGTACGCCTTAAGCTTGCCCTCGGCGTTTACCTTGCGGATGCGGATGTCCGTGATCTGCATACAGATGCTCCTTCGGGCTCGGTGCTCCTCTCAGGCCGCCCACTCCACACTCCCGGTTCTTGGTTGCTAGCAACCACCACAAGCATTCAATTCACGGCAGTTGCCTATTATACGAATAATGCGCGATCTGTCAAACCTTCATATCGAAACTCTTGCGCTTTTTTTAAGATTGACAGATGCAACTCGCATTGATTATCCTCGTCTTCGAGGTACCGAGCATGTCCATAGACGAGGATCACTCACCAGATTTCCAGGACGACCACGACGAGTTCATTGAGGAACCTTTCGGCGAAGACACCTTCGATGAGTTTGGGGAGGAATTTGAACCCGACGATCCTGTAGAAGAGTTTTTCTCCGAAGATGACTACGAAGATGTTGACTACGAGGACGAACTCGACGATTGAAACAGCACGCGTGCCTCGAACCATAGTCTCTCCAGGTCGTAGAAGGAACGCATTTCACGGCTCATAAGATGAACGACAATGGGGCCACAATCAAACAAGGTCCAACCTGAGTCTTCCAGCCGCTTATGGCGTTGACTCGGTTCAAGATCATACTCTGACAGATAGTCACGAAGCCTCCGGGCCAAACCGCGTAGGCGCCCAGCACTGTCTGCCGTTGTTATGACAAAGTAGTCGGTAAACCCACAGTTTGGTGAGAGATCCAGAGCACAGGTTTCTTCTCCACCTTGCTCATCTAGTAGTTGTGCAATTGCATAAGCGTGCTCACGAAATTTGTTATTATCTGACATATCGTCCGTCAAAGTCCTTTCCTATTATTACGGTCACATCCACAATTGGCCCATCGCCTTCCCGCTCTTGGGTAAGAACACGCTCGGCACGAATAACCTCGGCTGTCCGTTCTGCATACATCCGTTCGGTTCCTCGGCTAATCACTAAAGTACTCTCTACATCCGAGGTTTCGGCATTACCAATGGAACGTACATCGAAACCATGTGACTCAAACAACTCCTGTGTTCGACGCGCAAGCCCTGTTGCTCCGGTACCATTGAGAATCTCTAGCGATATCACCACTCCTTCGCCCGGTAACTGTTGCTCAGACGAGAGAGACTCCCGCACCTGTCTCACTGTTTCTCGTAACCATTGTCCTTCAAAGTGAGGAAAAAGCAACTCTTGTTCTACACCGTTGGCTTCAACGCTACGCACCGTGCCTTGTACTCGTCGAGTCACAATACGTTCGGGCTCGAACTCTGCTAGCACCCTGACGAGAGAGCGTACTGAGCGTTGATCCAGATTCGTTTGGACGGCGCCGATAAAGACCCGTGCGACTTCATCGTCGTCAATCACGTTGGCAAGGCTGCCGATCATGGATATGGCACGGCCGACGAAACTCTGACGTCGAGCTACCCGTTCAACATCACGTTCACCCAGTTCGGCAAACTCCAGATAATCCCGCGCCTTGCGTCCGTCAAGCACAACATTCCCACTGGGAAACAAACCCGAAACATCCAAGGTATAGTCACTTATTCCAGCGGCAATGAAAAGCGGCAATCCCTCAGCCAAGTCAACCAGGCGTTCCAGGCCGTCTCCGTCCAGAAAAAAATAGTATGGCAACTCGGTTCCAAGCATTGAGGCGACCTGGCTACGATACGCATTAGCACCGCCTTCGGTGAAGGCTGAGTCTATACGGTCAACGCGATCAAGACCACTTACAATGGTTCCAGTGTCGCCGGGGATATCAATAAGACTACCTCGCCCGGTAGCCGGTGCATAGAGAAACGCCTGAGTAAGTACCGGTTGGCCATCCTCGGTGATGACAAAGAGGAAACCCAAGTCCTCGTTATTCTCCACCCGAGAACTGATTTCATCTGTCTGCACCTGGAAATACAGAACCAGAGCTGCAACTCCCACAACTAGGAGAATGAGAAATACAAATACCACACCTGCATCTACGTGTCGCTCACCCTTTGCGCCCATTCAGTCTCCCGGTATTGAATCTATTCCTTTGCTAAGGAGCTGCGATACAGTCCGTTTTCCTCAATGTAATGATACACCGCCTGAGGAACTAGATCACGATAGTTGCGTCCAGCTGCAATACGTTCTCGTATGTCGGATGATGACACCGGCAGAGGTGAGTTATCAACAAGATTATACTCTTTGATAATGTCCGACGTAACCGAACCTCCGCGGGTTACAATCACCAACTCCACCAACTGAAGTAAACGTTCGGCCTGGTGCCAACTGCCGAAATCAGCACACAGATCGTCGCCAATAATCAGTTTCGGTTTTGCCATCCCAGGATATTGCTCCAAAGCACGCTCAACGGTATCTATTGTGTAGGACCTTCCGCCGCGGTTTATCTCCCAGTCCAGTACCGAACACCCCGGTCGCTCCCGTAGTGCACATTCAAGCATGGCCATACGCTCCTTGGTAGAAGCTTGAGGAGCCTCGTTTTTGTGTGGGGGCTGATATGCTGGAACAAAAAAGACTCGTTCAATGCCCAACGCGTACCGCACCTCCTCAACAATAAACAGGTGGCCAATGTGCACCGGATCAAAACTTCCGCCAAACAGGGCAATCCCAGACTGCATCTAAACCTGTTCTCCTTGCGCCTCAGGACTGACAAGTTGCAAGAACGCACGAACCAACTCAGGAATACCCTCACGGGTCGCGGCGGAAACTCCGCACACCCACTCAGCCGGCAAGGCTCGTCGTAACGACGCAAGCGACTCGCCGTCCAAATCTAAATCTATCTTGTTGGCCACCACTATTCTCGTTCGCGTTGCCAGTTCCGGGTAGGCGCTAGCCAACTCACGCTGGAGAAGTGCAAACTGCTCGGCGGTGTCCTCCCGCTCTAGGTCAAGGACAAAGGCGAGTGCCGCACTACGCGATACATGACGCAGAAAAACGGTGCCAAGGCCAGCCCCTTGTGAGGCACCTTCAATCAGGCCTGGAATATCGGCCAGCACCAGCTGTTTATCGTCGTACTCCACTACACCAAGATTTGGGATAGTCGTGGTGAAAGGATAATTTGCAACTCGAGGACGAGCACGGGTGAGGGCAGCCAGAAGACTGGACTTACCCGCGTTTGGAATTCCTACGAAACCGATATCGGCAATGAGAGATAACTCTACTCGTATGACTCGCGTCTCTCCCGGCTCCCCAGGCTGAGCAAGCCGTGGAGTCTGGTGAGTGGAGGACTTGAAGTGCGTATTGCCCTTGCCGCCACGACCACCCTTCAGCAGAACTAAGCGGTCACCTTCGTTCGTGAGATCGGCCAGCAGTTCACCCGTTTCGGAATCCTTAAGCAAGGTACCTGGAGGGACAGCAATCTCCACCGAGGCGCCATCACGTCCGTGCCGGTTCTTGCCCTCGCCGGGCCGCCCGTTCTCCGCAGCATAGCGCCGCTGCATGGTGAGCTGTGAAAGCGTTTTCAGATTACTTCTCACAACAAAAACCGCGTCACCGCCCCGCCCGCCGTCGCCGCCGTCGGGGCCGCCACGCGGCCGATAACGCTCACGCAGAAACGACACACAACCAGGGCCGCCGTCTCCGGATGTTACTTCTATGTCTGTCTGGTCAACGAAGCGATTCAAAGTCCCTCGCTCCATCGTGTCTTGCACGAATACGAAACAATCAAGTTCCTAAGCAGATGCCTACTGACCAGTTTCAACAACAGGGTCGATAGAGATGATCTTCTTTCCTTTGCGGTTTGAGAATACAACATTACCATGACTCTTCGCAAAAAGAGTGTCGTCTTTGCCTCGGCCGACAAAGGCTCCAGGGTGGAACTTGGTGCCGCGCTGACGTACAATAATGGATCCGGCAGTTACGAGTTCACCACCAAAGTGCTTCACACCAAGTCGTTTTGACTCGGAATCACGACCGTTCTTGGAGCTTCCTCCACCTTTCTTATGAGCCATTGTTTTTACTCCTCATTTCGGGGCTCGCTTGACATGCGCGCCCATTGCTTAACGTATTACTACCTGAACCTCGGTGGGGTTTTCCGCAGCCAGATCATTTAGGATCTGCAGCAGCGCAGCACTAACTCCTCTCAGGTATCCGCGTCGCATGAAACCGCGCTTCTGCAGTTCCAAACGGAACATACCTTCCTCTGGTGCCTCGCCGGATACGGAAACGCCCTGTGTAGCCGCTAATAGTCGCGCCGTGCTTCGGAGCGCAGAACTAACGGCTGCACATGCCGGGCTAAAGCCTTTGTCATGCCGGCGAACAGCATGTCCTACCGCGTTGAGATACTTGAGAGTACCGTCTGGCCGCAGATGCAGTTCGATCTGTATCACAAAAGCCCTACCAATCTTTAGCTGGCAATTTCCTTAATTCGGATTACCGAATACTGACGCCGATGTCCCTGGGTGCGACGATAGTTTTTGCGGCGCTTGTAGGTTGATACCTTGATCTTCTTGGCCTTGCCGTGGGTTTCCACAACAGCCGTTACCTTGGCACCCGCAACATAGGGAGTTCCTACATTGGTTTTCTCGCCGTCACTCACCATAAGTACCGAGTCGAACTGAAGTTCTTCACCGGTCTCGTTCGGCAGACGGTCAATTTCAATTTTGCCGCCCGCCTGAGCCTTGTACTGTTTTCCTAAAATCTCTACTAATGCGTACATTACCTTGTATTTCCTCTGCCGGCGCGACTCGAGCACGCTTTGGTTGTAGTACGAATGGATATCATGAGCACGGCCTGCAAGTCAAGCGCCTACGGCAAGAGTGTATCCCCCATGAGATAGCGGTCGATCTCACGTGCGGCAAGGCGCCCCTCTTTAATGGCCCACACGACGAGCGATTGTCCGCGACGCGCGTCACCGGCCGCAAAGACCTTGGGAACAGTGGTAGCGTGCTCGCCAAAGGCGGCACGGAAGTTGCTGCGGTCATCTAGTCCGACTCCAAGTGATTCTGCGATAGATGCCTCGGGTCCGAGAAAGCCCATGGCAAGCAACACAAGGTCTGCTGGCCACTCTTCCTCACTGCCCGAGACTTCTTCCATTCGCGGACGTTCACCACGTTCCTTTTTCCATTCAACCCGAACGGTACGCAGCGCCTTCACATTGCCATCACTATTGCCAATGAACTCCTTGGTCAGAATTGAAAACTCTCGCGGATCGTCACCAAAGACTGTCTCAATTTCCTCATGTCCGTAGTCGCTTTTGTACAACCGTGGGTAAACGGGCCACGGGTACTCAGATGTGCGTCCAGAAGCTGGCTTGGAAAGCAACTCAAAGTTCTTGAGGCTGCGACAACCGTGGCGAGCACTGGTACCAATGCAGTCGTTACCGGTATCACCACCGCCTATGACAATCACGTGTTTACCCCGGGCCGATATCTCAGGGGCGCCACCGCCCAGCACGCTCTTGGTAGAGCCGCTCAAAAAGTCCATAGCAAAATGGATCCCCCCAAGCTCCCGCCCCGGCACAGGCAGGTCACGTGGGCGAGTGGCACCACAGGCTAACAGCACCGCGTCGTACTCCTCCATGAGCCGCTGCGGAGCTATATCACGTCCTACCTCCACGCCAGGACAGAACTCTATCCCCTCGGCCGCCATAATGCCGTTACGCTTCTCTACGAGGCGTTTGTCCAGCTTCATATTAGGAATGCCGTACATCAACAGCCCGCCTATTCGGTCGTCGCGCTCATACACCGTCACCAGATGTCCAGCCTGATTCAGTTGATCGGCCGCGGCGAGTCCTGCCGGGCCACTCCCTACAACAGCTACACGCTTGCCTGTACGCACAGCAGGAATCCGCGGCTGCATAAGGCCGTTGTCATAGGCCTTGTCAATGATCGTGCATTCGTTATCCTTAATGGTGACCGCTGGCTCATTGATACCAAGAACGCAGGCGCTTTCACAGGGTGCCGGACAAACTCGCCCAGTATACTCCGGGAAGTTATTGGTCTTCATGAGGCGCTTCCAAGCCTCATCCCACTCCCCTCGATAGATAAGGTCGTTCCACTCGGGAATGAGATTATCTACCGGACATCCAAAGTTGGACTGGCAAAAAGGAACGCCGCAGTCCATGCAGCGAGCCCCCTGCTCCTGTCGTTCCTTCTCATCTAAGTGTACGTGAAACTCCTCAAAATCGGCTATTCGCTCCGCTGCTGGACGGTCATAGACCGTCTTGCGGGAATACTCCATAAATCCGGTTGGCTTACCCATTTACAAGCTCCTTGTCGCGCAACTGTTGCTGTTCCAAGACCTCTCGAAAGGCCGGAGAAATTACTTTAACAAACTGAGACTGGTAGTCTTCCCAAGAACCGAGTACCTGTTCGGCCAGGATAGATCCAGTGTAGCGCCAGTGCTCATCTAAGAGCGTTTTGATAGTCGCCTCATCCTCGCGACCCAGCTCACACATCTCGACCATCTCCGGGTTGAGGCGGCGACTCAAGAGTCCGTCGCAGTCCCAGACATAGGCAATGCCACCCGACATTCCGGCGGCAAAGTTTCGGCCGGTCGGGCCAAGGATAACAGCGCGACCACCGGTCATGTACTCGCAGCCATGGTCGCCTACTCCCTCTATCACAACATGCGCCCCGGAGTTCCTCACACAGAAGCGCTCAGCGGCCATACCTCGCAGGTAGGCCCGACCTCGGATGGCTCCGTAGAGTGCCACGTTCCCAATGATGACGTTCTCCTCAGCCTTGAAGCTGGCGTTGCGGGGTGGATACACCATAATTCGACCTCCCGAGAGTCCTTTGCCGACATAGTCGTTGGCGTCACCCTCAAGCTCTAGCGTAACACCGCTCGCAAGCCATGCCCCAAAGCTTTGCCCGGCCGAGCCGCTGAAACGGAAATGGATAGTGTCTTCAGGCAGCGCGTCTGAGCCAATGCGGTCACTAATGGTGTGACTGAGCAGGGTGCCGGTAGCGCGGTCGGTGTTCTTAATGGGTAAGGCGACCTCAACCCGCTCCTTACGTGCAATAGCGGGCTCGGCATACTTAATGAGGGTGCGGTCTAACACCTTCTCTAGTCCGTGATCCTGAGGAATGCAGCAGATGACTCCCGTGTTACCCTCGCCTTTGACGGCCGGGGTCAGAATGGCGCTCAGATCTACGCCTTCAGACTTCCAGTTCCGCACATTCGGATCGGCCTCAAGCATGTCTACGCGCCCAACCATCTCGTCCCAGCTGCGGAACCCGAGCTGTGCCATGATTGTGCGTGCCTCCTCGGCGACAAAGCGGAAGAAAGCCTCAACATCCTCTGCCCTACCCATGAACTTACGGCGCAGTTTCTCATCCTGCGTTGCTACACCTACCGGACAGGTGTTCTGCTCACACTTCCGCATCATTATGCACCCAAGTGCTATGAGAGCTGCGGTGGCAAAGCCGCATTCCTCGGCGCCCAAGAGCGCAGCTATCACTACATCGCGCCCGGTCTTGAGTTGCCCATCGGTCTGCACCACCACACGGCTGCGCAGGTCATTCATTACCAATGTCTGGTGTGTTTCAGCGAGTCCTAGTTCCCATGGTAACCCGGCGTTCTTAATGCCGGTCAGCGGTGAGGCTCCGGTGCCGCCGTCATGTCCCGAGATGAGAATATGGTCTGCGTGCGCCTTTGAAACACCCGCGGCAACCGTACCGACACCTACCTCCGAAACAAGCTTGACGCTAATGCGAGCCTTGGGGTTTGCATTCTTAAGATCAAAGATCAACTGCGCCAAGTCCTCAATAGAGTAAATGTCGTGGTGCGGGGGAGGACTAATAAGCCCCACCCCCGGAGTAGAGAAACGGGTCTTGGCAATGATATCAAAGACTTTGTGACCAGGAAGCTCGCCACCCTCTCCGGGCTTGGCACCTTGGGCCATCTTAATTTGAATCTCATCGGCATTGGTGAGGTACTCTATGGTTACGCCGAATCTTCCAGATGCGATCTGCTTAATTGCCGAGCGCCGTGAGTCGCCATTTGTATCACGCGACTTATAGCGCTCAGGCATCTCGCCGCCCTCGCCAGTGTTGCTCTTGCCGCCAATGCGGTTCATTGCTATAGCCAGCGTTTCATGCGCTTCTTGAGAAATTGAGCCAAAGCTCATGCCACCGCTCGCAAAACGCCGCATAATGGCTTCCGCAGGCTCTACCTCGGCAAGTGGTACCGGGCTTCCGGGCCGAAATCGCATGAGTCCCCGAAGCGTTGCTTGCTCACGACTTCTTTGATCTTGATAAGCCGAGAAGCGGCTGAACTGTTCAGGGTCGCCACTGCGAACCGCGCTCTGCAGCAGCGATACCGACTCGGGATCCCACATATGCTTTTCACCCCCGGTGCGCCACTGGTAGTCGCCTGGGTTAATGTACTCACTGCCTATTGGAATGTTCCGGGACGGATACCCGAGCGCATGGCGGCGCAAAGCCTCCTCAGCCAGCAGCAAAAAGCCTGCTCCCTGAATTCGTCCAGCCGTACCCACAAAACTCAGATTCATGACCTCATCTGCAAGGCCAACCGCCTCAAAAATCTGAGCTCCTTTGTAACTGTCCAGGGTGGAGATGCCCATTTTACCGAATACCTTGCGCATACCGTACTGTAAGGCCTTGTGATAACGTTCTACTAGCTGAACGTCCGACAGTTCCGGATTCACCACACCCTCGTTACGCAAATGTTGCAGCGCCTCGTAGGCCAGGTATGGATTGACCGCATCCGCACCAAAACCTACCAATGTACAGAAATGATGCACCTCTCGCGGCTCTCCGGTCTCCAACACAATGCCAATCTGGGTGCGCTTGGCCTTGCGCACCAGATGATGATGCACAGCACCGACTGCGGCCAGCGCGCTGACCGGGACACGTTCCCGTGAAACAGCACGGTCACTCAGCACAACAAGGGAGTAGCCCTCGGCAATTGCTTCCTCTGCCTCACGCGAAATCCGCTCAAGACAGAACAGCATGCGTTCAGGGCCAGCATCACGTGGAAAGGTGATGTCGAGCACCTTGCTCTTCCACCCCCTGTAGTCAATTTCCTTGAGCTGTGCCATTTCCTCGTTCGTCAAAAACGGGTGGTCCAGCTGCAGTCTATGACAGTGTTCCTCGCCCATCTCCAGCAAGTTCTTCTCCGGACCTATATAACTCTGAAGACTCATGATGATGTCTTCACGAATGGAGTCGATCGGCGGGTTCGTTACTTGCGCAAAAAGCTGTTTGAAGTAGTCATACAGAAGTCGAGGTTTGTCCGAGAGCACCGCCAAAGGTGTGTCGTTGCCCATTGAACCTAGCGGCTCCTTGGCATTGGACGCCATGGGAGCAAGGATCATGTTCAAATGCTCTAAGGTGTAACCAAAACAACGCAAGCGCTCAAGGAGCGTCTCGCCCTCAATCCCCGGCGTCAGGGCCGGTTTAGGAAGGTGTTCTAGCCGAATGCGCTGCGCCTTGAGCCACTGACCAAAAGGGCGACTCTGAGCAATACTGTTCTTCAGTTCGATGTCGTCAAGAATGCGGCCTTCCTTGAAATTCACAAGAAACATTCGGCCCGGCTTAAGCCGCCCCTTCTCTCGAATCTCCTCGGGAGGAATATCCAGAACACCAACCTCACTGGCCATAATGACAAGGTCGTCGTGTGTCACGTAGTAGCGGCTTGGCCGCAGACCGTTCCGGTCCAGCACCGCACCAATGAAGCGCCCGTCGGTGAACGCAATGGAGGCAGGCCCATCCCACGGCTCCATCATGCTGCCAAAGAACTCGTACATATCTTTACCGATTTGCGGCATGCCCTCATGATGCTGCCACGCTTCTGGCACCATCATCATGACCGCTTCATGCAACTCCAGGCCGGACATAAGCAGCAGTTCAAGCACGTTGTCAAAGTTCCCGCTATCGGAGCAGTCTGGCTCAATAACCGGAAGTGCCTTTTCTAGATCATCGCCAAACAGCTTGCTCGCGAGTGTACCCTGACGAGCCCTCATTTTATTGACGTTACCTCGCAGAGTGTTGATCTCTCCGTTATGGCTCATAAAACGGTTTGGCTGTGCGCGGTCCCAACTCGGGAAGGTGTTGGTGGAGAAACGCGAGTGCACCATCGCCAAATGGCTCTCGTAGTCCGGGTCGGAAAGATCTACAAAATAGTCGAACAGCTGCTCGGGCATGAGCATGCCTTTGTACACAATAACTCGGGTAGAGAGGCTGCAAATATAGAACCAGTGCTCCGGATCGTAGGCGACAACTCCCCGAATCTCACGTGTCGCCGTTTTCCGTATCACGTAGAGTTTTCGCTCAAAGTTGTTTCGCTCGAGACCCTCGGCAGCTGCAACAAAAAGCTGCTCCATATGGGGTTCCGCCGCAAGCGCAGTGGGCCCTATCATAGAGTTGTCTCGTGGAACCTCGCGCCAGCCAATGAGGCGTTGCCCGTTACGGTCAACTATTTCGGCGACCTTGTTTTTGCAGGCCGAACGCAACTCAGGGTCGTCCGGAAGAAACACAACACCAGCGGCATAGGAGCCACGGGCCGGAAGTTCGCAGTTCAGTTCCGTGCGTGCGATTTTTTCTAAGAAGAACTGTGGCAAGGTGGTAAGCACACCTGCGCCGTCACCGGAGTTCTTATCACTCCCGACAGCACCGCGATGTGTCATATTTATGAGTACTTCACGAGCCTTCTCAATTATATGGTGGGCACCACGGCCCTTTATATCCGCCACAAAGCCCACACCACAGGCGTCATGTTCTTGAGCGGGGTCATACAGTCCAATCTTTTGCGGTCGCTGGCGATATCTCATAGACACTCCTTGTGGGTCTGTTGGTTTAAGCCATGTTGAATGGTCCAGTCGGCTAGTACAGGATGCAATCTGCGTGCCAAAATCAATGAAGCTGTCTAATTCCCGAGAGGTAAACACTTTATTGATGAATAAATATACAAGAGCTCATACACTACCAAGGAAAAAAATACACTTGGGTAGGTTTTTACTCGTCGCTTCTTACATTTCCGTAGTACCTACGTATTCGAGTGTTTTTACATGGACTCGAGGAAAGGCACGCCAATCAGCTTCAGGCCGTTTGCGAGGGTCCTCCTCACAGCCGTGCACAACGCAATACGCGCTGCGCGTTGCGCCTCGGTCTTGGCTTGCAGTACCGGTACATCGTGATAATAGCCTGAGAAGCTCTTAGCGAGTTCATAGAGGTACCCTGTGAGAGCAGACGGGTTGTAGTTTTCGGCAGCTGAGGCCACGAGCGACGGGAACTCTGCAATGCGACGAACAATGTCCCACTCCGAGTCCAGGTTCAGCTCACCGGCGTCGAACTCAGCATCAAGCGCGTAGCCCTGGGCCTGTGCCTTGGCGAGCATGCTAGAGATCCGCGCGCCGGTATACTGCAGGTAGGGTCCGGTGTTCCCGGAAAATGCAAGAGAGGCCTCGGGGTTAAAGATCATGTCTTTGTTTGGCGTTGTTTGCAGCAGATAGTAATGCAAGGCTCCCAGCGCTATCTTCTCGGCCGTTTCTTTTACATCGCCCACTGCATCCTCGCGAGCCTTCTCCCGGATTTCTCCGGCCGCCAACTCTGTTAACTCATCCAACAGTTTGTCGGCGTCCACGACCGTTCCTTCGCGGCTCTTCATTTTCCCTTCCGGCAGATTCACCATACCATATGAAAGATGATGCAGGTTCGCGGCCCAGTCATGACCAAGCTTTTTTATGACGTGAAAGAGAACCTTGAAGTGATAGATCTGCTCTGACGCTACAACATACACCATGCGGTCAAAGGGCCAGTCGTTGTAACGTGTAATGGCGGTGCCAATGTCCTGTGTAAGATACAGCGAGGTACCGTCGCTTCTCAGCAACACCTTCTTATCCAGGTCGATATCCGAAAGATCAACCCAAACAGAGTTGTCGGGATCCTGGTAGAACGCGCCGGAGGCGAGCCCTTTGAGCACCTCCGACTTTCCAAGCAGGTAGGTTTCACTTTCGTAGTAGACCGCGTCGAACGAAACATGGGTGCGCCTGTAGGTTTCCCAAATCCCGTCTATAGCCCATTTATTCATGAGCTTCCACAACTCAAGGGTCTCTGGGTCACCCTGCTCCCATGCTCGTAACATTTCTTTTGCGGCAGGTTCCGCCGTAGGGTCTTCAGCCGCCCACTGGTTGTAGCGGACGTAGTAGTCCCCGACAAAGTGGTCCGACTTAAGACCACTGCTCTCTGGCGTTGCTCCGTTGCCGAACTTAAGGTAGGCAAGCATTGACTTGCAGATATGCACCCCACGGTCGTTAATGAGGTTAACTTTACGAACATCGGCTCCGGCAAAACTCAGAATGCGCGCGGTGCTCTCGCCAAGTGCGTCGTTACGAAGGTGCCCAAGATGCAAGGGCTTGTTGGTGTTAGGACAGGAGAACTCAATCATGACGCGCACCCCAGCGCCCGCCGTACTAGATCCATAAGACTCACCCTGCTCCTGAACCGCCTTGAGCGTTTCTTGAACCAGACCGGTGCGGTCAAATCTAATGTTCAAATATCCACCGGCGGTCGTGACCGACCTCCTATGCTCTTCAGGCAGGAGCTCTACAACTGCCTCGGCAATAGCCGGAGGAGCGCTCCGAAAGACCTTGGCGAAAGGAAACATTGGAAAGGCCAGATCACCTAGCTCAGGGTTGGGTGGTACCTCGGTCTGCAGTTGATCGGGTGCAAAAGCACCTGCATCCAGACCTTTGTCCTTCAGCAGTTGCTCAAGCGCAGCTCCTACAAGCTCAATCCAGAGTTCTTTGTTGCGAGTCATAATGTGTTGTTCCCCACCTGTAGTAGCGCGAGCATGCGCGTATAGTTGTCCGGTCCTTCTCGCCGGTATGATCCCAGTTTATTGTCACAGCGTGTGCAACGTTCAACAACATGCACCCGCTTCACACCATATCCGAGAGCGAGCTCTTGGTTAAGATGCGGCAAGTCAAGATGAGGGCCGTCTGGCCACCTTTTTACTGCATGAGTGCCCCATTCCGCCGCAAATGATCGCGCACACTCCTCACCTACTTGATAGCAACACGCCCCAATTGCCGGGCCTATCATGACATCAAGCTCCGCAGGCTCCACTCCATATCTTTTTTGCATCATCTGCAGGGCGGTGAGCACAATACCGGTACCTTTGCGTCCGGAGTGAAGGAGAGCACAGGGGCCATGTGCTCCGGCGCTGAGAAATATCGGTACACAGTCAGCAACGGTTACGCCCAACCACAATCCATGGCTGCTCCTACCATTACAGATAACGCCGTCCGCAGTACCCAAAACGGCAAGTTCCGGCGCTTGGCCTGTGGAGTGATCCGTGCTGCGGTCTGCCGACTGCTCGGAGCGCAGGTATTCATCCAGCACAAGAATGTCCCGAGTGTGTTCCTGCCGAACCATTACAAGCTCACGAATCTGGAGCTCGTTCAGCTGCAGTGCACGAGCTGCGTTCATACCGCCACCGGAAGCTCCCATGTCTCCGGCTGCCGCCAGGGTCAAGACGGCTGGTCGTGGAAAGGGCAGAAATACGACATCGGGCCGATCTGAGGTACCTGACGATAGGCTCACGTATGTTCTCTCATCATTTCTTGCGATTCATGATAACGAGAAGAACTGAGAAAGGTCAACGCAGCTCAATTAATTTGGGCGGCCGGTGCCACGTTCAAGGTCGACAAGCTTCATGAAGACCGCAAGAAAGGACTGTGCAGTCCGCATGGCCGCGTCTAAGGACGACATAAGCACCTTGTTTGAGCGACCTCCAATTTGACCAAGATTTGCCAGGGTGTCATAACGCCCACCGACCTCACCATAGAGAATACCGTTGACAACTTCGGCGACTGTACGCAGCGCTGCAATGCTTTCATTTAGGATCTCGGATGCACGAGCATCGATCTTTCTCATAGCCTTGTCGAGGCGTTCAGGATAGTCAGCGTCATGGGGCTGGGTACGCAAGTGATCAATCGTCATCCCTAGATCACCACTCGTTTCCAGCCGCTGTTGAAAATCCAGGATGACCTGCTCGGTATTGGAGAGTATTTCAAAGGCCTCGTCGTACTCCGAGCGGTTTTCACTTTTGTAGAACTCACCATCAATAAGCAGCGTCTTGAGCGGGGATAACATCTTGTGACGGAAAGCGTTGCGCATAAACAGCAGCAGTGCCCCTATGCTCCGGGCATGTTGACCTTCCTCTCCTTGAATGGTTCGGTAGCTACGAAGGGCTTGAACCGGGCCAGCATCGACCAGCTGTTCAATATCACGGGAATACCTTCGTTTCTGTACCGACAACACATATTCGCCGTACAGCTTATCGCAACGATCACTCCAGAAACGCTTCACGAGAGCAAACCAATCTTCACCGCCGGTTACTACCCGTGGCTCATAGTTGATGTCTTCAAGAGCCACCCGCGATAACCCCACCACAGGCACTTCAACCATGAACTCACGAATTTGGGATAGGGCCAAGGAGGCGCCTCGTAGACGACGCGAGAGACCGTCGGCAAGATTATAGTCGCCCGAGGGAATTCGCTCTTGCTCGGCAAACAGAAAGACCGCCTCCATAAGTCGAGGACTGGGCCTGGATCGCAACGCTGCTAATGCACCAGCAAGATCTGATAGTGGCGTGGCAATTTCGCCAACAGGACAACCGCCAGCTCCATCCTCACCAGAGATAACTGCCCGGCCTGAAATGGTCTGAAAGGGAAAGTTCGCCACCCGGTGAAGGGCGTGCAGAAAGCGGGCACTGTCATACATGCGAGCACGGCCGTCAGAAGGCATGCTCTCAAACACGTAGTCCAGGTTGATCATCATCCGACGTCGTACCTCTGGTTCCGGCATCTCAGGGTCTTCTCGAGATATCTCAAAGGGGTCCGTCTCAGAGGCAAGCTCGCGTTGGACCGACTCCATCTCAAGACTCAGAAGGAATGCGAGAAATGTGGGTTCATTACGTCCAAGAGCTCGGGACAGTGCCCCGGAAAGTGGTCTAACCGATTGCGATAGACCATCAACCGCTTGGAAGAATCCCGGGAGAACAAGGGAGTTGCGGCGCTCAAAAATTTCCGGATATCTTCGCCCAAGGGTGGTTGCGTGCCTGCGGATGAGGCGTTCATGAACAAGCTGCTCACGTGTTTGTCCGCTAAAGGCTTTAAGCAGCAGAATCCAAAGACGTGTAAAGAAAGGCATGCGATAAAACTCAACGGTGGCGTCAACATGTTCATGAGCATCGCCCGCGTCGTCATCTGTTGTGGGATCCCAGCTAACAGAGATAGATCCCTGAACCTTCTCAAGCATGTCACGTCGTTCGCTCGTGGACAGCTCTTGTACAAGGGAGTCAAATGCACCGAATCCATTTTGCATACCGCTGAATCCTATGGTGTTTCCTCCACAAGGTCAACGTGCCGGAAAACTTCCCCTATCCTCCCCACTAACACTTGACAAATGCATGGGTATGCCCGACATTCTTGGACAGTATGATACAACGTTTTCGACCAAGCAACAGATATCACCTCACCTCCAGACCAAACTATACTCAGCCCGAAGCGGTTGCAATAATCGGTAACATTATTATGAGCATTAGTCCTTCAGGGAGACCCCCGAGGAAATAGCGGCACGTAGTAGTACGTGGGAAAGCCGTCCTTCCTCCGGGGGGACGGCTTTCTTTTTGCCCAAACACAACGAGGAGTTAAGACAATGAGTGAGTTTTTTGTGTACGACACTACCCTGCGAGATGGGATGCAGGGCATGGAGATCAGCTTCACACTCGACGACAAAATTCAGATTGCACACCGCCTCGACGACATGGGCTTTGACTATGTCGAGGGTGGATTTCCTATGTCGAACGAAAAAGAGGCCGCATTTTTTGAGCAATGCAAACGAGAAAACTTCAAACACGCGAAGATCGTAGCCTTTGGTTCTACCAGGCGCGCTGGCACAACCGCCGGAGCCGACCCTCACATACGAGAGCTGCTCGACACAGACACCGAGACGGTGATTGTGGTCGGCAAAACGTGGAAGGCGCATCTGCACACGGTACTCAAGACCGACGAGGAAGAAAACCTGCGAATGATCTACGACTCCCTGAGCTTCCTCAAGAGCCAGGGGCGACGTGTGTTCTTTGATCTAGAGCACTTCTTTGACGGGTACAAGGACGACTCGGACTACGCGCTCAAGGTACTCAAGACCGGCACCGAGGCTGGCGCCGATACCCTCATTCTTTGCGACACCAACGGAGGAACCCTGCCCTCCGAAGTTGTAGAAATCATGAAGGCTCTACCACGTGAAAACCTTGCCCCCTTGGGAGGCCATTTTCACAACGACTGCGGCACCGCCGTAGCCAACAGCCTTGCGGCGGTAGAAGCTGGCGCAATTCAAATCCAAGGCACAATCAACGGATGGGGCGAGCGATGTGGGAATGCGAATTTATGCGTCTTTGTTCCCAACATCTGTCTGAAAATGGGTCTCAAACCCAAGGTATCCGAGCACCTGGAAAAACTAACGGTACTCTCACGTTTTGTAGCGGAAAAAGCGAACATTATCCCGGACAAGCGACAGCCCTACGTTGGCATTGCTTCCTTCAGCCACAAGGCCGGGCAGCACGCCGACGTTGTGGCAAAGCAGGCCGAACTCATGGAGCACATCGATGGGGCATTGGTTGGGAATGAGCGTCGGGTGCTCCTGTCTGAACTCGCAGGTAAGTCCACCGTTGTTGAAAAGATTAAGAAGTATGGTGCCTTTGATAAGAACTCCGAGGTAGTCGGGCGCCTCATTCACGAGCTCAAAGACAAAGAGCGTGAGGGGTATGAGTACGAGGCGGCCGAGGCTTCGTTTGACCTACTTATGCGTCGCGCACTTGGGCGTTACCGCCCCTTGCTTGAACTGCGCAACTATCACCTGGAGACCTACAAGACCGGCAATACTCCATCTAAGACCGTTGGCCGGATTTTCATAACCACGGAAGGCAAGGAGGTTATGGGAGCTGCAGTTGGTGTTGGCCCGGTTGAGACCTTGGATCACGCAATTAGGGACGCCTTGGGGCCGCATTCTGACTACCTCGAGAAGGTCACACTCATTGACTACCGGGTGCGAGTACTCAACCCCGAGCAGCACTCGGCCGCCAAGGTTCGCGTCTTTATTACCAGTACCGACGGTGCCGACATCTGGGAAACGGTGGGTGTTCACGAAAATATAGTGGAAGCCTCCTGGGAGGCCTTGGTGGAAAGTCTGGAGTACTACTACAACAACTACGTGGTAGAGAACGGCAACGGCGCTTAACCGAGCAGGCGGCGCTTAGCGCCGCTCGACGCGCCCTTCCGGTAGACGCCGTGGGGTGTACTCGCGACGCTTGAGATACTTAATTCCCAACACCGCCGCCTCGGCAGCCGAGGAGGTGGTGGTGTACGGCACATGGTGTCGTAGCGCTTCTATGCGCAGCAGGCTGTCGTCACGCTGGGTATATCGACCTAAAGGAGTATTAATCAACAGGTCGATACGTCCGCTCTGCAGGTGGTCAACCACGTTCGGACGGCCTTCATGCACCTTGAGCACGACCTCGGCGAAAATGCCGTTCTGGAACAGATAGTCGGCCGTGCCGCGAGTTGCAGCAATCTCAAAGCCAAGATCACGCAGTTCACGCACAATGGGCAGCATGGTCGATTTATCCGAGTCATGCACCGAAACGAACACCCGGCCCTCGGTCGGTAGTTTGGTGCCGGTGGCCAGACTGGCCTTGGCAAAGGCCTCACCGAAATCGGCCCCAATGCCTATAGACTCACCGGTCGACCGCATTTCCGGCCCTAGGAGTGGGTCAACATCGCGGAAGCGATCAAAAGAGAACATGGCCTCCTTGACCGCCCAGCCGGTGATGCACCTTCCAAGACCAACTCCGGGGATCCCGGTATCGCTGTCGTTAATGAGGTCTTGATCTCGCAAGGTCTTGCCTTGCCATACACCCACCGCAGCAGATATGAGGTCAATTCCGGAAGCCTTGGAGATAAAGGGCACGGTGCGACTCGCGCGCGGGTTGACCTCAAGTACGTAGAGATCACTCCCCTTCCAGGCAAACTGAATGTTCAGAAGTCCACGCACACCTATTTCCAAGGCTATGCGGGCGGTGGCCTCGGTCATGGCCCGTAAGGTGGCAGGAGCACTCTTGTAAGGAGGAAAGACACAGGCCGAGTCTCCGGAGTGTATACCGGCTGCCTCAATATGCTGCATGATTCCGGCCACATAGACGCTTTCCCCGTCACAGATTGCGTCGATATCGTACTCATAAGCGTCTTCCAGAAACTGATCTACAAGTACCGGAGCCTCGGGCGTCAGCACCACCCGCTTTTCTAGAAACTCGTGCAGTTCTTCTCGGTTAAAGGCAATGACCATACTGCGGCCGCCAAGCACGTATGAAGGTCGCAGCAGCACCGGATATCCAATTTCCTCGGCCGCCTTCTCTACGCCATCTCGTGTGGAGGCCAT
>REEM01000131.1 GCA_007695055.1 Spirochaetaceae bacterium | reverse complement strand
ATACTGGTATGGGGAAAACAATGATTTCATGGGCAGAAGCACGCAGACAAGAAGGCCTCAAACAGGGTTTGGAACAAGGCATAGAACAAGGTATAGAACAAGGCCTCAACGAGGGGCTTGTTACCGCTCTTTTACGCTTAGTCGAGCGCAAGTTCAGCGTAACCGAGGCCGAGCGTGAGCGCATTCGTGCCGTCTCAGACCCTGATAAGCTTCAGGCTGCGCTTGATGAGATCATAGAGCCGGGAGCTACCCTCGACTCAGTACTGAAGCATTTGGGGTAGCGTGGTCGGTGAGCTGGTCAACAGTAGCTTGTCTAAGGGGCCGCAGCTCGTAACGCGGCACGGACGGCCAGCGGTTGTCGTTATTCCGGTGTCCGAGTATGAACAGTCCCAGTCCCCCGCTGGAGGCGCGTGGGCGTACGCTGCCGGTCATTGATGGAATCATTGCGGCAACCGCACTGCGGCACTCAGCGCTTCTTGTCACACGCAACGCGTAGGATTTCCAGGAGATGGGCGTTGAGGTCATTAACCCGTGGAGTGATACCTGATTGCAGTTTTTCAAGGTACAAAACCCGCACCTGCGACTCTTTCTGAGCCATTACTGGACATTGAAAACCGTCTGCGGAACATCGGCATCCCTTTTACTGCCAATGGATCATATCGACTTGATTCTGGCGCCGGAAGGAACCTTTCACTACTATCTGGCAGATGAAATGGTACGCTCACCGGATCTTCATTTCCATGGAATTCGCCGCAAAAGTACCGGCGTACTGGTGTTGAAAGAAACCCAGGTGTGGGGCCTCAGCTTTCAGCCATGGGGATTCCAGCCGGTGGTTGGGACTCTCATGAATACCTTCGTTGATCAAATTGTGGACCTCGTGGACTACAACGCTGAACTTGCCCACGGGTTGAAGGCGCTCTCGGGAAAGTTAGATGCTGGCGAGGCGCTGTTAGATGAACTGGAAGAACTCCTGGTGCAGGCCTTAAACCCTGACACTTTAGAAACCGCCGCCATGCAGCAGGTGCGTGCTTTCATTGAAGCCAGTCCGGACGATATGCGTCGCTACTGTGCTCAGGCTGGGATATCCATGCGCCAAATGCAGCGACTGTTTAACCAGTATATCGGAGTCAGTCCCAAGGGCTACCAAAAAATCAAACAATTTGAAGCCTGTAGTCGCGAACTGCTCTATGGAGAGGACGAGAACCCACTAACAAGCTTGGGCGTTGACAGTGGTTATTATGATCAGTCCCACTTTATTCGCTGCTTCAGGGAGTTTACCTCCTTTGCTCCCCGTCGCTTCCGGGGAGAGCGTCCGGCAGTGAAGTCAGACCTGTTCAAGAAAAAGTAAAACACCTGTCGCATTTGTACAATTCTTCTGTGCCACCCTCGACTATCCTGATGGCAGAAGTGAGAACACTTCAGAACATCGGGAACACCGAGAGAACACGGGAGGCAAGATCATGAAGACAGCAGGAAGTATGGAAGTCGTTTCTTTTCAGATGGCAGACAGTACTACGCAGGAAGAGGCGTTGGGTGGAATCAGAGCCTTAGATGAGTTTTACAAAGAGAAACTCGGGTACCGGGGAATGCAGGCGGCACGCAATGAAGGGGGCACCTGGATTCTGGTACTGAACTGGGACTGCGTTGAATCGGAGAAGAAGGCGAGTGCAGCCATGATGGCCAGTGAAAAGACCCTTGGCTTCAAAAAGAATGTAATCCCACAAACCGTCACCAAGAAGATATACACCTGCTACGCATAACTCAGGATGGCTGTGGATGCATGGCCTGATGGACTGCATGGCCATCAGCCCGGGTGCCTACCTGTGCTGTGAGCGCTCAATGGAACGGAATAGTAATGGTGAAGCAGGTGCCACGTTCTTGGGGCACCTGCTCAAGCTGGGTGCCAAGTTGGTCGCAGAGGGCCTCAATAATGAGCAGGCCAAGACTCCCTTGTGCGCGGGCCTTCCAGTCCGCAGGAAGACCACAGCCATCATCCTCAACGGTGAGAACCAAGGTGCCTGCGGTACTGCGGGTGGTCACAGAAATGGTTCCGCCTGCGGCGCCAACAAAGGCGTGTTTAGCGGCGTTGCTCAGGAGCTCATTGGTGATCAGACCTATGGGAATGGCAATATCAAGACCCAAGAGGCATGTTTGCAGTTGAGCCTCAATCTCAATGCTGCCACCGCCTGCCGGTTTCGGCAGCACTGTTAAATGCGTTAGGTCATGAAGGTAGTGCGCAAGGTCAATGGCAGTGTAGTTCTGTTCTCTGTACAACAACTCATGAACCAAAGACATAGTAACTACTCTACTTTCGCTTGCCTCCAGGACACTGCGTGCAGCCGGGTCCGAGACCGCCTGACGCTGGAGCGCAATGAGGCTGGCCATGAGTTGTAGGTTATTCTTGACCCTATGGTGGACCTCTTGCAACAAGACTATCTTCTCATCTAAAGATGCCTTAAGCATGGCCTCGGTGCGTACGCGTTCCTGAATTTCCTGTTGAATATGCAGGGATGCTTTGGTAATTGTTTGACGTATACTACGGGTTTCAAGGCCTTGGTCTTTCTGTTCGGTGGCGGCCCACCACTGTGGAAGCTCATGAGCAAGCTCAACCGTAGACATATCTCGTGCAAGTTTCTTTAAGGGTCGTGATACGATACGGCGAAAAGCGGCAACAAAGAGAACAGTAGGAATGAAGAGAACAACAAGCTGTAGCAGCAAGGTTAACAACAACTGAGTTCCGGCAAATATTAACTGCCGCGGGGGCAGGAAGGTCATACTCATGTGCCCAAGCAGAAACTCTTCATCTCCACGAGTGTGTTTGAGCTCCCAGCGCACGGTGCGGGGCTCTGGTGTGCCCTCCACGGCCGCGGTAGCGGAGGCATAAATGACCTGTCCTTCTTCATCCTCAATAACGACTTCAGAGACTCCCGCCATCTGCGAAAGACTGTCGGCGATCTGTACCGTCTGCTCAGTGTTGAGTACCCAGACAAGGTACGAAACAACCGGTAGAACATTGCGTTCAATACGCTCTATCTCACGCTCCTGCATTCGCTGCTCAAGTTGGTACTGGTTGAACACAGTAATGCCCACCACAAGAGCCGCGGTGAGGAAAAGAGTACCGGCAACTAAGATGCTCAGACGCCGAAATATTGAGACGGTAGGGGTCACGGTGCAGCACCAAGCATGTCTTGATAGAGTTGATCATAGGTGCCGTCGGTCTTCATTGCACGCAATGCCGATTCAAGTTCTGGAACCAGTTCAGCGTGGGAGTAGTGGAGAAACAGGTGCATGGGCCGCACCGATAGTGGTTCCGGCGCAAGCACAATATTGGAGGAAGGGTTGCGCGCTACCCAGTCCAGACCCCGCAAACTGTTATAAAGCGCCACCTCTATGCGGCCTGCTTGGAGCATGCTAAAGAGCTGCTCCTCAGACGAAACTATGCTGAGGGAGCGGGTCTCGGTTACATTTTCCTCGTAGATCTTCCAACCCCGTATATACCCAACGTGGTAGTCGACAAGCCCACTGAAATCTGCCGGTGTTCTGTCACCCGCACGGACAAAAGCGCTAAACTCCCAGAGCACCAGTGGTTCACTGACCATGCGCAAATTGGGGTACAAGGAACCAATTGCCTCAATGCGGCCAAACTCCCCGTCGAGTCTTCCCGCGTTTGCATCTTGAATAGCTCGTTCTGACGGTAGGTGCCGAATCTCTATCTCTATTCCTAATCGTCTGAATGCCTCGTGGAGTACTTGGTCGTACAAGCCACTTCCGTCATCGACCGAGAATGGTGCTGTGTCTGCAGTTGCCAGCACCATGGGTTGTGACGCAGCCGCTGTAACCGGAAGAATGAGGACAAAGAGCAGACTCAATACGGCTCGATATACAGGCTCGGTCATGCGGAACATATCTCAACGGTATCATAACTCCATAAACCCGACAAGCCTGACTAAATGGAACAGCAATTGGTTCAACCGTCCATCGCCCATTGGGTACAGTTAGGGTGCAGTAGGTTATGCTATCGTTTTGCTCAGAATATCTGTAAAATGGTGGTCGATAGTAGTGCACACCGGGCAGGACAGCAAATACTCGCTTAGAGGAATGTATGAAGAAATCCAAAGGAATAATGGCAAAGGTTCTTGGCCTGTTCGCCGTCGTCATGTTGGTACTGACCGGCGTGTTGATAGTCCTCAGCACAAATGTAATCCGGGCGACCGCGCGCGAATCGGTACTGGAGATGGCGTCAGCAAAGATGCGCGGTGATATTCGAGCTTCCGAGTTCTATGTTCAGGAGCTGTACGGCACACTCCAGCTGGATGGTAATACACTCACGGATGAAGACGGGCGTCCACTTGCTGGCCGCTTTGAGGTGATCGACCAAATCTCCACCGACTTAGAGGTAGTAGCGACGATCTTCGTTCGCGATGGCGACGATTATCGCAGGGTCGTCACCAGTATACGTAATCAAGCAGGTGAGCGAGTGGTTGGAACAATGCTTGGGCAGGCAAGCGCCGCGTTTGCTCCGGTGAGCCGCGGCGAGCTGTATATTGGCGAGGCGGAGATTCTTGGCCTGGACTACGTAACAGGATACCAACCGCTATTTGGTGAGGATGGCGCGGTCATTGGCATACTGTTTATCGGGATTGAGATGACCGAGGTAGAGGAACTGATATCCGGTGGTGTGCGTGGCGGGATTGGTGTCCTTCTGGCGAGCGCGCTCGTATTGCTGCTTGTCTCATTAGCGACAAGTGCCGTGTTGGTTGTCAAAGTGATTTCTCAACCGGTATCAGGTGCAGCGGCGATGGCGGGTCAACTTGCCCGTGGCGATCTAACGGGCGAAACACCAGCCGCCT
>REEM01000195.1 GCA_007695055.1 Spirochaetaceae bacterium | reverse complement strand
ATTAGATTGCGAGCCGTACCATGCATGGCGCGGGCAAACTTTTCCTCGGATGTGCGACGCACCGTGACGTTCCCGTCCTTTTGTGCATATGCGGCCCGACACTCAAGCAAATTCTGAAAGCGTAACGATTCTAGTTGTTGCGAACCTGGTACAAAATGTGATGCCCGGCTGCGTGTGGCTGAAAGCCCTCTACGTAGCTGCGAGTAGCGTTGAGGTCGTCACGGAAGGCAAGGAATACCCAGGGGGCGTCCTCAAACACAATTTCCTGAGCACGGAAGTATGCGGCTTCACGCGCGGCCGGATCAGGATCAGCCTTGCCGAGATCAAGCAGTTCATCTAGCTCTTCGTTGCGATAGAAGGTACGGTTTCCTGCGTCACCAAACTGGCTGGAGTGGAACAACGAGTACATACCGTAGTCGGCGTCACCGGTTACCGCTACCCAGCCAAGCATGAACATGTCGTGCTCACCCTGAGCGGTGCGGTCGAGGTACGGTGCAAACTCCATAATTTCAATGGACGCAGTAATTCCAACAGCGGCAAGTTGCTCCTGGAAGATCTCGGCGTACATTACGCGCACCGGATTGTCGTTGGTCCACATAGAGGTAGAGAACCCGTTTGCGTACCCGGCCTCGGCAAGTAACTCACGTGCGCGGTCTGGATCATACCCATAACCTGGTAGATCGCCACGGGCGAACTGCACCATAGGGGCCAAGGGGCCGCGTGCTGCGGTAGCAAAACCCTCAAACGCAACATCGGTTGCCTGCTCTACGTTCAGCGCGTAGTTAATGGCGCGGCGCACACGAATGTCGTCAAAGGGTTCTTTGTTCATGTTAAAGCCCATGTAGAAGGTGGTCAGACCTTGGGTCTGGAAGGCGGTAACAGTATCGAGTGCGGCAAGTTCCTCAAAGTCGTTTGGACCTACATCATATACGATGTCGGCTTCACCGGTCTCAAGTGCAATTGCGCGGTTTGCGTCCTCAGCAATGAAACGGAACACAACTTGTTCACTTGCTGCCGGGCCGCGGTAATGGTCCTCAAAACGGTCAAGGGTAATGCGGTCACCCGAGCGCCACTCGGTGAACTTGAACGGACCGGTACCAACTGGGTTACGCCCGTAGTCCTCGCCTGCGGCACGTACTGCGGTTTCGTTGAGAATTGAGGCAGCAGTGTGACCAAGATGAGTAACAAAGGGGCCAAAAGCAAAGTTGAGTGTCATGCGGACGGTGTAGTCGTCTACAACCTCAACTTCATCAAGTGCAGCAAACAGGAATGCTGCTGGTGCTCCCTCGGATCGCATGCGATCAAAGGTGAACTTCACGTCAGATGCGGTGAGTTCTTCACCGTTGTGGAACAGCACGCCCTGGCGAAGGTTGAATACAAACTCGGTCTCGCTAACGACTTCGTAACTCTCGGCAAGGCCGGGGATTACTTCCAGGTCGGCAGTTTGGTACATGAGCGTGTCGTAGATCTGCTTCATGACACGAGCCGAAGGCTGGTCGTTGGTGGCATGCGGGTCAAGCGAGCGAGCGTCACTCGGCATAACAACCGCAAGGGTTCCCTGATTCTCGGCCTTGGTGTTCGGATCTGCCTGGGCGCATCCGATAGTGAGGCCTGCAACTGCGATGACGGCAATGACTGCCGCAAGGGACAGCAGAGCTCTTTTCATAATTCTGACTCCTTTTTTTGTGTTCGGTGGTAGGTGCGTGAACTGAGTGAGACTATATGGTGTAATGGAGCTTTGTCAAGGAGAATTACTCACCCGTTCGGGCGACCGCCCGAGGGCATCCGTTGGGCCATCTCGCGACCGAACACGACCGAACACGACCGCCCGACTTGCCCCGACTTGCCCGCAAACCGTGCTTCTATCTATACTCTTTGACATGAAGCTAACACTTGGAGTTTATCTCAACCTGAACGATACCTGGCGGGAGCAGCTTGCTCAGTTGAGTCACGACTTCCCTGACCTGGAAATCATCATAGGAAGAGACAATGTCGTGACTCGCATCGCCGAGATCACCGCACTCGTGGCGGTGCCTATGCCGGAGGAAGAGCTGCGAAAGGCGGAGAAGCTCACAGCACTGTTTGTTCCCTTTGTTGGACTCAACCATCTTCCGCACCGCCTTTTGAGCGAGCGTGGCGTTCGTGTGTTTAACGTGCATGGCAACGCCGAGTCGGTAGCCGAGCGAGCCTTGGCCTTAACGCTGGCATTCCTGGGTAGAGTGGTGGAGCTGCACAAGGACTTACAGGATCACGAAACGTGGCATGGATTTTGGGTTCGTAAGGGGATAGAGGACGGGTGGAGTTCCTTGTACCGGCGTCCCTGCACCATCTTTGGCACCGGGGCGATAGGGCGTGAGCTGGCACAACTCCTCCATGCATTTGGGTGCCATGTCACCGGGTATCGGCGCAGCCCAGCTTTGGGTGTCCCGGCTGGCTTTGATGCGGTGGCCGGTAGTCTGCCGGAGGCAATTGCGGCTGGCGATATTCTGTTCATGGCATTGCCGCTTACCCCGGAAACCGAGGGCATGTTTGGTGAGGCGGAGTTGCAGGCGGCCGAGGGGAAGGTACTGGTAAATGTCGGGCGCGGTGAACTTATACAGGAGCAGCCGTTGTACAATGCTCTTAAGAGCGGAGTACTGCGTGGTGCGGCCCTTGATGTGTGGTATTCTTACCCCGATGCAGGTGAGGAGCAACGCAGCCCATCACCCTTGGGAATACATCGCCTTCCAAATGTCGTGTGCTCACCCCACATTGCAGGCTTCACGCCACAGGCAGTCGATGCAAACCTTCATGAGACGATATCGTCACTTCGCACCTTTCTTGAAGGGCGACCAATGCAGAATGAGTGCAATCTGCACCTCCTGTACTAGTTCACAAAGGGAGACATTACATGTCAGACAAGTCACCAAAAGAAGGCAGCATGAACCGGAGAATCTTGGATCTCCTGAAGGGCGACCTAAGAGAACCGGCCGCGCGAGTGCTTGCTGACGATGAACTCCATCACTACCAGGAGCACGCCAACAACATTTCTATTCGACGCCTGGGATACAACGACCACGGCCCGGTTCATATGCGGAAGGTGGTACTCAACGCGCTGACCATGGCAAACCTGTTGAACGAGGGCGGGGTGAAACTCAGCCTTGAGGCAGAGGAGGTGGGCACTTTTTCGGACAGCTTGGTTGTCTTGTTTCTTTCGGGACTCCTGCACGATATAGGCATGAGCGTCACTCGCGAAGGACACGAACACATAAGCGCCATGCTGGCCGCGCCGCTGCTGGACCGGATACTCCCAATGTTCTACGGCGATGATATTCGCGCGGCGACCATTGCTCGCGCAACCATTACCGAGTGCGTAATTGGACACATGGCCTTAACGCGCATTCATTCGCTGGAGGCTGGGCTTATTCTAATTGCCGACGGCTGCGACATGGAGAAGGGTAGGGCCCGCATTCCCATGATGCTGTCAACCGGAGCTCGCGTGGGAGATATTCACAAGTACTCATCGGCCGCGGTCGAGAAAATTAAAATTGAACGAGGGCAGGAACTGCCTATTCGCATTACTGTGGATATGAACACCTCGGTTGGATTCTTTCAGGTAGAGGAGGTGTTGTATCCCAAGCTCAACAGTAGCCCCGCCAAACCCTTTGTGGAGCTCTATGCAGGGATTATTGGAGACCCGCTTAAGAGGTATCTCTAACCGCATGGGTCGGTGAGAAGCCACCCGTATCGGTGGGCTCGCTACACGTAACGTCCAAATCTGACAATCTCATCAAGGGCCTTTCGCCGTTCACGTGCGGGGCTCGTTGTGGCTCCTTCATCGTCGGGATACCCAAGAGCTAGCATAACCGAGGGCTCAATGTGTGAAGGAGTTCCAAGCAGCTTACTCACCTGCATAGCGTCAAAGTCACAGATCCAGGAAGACCCCAAACCGATGTCGCCAGCAGCAAGCGTCATGTACCCGGCGGCCAGTGCAACATCCATGTCACAGTAGTCCTTGCCGTCCGAACGGCGCCACGCACTTGAGTGATCTCCGCACACCACCAGCAGCACCGGGGCGCTTGAAATCCAGTCTTTCTCGTAGCTGGAGTTAATACTGTCGCGGAGCTCACCATCTCCCACAACAATAATAAGGACAGGCTGATAGTTCACAGCCGAGGGTGCCAAGCGGGCGGCTTCCAATACGGATTGAAGTACGTTGTCGGGAACGGTGTCCTGACGGAAACTGCGACACGAATGCCGCATCCCGGCAAGTTCAAGAAAACTCATACCTGGCCTCCAGTTAACAATAACGTAGCGCCGCCAGGGCTGTGGAGTCAATTGCCGGTTGAGATGCTTCTGTTGTCACGCCCGCAGGCGAGATATACATTATAGGGAGGCAGTTGAGGACGCAATGAACATGATCACAGGCATGACCACAGGGCAGTCGCGCAGCACAGCAACGCGCCCCACACCCATACCCACGCGCGCGCGCAGCAAGCCATTTCTGTCCATCTTTCTTGGCATAGCGCTTGTACTCACTCTCTCCAGCTGCGACCTGTTTTTCGGGTCTTCCAGTAGTTCCAGGTTGGCGGTGCGTGCACCAATTCGGCTGTTTGAGCCTCCGACTGCACGCTATCATCTCCCCGCACCGAACGGAGGACGGATAGGGGATGCAAGCGTGAAGTTTCACGCGAGAAATTTGCAAGACGTATGGAGGGTTGTAGATGCCAACTTGTTGCGTCACCGAGCAGACTCTGCCTATTTGTATGTGGAAGAAGGTGAGTTGCTTGGAGCACTCTCTGCGGAGACAATCCTCAACGAGTTCTCTACGAAAATTCGACCACTGGTGGGCCGGTACATTGGCGACGCCCCTTTG
>REEM01000116.1 GCA_007695055.1 Spirochaetaceae bacterium | reverse complement strand
ATGGCGGTGTGCAGACACGAGTGATACCGGCTCAAGACGGCACCTACTCCTTGGATTGATTCTTGGCCTAATTCTTGGCCCTAGTTTCACGGGTAGCCTTACCGGCGCTCATCACAGATTGATCTCAAAATTCCGAAACCAGGCCTTCGCCTCGGCTGAAAAGAGATCAAATTCCGAGTCGAGCTGCCGGAGTTCTTGCATCAAGTCCAATGAACCGTTGTGTCCTTCGGTGACTCTCATGATCTCTGTGCACAGCGCAGATATTCGGTTGGCACCTAAGTTCGCTGCCGTCCCCTTAATCTTATGAGCTGCGCGTTTTGCAATGTCGGACTCACCGTGTTCAACCGCGCGCCGGAGAAAGAGGAGTTCGGAGGGATATCGTTTGAGTGCATCTGACATGATCTCGGCGGCGAAGGCAAGATTGTTGTCGTGGCGTTCGGCAAAGTCGCGACGGTCAAAGATCTTTACCTCATGGTCCGGAATCTCGTTTGTCTGAGACTCATTCATTGTATGAATTGTTGCGGCGCTCGTCGTTCCTGAGAATACCACGCGCCCGGGGAGATGCTTCTCGATAATTGCTCGTAGATCGTGTTTGCGGAGGGGTTTTGCCAGGTAGTCACTCATACCAGCGCTCATACAGGTGTCTTTGTCCCGAGACATCACGTTAGCTGTGAGTGCAATAATCGGCACCGGCTTGGCGTTGAGCTTCGCTTCATGAAGTCGCATGTGGCGCGTGGTTTCGAGCCCGTCCATAACCGGCATTTGTATATCCATGAGTACGATATCGAAGTGTTCAGACTTGAACAGTTGCAGCGCCTGTTGCCCGTTGTCGGCTGTGAGTATGGTGGTTGCAATGTCTTCAAGCATCATTTGAGTCGACTTGCGGTTAACCTCGTTGTCCTCGGCAACCAGAACCCGTAAGCCATGATGGCCCGCAGGGAGGGTTCCGGGGGCCGCCTCTTTTCCGGTTGTGCTCTCCTTGTGGTCCTTGGACGCACCGGGGGCTATGGCCTGCACATCTGTGTTCTTGCTCTTTCCTACAATGCATTCCTGAATACTTAGGTCTAATGAGCTACGGCTCACCGGCTTTGGCACGAACCCATGGAATCCAGCATCCTTGAGGCGTTGCGAGTCTTCGTGTGTCCAGTGCGAGCTTACCGCTATCAGGGGAAGTGAGGCCCATCGATCCTGAATAATGATTTTGGCCGCGAGATCTATGCCATCCATATCTGGCATAAGGTAGTCAATGAGCGCAATGTCCAAGCGGGTACCGGCAGCTTCGTACTCGTTCAAGGTGCGCAGGGCCTGTGTTGCATTCGCGGCTGTGACGACTTTCATACCCCAGCTGCGGAGATACTCGGTGAGAATGCGTGCGCCAACTGTGTTGTCGTCAACGACAAGGGCATGGAGTCCTGCGTAACGTGGAACGAGATGATCCTCACCTGTGGACTCAAGTACCGGGAGCTCAAGTTCAAAGGAGAACTCCGACCCCGCATCTTCGCGACTTTTGACCTTGAGTTCGCCACCCATGATTTCAACAAGCCGACGGGCAATTGCTAGACCAAGTCCAGTACCACCGACTTTGCGAGTGGAGGAGTAATCAACCTGCGTGAAGTGTTCAAATATGTCGGTAAGTTTTGATTTTGGAATGCCAATCCCGGTGTCCTTGACTGAAAACAACAGGCGCGCATTCTTTCCTGCTGCGTCCATTCTCTTCAACTTGACCGATAACAGGATATGTCCTTTGTCAGTAAACTTAACCGCATTCCCGGCCAGATTGAATAAGATCTGGCGTAGGCGTAGATCGTCCGCCATGAAAAGCAGGGGAGCTGCGACATCGTAATATGTCAGCATTTCAATTTCTTTCTCACGGCCACGGGCTGAAAGTATGGACATCACAAGATGTAACTCGCGCTCCATATTGCATTCCCGCGGAGATAACTCAAGCCGCCCCGCTTCAATACGTGAGAAATCCAGAATGTCGTTGATCACGGCAATCAGTGTCTCGGCCGAGGCGGTAGCCATATCAATGTATTCATGCTGTGCGCGGCTCAGAGGTGTATCTTCTATCATACTCAGCATGCTCACGACTCCGTTGAGCGGAGTGCGGATTTCATGACTCATGTTGGCAAGAAACTCACTCTTTGCCTTGGACGCAGCCTCGGCCGAAAGCTTCGCTCGTAGAAGTAGTTCTTCATCGTGCTTGCGTTTGGTAATGTCGGCATAGATCGCGTATCCGCCAGTTACCACGTCGTCAACAATGACCGGGCCACCCTTAAGCAGAACCTGAATGGCCTTACCGGACTTTGTGTAGCGGATTACCTCTAACTCGACCGTCTCCCGGTTGAGAATGAGCCTGTCACCATAGACTACCTCGCGTTTTTTAGGATCAACCACGGTGTTTATTGGCTTGCCCGCCACTTCCTCCAACTCATAGCCAAACATGCTCGTGAAACGGGTATTAATGTTGACGATACAGCTGTTGGTGTCAAAGAACACCATGGCGTCGTTGGTGTTAGTAAAAATGGATTCAAAGTGCGATTTCTGCGTACGGAGGGCACTGCCGTCCAGTTCTCCAACAGAGAGTTCATGCGCAATTCGACAGGCCTCGGCCAGCTTGTCGATAATGGGGAGCAGCTGCTCCACCAGTTGGGGCCCAAGAGCTGTCTCTCTTCCCAAAAAAAGAAAGCCATATCCAGCTAGCCGGAATGCCTCAACAGGTGGCTCTGCGCATGCAAACTCCTGCGCTGAATGATCGTCGTGTTCGGCAGACACCAGAGTGGTATCGGCCGAGCGTGATTCTTCTAAGCGTACGTGGCTGGTCGTATTTGGGCTACAGAGGATGGTGCTGAGTTCTTTGAGCATTGAGGCTGCAGCCCGGCAGGACAAGCTCTTGGCTGAGTGGAGCATTTGCAGGCGTGGATCCTCACAGTTGGCAACCACCCCAACATAGTCACACGACAGCACCTCAAGAAAAACCGGGAGAGCGTGTGCGAGGAGCTCCTGTTGTTGCCGACTTGGTCCAATAGCGAGTGCAAGCTTAAGTAGGGCGTCGTTGCCATAGGAAGGAGTATCCAAAACATGCTCCTTATTCTTGTGCGGCATAGTCCAGCTATTCGTATGAACCAATGTCTTTCGGTGAAGGCGCCCTCTATAATACCATACTAGTTGGCGGATGTGGCAGGTTCAACGCAAGAGAATGAGGGCAAATGCTGCAATGAGCACCGCAGCACTGCCGCTCAAGAAGTTCACCATGTCGTTGGTGATGTAGCGGAATCCGCGGTCCGGTTTACGACTCCGGTCGCCATCGAGTGGGGCATCATTGAAGGGGCCGTCGTCTTCGGCCTGGTACTGAGCCTGAACCGTGGCTCCCAGGAAGCTGTCCAGTACGGCTCCGACAAAACCTCCAAATCCTACCAGCACCGCAAAGGCCGCTGCTGTTGGCTCCATCCCATAGATCAGTACATGGCCGGCCCCATATCCAAGCGCAATAATGCCAGCTCCAAAGGCGGCCGCACTGAGCCCCAAGGGAGAGATAGCTCCCGAGCGTCCGGCTTCTACCGGGTCGCCACTGGTTATGAGTACCGGTGGATTTGATGAGAAGACCCCCAGCTCGCCTGCCCAGGTATCTGCATTTGCCGAGGCTATGGCCACGGCAAAAAGCACTCCCAACTCAATGCCGGGCATTGCCGCGTAGACCAGGGCTACCATCAAGGCAGGCGCCCCATTGGCAAACACCTGAACGTGATCGCGGCGGCTTCCTCGAAGTTGGGCAGGGACTGAGCCTCCAACCGAGCCTCTCCGACCAGGAATACGACTTATTGTGCTCGCTGAGACAAAGAAGAGAATCAGGAGTGTCCAGAACCACGGTCCACCAGCAAGGTAGATCAGGGTTCCCATGAGGAAGCCAGCGGTCGCGCCGGTTCCGTCAACGCTCCGCTTTATGTAAGCGGTGGAGGCCACAAAGGCATTAAGCAGCGGGGCAATGATTTCGGCGTTCATAAGGGCAGTACCAGGTGAGTGACCATAGCAGTCACCAATGGAATTGTAAGATTATCTAACCCCCACGGGGTCACGATTTCGAAAGAATATAGCAAAAAAGAAACGCATTGTGCATCCCCGGTGAATGGATTAGTATAGGAGTGATGACAAATACTGACAAACAACATCGCCTTGCGGTTCTCATAGACGCAGATAACACCCAAGGCTCAATTATTGAAGGCCTTCTCGAAGAAATTGCCAAATATGGCGTAGCCAGCGTTAAGCGCATTTATGGTGACTGGACCAGCCCGAACCTCAAGGGCTGGAAGGATGTGCTTCTAGAACACTCGGTGCAGCCCATACAGCAGTTTAGCTATACCCAGGGCAAGAACTCTACCGACAGCGCCATGATCATAGACGCAATGGACATTCTTTTCACCGGCGCAATGGACGGATTCTGCATAGTCTCAAGTGACAGTGACTTCACTCGCATTGCGGCCCGCATCCGAGAGGCGGGTCTCACGGTCTACGGTTTTGGTGAGAAGAAGACTCCCAAAGCTTTTGTCGGCGCCTGTGACAAGTTCATTTACACCGAGATCCTGCGGAAGGACATGCGTGAGAGCGAGTCCGAGCCGCAGAGCGCCCCACGTCGCCCAAGTAAGGATCTGCGGAGCGATACCAAGCTCGTAAACCTACTGCGGAACGCGGTTGAAGACTCGGCTAACGAGAACGGCTGGGCGCATCTCGCTACCGTTGGGCAGAACATTGCCAATAAGTCCTCCGAGTTTGACCCGCGTAACTACGGCTACGTCAAACTTGGTGAGTTGGTGAAGGCTGTCGGCCTCTTTGAGTTAGATGAAAGAGGAAGCGACAACTCACCGGCCCGCAATGTCTACGTCCGTGACAAGCGGCGCCAGTAGCAGCGGCGTTCGCAGCAGCCCCTTCTTGGATTACCGAGTATGAAACTACGACTCTTTGATTACCTATCTTTTATTGTGGCGCTCCTGGTTCTGGCAGCTTTCTGGATATTTGCGTATACCGATGCAGTACGCGGGAACCAGGTACGCATACAGGCAGAGGGCCGTGACTATATCTACTCGCTTGCGGTGGATCACAGTTTCTCGGTTGAAGGGCCACTAGGGCCGACCCAGATAGAAATCGCCAACGGTGAGATTCGGGTCATAGACTCACCCTGTCGCGACAAGATTTGCATTGGCTCTGGTTGGGTCTCCCAGGCAGGTCAGTGGATTGCCTGTTTGCCAAACCGCGTGTTTGTGCAGGTGCAGAGCGCGGCCGAGGCCGATGTCGATGTCCAAACCTACTGATGCGCTTCGTGATGAACGCTACCTCAGACACTATGAATTGCTCTCCGAGGATGCCCGCCAACGACTGCTCAGCACTCGTTTCATTGTGGCCGGTGCAGGTGGTCTTGGCTGTCATGTGCTCGAACTCCTGGTGCGCATAGCTCCGGTTCAGTTGGAGATCTGGGACCCTGCCCTGCTTGATGCACCAGACCTTAACCGCCAGGCTCTGTATACACCCCAGGATCTGGGACAACCCAAAGCTATGCTCGCCGTGGCGCGTCTGAGCGCAATTAATCCTGGAATACAGGCAGTAGCTCATGTGCGCAGCTTGAACGCCACCACCTACAACGAGCAGCACCACAACACACTGCAATCAACGCAGGGTTCGTCCGCACCCTCACCGCAGACGGCTCACAGCGCCGTCCTTGACTGTCTTGACAGCTTTGGCGCCCGGGCTGGAATAGAACCACTCGCACGCGATCTTGCCGCCCCAATCTTCCACGGAGGCGTGGAGTTGTGGTATGGGCAAAGTACAACCCTGCTGCCCGGGTTTGGCTATGCAGATGCATTTGGCCCAGATTTCGCGGTCAAGGCACCGGCCGCAAAACCCATTCTGCCGCATATTCCGGCGCTTATTGCGTCGTTGCAGGTAGCCGAGATACTTGCCTGGTGCGAAAGCCCGGACTCAACGCCACTCTCGAGCGTCTTGTGTGTGTACGACGGGCGGCGACATCGACTTGATCACATACGATGGCGGTGACTTTCTTGACAACCGAGGTGCTCCATTGCAAGATGTCTGCATGACGCGAATTCGTTATTTCGGTCCCCTCATGGAGCTTACCGGCACTGACGAGGAACACCTCAATATCACCTTTCCGCTAACTGTTGGAGAGCTGCGTGGTGCCCTGGAGCAACAGCATCCGGCGCTGGCCACCGAGAGTTTTCGCATAGCGGTAGATGCGGTCATGCGTGACACTGACACAACACTTTCTGCGGCCGGTGAGGTAGCCTGTTTGCCCGCCTTTGCCGGGGGTTAGGGGAGCATGTAATATGAGCATTTTTGTAGATGGTGGGGTCGATATAGCTATGGTGGCTCATGTGGTCGCGGAGCTCAATCAGGACAGCCGTGTCGGCGGCCAGAACCTTTTTGTTGGGCAGGTGCGGGCCGACAAGCATCCGGAAGGCGTGGTTACCGGCATAGAGTTCAGCGCCCATAGGGAAATGGCGGACGCTGCTGTTTCTGCCTTTCTCAAGCGCATTGTGGGACATGACCATGTTGAGCCTGTGGAGCCTTCGGTTGACAGCCTGGCAGACAAACGGGCAGACAATCCAGGTCTGGCGCTTCCTCGCGTTTTCATTCGGCACGGACTAGGCCTCATTCCGGTTGGGGGCTCTCCGCTCTTCATTGCGGTCGGCACCGAGCGCCGTGACGAAGCCTTCCGCTTATGCCGGGAAATTCTTGAGGCACTCAAGTCGGAGGCTCCCATTTATGGTAAGGAGCTTCTTGATAGTGAGGGCCACAAATGGAAAGTAAACCAGTAGTTCCTCTTCCGTGCTTTTTCATTGGCCTGGCTATCTTGCTCAGCCTATTCATTATTAGCTGCGGAACAACCGCCACCATCCCTGAACCAACAACGGAGCTGGCCGACGGATATCATTATGCAGAGTTGGAGCCTGATGAAGACGGCTGGATTGCTACTCTTGAGATCCATGTTGAGTCGGGTGAGATCCTGAGCGTGAGTTTTGATGAGGTGCAGCGTGAGGGTTCCGACCTCGTGCGGCGGAAGTCCGAAGACTCCGAATACGCCGAGCAATGGGCAGCGGCAAGCGGTGGCTTGAACCAGTTTGGTGTGTACCCAGTCATTGAACAGGAGTTTCAACGCACCGGGTCGCCCAGCATTAGCGCTATTTCCGGTGCAACCGCAACCATAGAAAAAATGAAAAATCTAGGCGACCGAGTTTTAGATGGCCTGGGTGCACAGGTGCCGCTGCATGACGGTCTGCATCGTGTTGAGCTGCAGCCCGACAATCATGACTACCCATCTGCTCTTGAGGTGCAGGTGGCCGCAGGCCGTTTGCTACAGGTCAGCTACAACGGAGCGAGTGATCACGCCATTGCCAACCCCGCAGACACGAGCTACTCCAGAATAGAGGCACGGCTCAAGGCTACAGCAAATCCCAATGCACTTGCCGGTATCAGTGCTCCAACGCGAAGTGTTGAAGACGCGCGGGCCTTGAGTGCAGCGCTCTTCGAGCACTAGTCGTGTTTTTCATGACTGTGTGACGCTTCTTTTTTGTAACCCAAGCCTATGAGGTAGGTCTCAAAAGACTCTGCACGGCAGGCTTTGGGCTTGAATAGCCGACCGGTTTGAAACAGGCGGCGCAGTTCCTTTAGCAAGGCTTGCTCCTCGCCACCCTGGAAAATCTTCACAACAAGGTGGCCTCCCTCGCACAGCAGAGTGTCGCACAGGTACAGCGCATACTCGGCAATGGCCGCGCTGCGTGTCGTATCAAGGCTGCGGTTGCCGGTCGTTGCTGGTGCAGCATCGCTCAGCACTACGTTGTAGGGCCCGTGGGAAGCTATGGACTGCAACACATCCGGATCATAGAAATCCCCGGTGTATACAACGGCGTTTTCAGGGCGCGAGTTTATGGGACTCAGATCCACAGCTACTACCAGTCCATGGGGGCCAACTCGGCCAGCACTGAACTGAGTCCAACTCCCAGGAGCTGCCCCTAAATCAAGCACGCGAGCACCCGACTCCAGCGGGTGAAACTTGTTCTGAATTTCTTCTAGCTTGTAGACCGACCGGGCGGCGTAACCCTCGGACTTTGCCCGCCGCCCAAAATGGTCAAGTTGCTTGTGTGGCTTGCGGCTCAGAGTTTCAATGCCTTATCTATCTGGGCCTTGTTAAATCCAACAATCACCGTACCGTTGATATCGACGACCGGGACGCCCATCTGCCCCGATTTCTTCACCATTTCCTCGGCTCGACGCATGTCGTCAGCCACGTTGTAATCAGAGAACGGCACCTTGTTCTCCTTGAAGTAGTCCTTGAGTTTCTTGCAGTACCCACAGCTTGGGGTGCTGTAAATTGTGACGGCCATATTCGAGTCCTTCCTGTTGCGTAGTAGGTAAAGGTGGAGAGCATCTCTCACATTCTTTACATAGAGATAATACTATATAGATCGCCCTGGCGTCAAGGAACATTGATCTGTTGACCCCAGGCACCTTTTTTCCGTACTATCTGGGAACATGAGTGCATCAACATCCTTAATTCGAAAGCCATTTATCTATAAGCAGTACAACGTGACCTTTGCGCTAATTATCGCAAATTTTCTCATGTTTTTTCTTACCACCACCATTCCGGAAACGCTTCGCGTCTTTGCTATGAATCCGTTATACGTGGTTGAAGGCGGACACTACTGGCAACCGCTGAGCTATATGTTTATCCACGGTGGAATATCCCACATCCTCTTCAACATGTTGGGGCTGTTCTTTTTTGGAACTCAGGTTGAGCACCGGGTAGGTAGCACCGAGTTTCTTGTGTTCTACCTCTTTGTCGGCCTTGGAGCTGGCTTGTTCTCCTTGGGTTTCTACTGGTTCACCGGACAGTACTTCGTGTTTCTGGTGGGAGCATCCGGGGCGGTTTTTGGAACGCTCTTGGCTTTTGCTACCTTCTTTCCCAATGCAAACATCTACCTGTTTGGGATCGTGCCTATTCCGGCCCCAATTCTCGTCGTAGGATACACCGCTATTGAATTGTTTTCGCAGTTTTCCGGGGGTCGGGGTAATGTGGCTCACTTTGCCCACCTTGCTGGTTTCGGCTTTGCATACCTGTACTTTGTTGTGCGTTTAGGGGTGAATCCTATCCAAGTTTTCTTCGGAAGTCGTCGATAAGTACTCTATGAGACTTGGCCTTTCATTACTTGTTCTCTTCCTCACTCTGGCGGCAGAGGGGGCCTCAGCGGCTCCAACTCGGCACGATCTAGAGTTGTGGGTGGAGTTACAACCCATTGCCGGTGAGCCGAACCCTGCACCCATTAGCCGTGACGAGGCAGCTCGGCGTCTGCTAGAGGAAGCCCGCTTTGTCTTTTCGGGAATGCTCTACGGTTTTGAGTTTCGCTATGTGCCGCGTGACCGTGAGCGTGGCGTTGCGGAAGAGTTCGTACTCACTCCCATTGCCGAAATTCCTTGGGGTGGTGAGCAACTGACAATTCTGGATATACGGCATGAGGAAAACCTCATGTATGGCCGCTTGCGCTACACCTTAGCGGCACATGAAGAAACCCGGCGAGATGCCTGGGCGCGGAGTTCGGTACACAGGGCTTCCGGATCTGGATCCGCTCCTCGGATCCTGGGGACTGTAGCAAAGCAGAGCGCCATTGAAGATGCCCTCCGCAATGCGGTGCATGAATACCTTCGAGCTCGGGTGTACAATAAGCCGCGTGAGGTGTCGGGGCGACTGGTTCTGTCTGCAGCACCCCGGGTTATCCTTCGTAGTGGTGAGTATCAGGCCACGGTACAGGTGAAACTTGTTATACAGGACCTACGCAGTTACGCGGTGTACTAGTTGCTCCTCGTGACTCCTCGTGACTCCTCGTGACTACATCGACATCTCTTCCAAAGTAACGCCGGTGCTACGCATGAGTTCACGAACAGGCTCATAGGGTTCATCACCATGTTCGCGCAAGGACTCCCAGCCGTACAGACCACGAATAAGCTCTTGGCTCTCGGACTTTTCACTTAGTTGGAGCAGTGCGTTCAATATCTGCCGCTGTGCGGCTTCTGGTACAACCGGTGAGAACTGGAGCCCCCGTTGGGGGATTCTATCGGTGCGGCCAAGAATTGATACCTGCTCAAGAATAGCCTCAAAATCTTCCGACGCTGCGACTTCCTCGCGAAGGTCTTGAGTTATTGCACCGACAGCTATCTCCCGACGATACACAGCGGCTATGACCTCGGCATCATTGTTCTGCTCAACAAAGGTGAAGCTCTCATCTTCAGGATCCAGGCCCGCCTCCCGCAGATGCATGAGCGGCATAATGTATCCAGTTAAGGAGCCTCGTTCGGCAATGGCCATACGTGGAGAAAGCGTCCCGGAGAGAAGTTCCCCCAGGGTTGCAATGCCGGAGTCTTCATGTGTAATGAAATATGCCCTGAAGTAGCTCTGACCGCCCCTCACGCCTAATAACGCAGCCGCAGACATGCCTTGATCCGAGGCGTGAAGATAAGCAGCTGCATTCAGTGTCGTAATGTGTGCTGCGGCTGGGCGTTCTGCCAGTGCCGCAACTATTGACGCCTCGCTGTCGGCAATACTCGGGCTGACATGCAGCCCGGTGAGCTCATAGATGCGTGTGGCAATTGCCTCCGCAGAGTCCAGTAACTGCTCTGAGTCGCCCTCGGGTGAAAGTAGCCACACAAGAGGTTCTTGTTCGGTGCCGAGGTCCGCCTGCTCTCGGCTACAGCCAGGAAGCGTGAGGAGCGGTAGCATTGCTGCTATGGCAATGAGAATTACAGTTCGCGCATTGGTACTACCCATGTGTCTTTTCTACTCCCCAGGTGTGTTTGTATCAAGTTTGTAGTGCCTAATCTTGTTGAACAGTGTCTTTCGGGTAATTCCGAGCTCCTCAGCCGCATGGGTCTTGTTGTTCTCATGTCGCTGTAGTGCTGCAACAACGGCTTGGCGCTCCAGTTGTTCAAGCGTGCCTCTGGGCTCAGGTCGTGACTTCGGAGCATGAAGATGAAAGTCCCGCTCGTCGAGCTCATCACCCTCGCATAGAATGACCGCCCGCTCAACCATGTTCTCCAGCTCACGCACATTGCCTGGAAAGGCGTACTCTTTGAGAGCTTGTATGGCCTCTGAGGTGATAGCTGTTATGTGGCGGCCGGTACGTTCTGCAACGAGGTCCAGGAAAAGGCGTAGAAGCCCCGGAATGTCCTCTGGTCTTTCTCGGAGGGCGGGTAGGTGCACCCGAATAACGTTAAGCCGATAATACAGATCTTCTCTGAAACTTCCTTCTTGAACCATTACCTCAAGGTCTCTATGGGTAGCCGCCACAATGCGGACGTCAACCGGAACTAAGCCAGTGCTGCCTAAGCGCTGAATCTTACGCTCCTGAATAACACGGAGTAGCTTGACTTGTAAATGCAGAGGCATATCGCCTACTTCGTCCAGGAACAAGGTGCCCGACGATGCTAACTCGAACATGCCCTCTTTGCGACGATCGGCACCGGTGAAGGCGCCACGCTCATACCCAAATAGCTCACTCTCTATCAGTGTTTCGGGAAGTCCACCAAGATTCACCGCTATGAATGGTGCGTGGGAGCGGCGTGAAACGGTATGAATTCTGCGGGCAAGCACCTCCTTCCCGGTGCCACTCTCGCCGGTTATGAGGATTGTGCTGTCGGTAGGGGCCGCCTTGCGCACAAGTTCATACACCTGCCGCATGGCAGCATTCCGAGTTTCCTCGGTGCCCGGGGGGCGGCCCGCTTCATCCTTTACACTCGTAGCCGCAGCCGAGCGACGTAGCCGGTGCGCTTCCACCGCCTGTCTGAGCCGAAGCAGGAGCTCGTCGGGGTCAAAAGGCTTCACCAGATAGTCAGCCGCACCCAACCGCATTGCACGCACTGCATCCCTTACCTCGCCGTGAGCCGAGATCATGACTACCGGTAGCGAAGGGCCTTCGGCCCGGGTCCATTCAAGTACCGCAAGCCCATCTATGCCGGGCATCCGCAGATCCAGCACTGCGGCATCAAAAGCCTCTTCGGCAAGTACCTTGCGGGCGGCTTCGCCGTTCTCAACGGTTCGGGCCTCAATGCCTTCCAGTCGGCAGTACTCGGCAACCGATTCACGGATGTTTGGTTCATCGTCAGCAATGAGAACTCGCATTAACCCTTATCCCCCGGGTGCAGACTCTGGCTCTGAGGCCGAGCAGCCAACTGGGTTCGCTGCTGAACTCGGGGCAAGGTTACACTAAACTGCGCTCCGCCTTCTTGTGATCTTCCCACTGTAACCTTACCTCCAGCCGACTCAACAAACTGCCGAACTACCGCCAACCCAACGCCGCTACCATGAGGCTTGGTGCTGTAAAACGCACCAAAAATGCGCTCCCTCTCCTCGGATGCAACGCCGGGCCCGGCATCGCTTACCGTAAACCGATAGTTCCGACGCAGCTGATGCAGGCTTAACCTTACAGGCTGTTCGGGGGAGGATGCCTCAATTGCGTTGCTGAGTAGATTTTCCACTACCGAACGAAGCCGAGTAGGGTCGGCATTCACAATGGCAGGGCCTTCAGGCAGATTGGCTATGACCCGGCCTTGGTATGTATATGCTGTCTCTCGAAGAAACTCCACCAGATCTAGCTGCTCAGGACTACCGACGCCCGAGCGTAAGAAGTTCCGCATTTCATCTACCAACACTGCAATGCGCCCAGTCTCTTTTTCCAGCACATCGATGCCGGATTGAATCTCTGCGTTATTCTGAGCTTGCAGTCGCTTGCGGAGCAGCGCTGTTTGCATTCGTATCGCGCCAAGAGGGTTCTTAATCTCGTGGGCAAGGGTTCTTGAGGCATGACCCAACTCTACAAGTTTCCTGCGGCGTTCCTCTTGTTCTGCAAAGCTCTCAAGTCGGCTGTGGAGCATGATTGCTGCCAGAGAGAGCCCGGCGAGGGCCAGCGCAAATCCGCCCAACACCATGCGTCCAAAGCGCTGTTCCGCCAGATGATCCGAGATATCGTAATCTACTAGAACCATGGGTTGAGCCGGAGTTCCACGCATCCGGGGGCCAGGCCCCATCATTGACGGCCGGTCTGTGTCTTCGGTGTTGAGTGGTTGGCGGCCCATTGGCATGGTGCGTCCAAGCATACGAACAACGCGGATACGTGGAGGCTCGGTATGGCGCAGGAGACTGTAGCCTTCGGTTTCGTTGGCATGAAGTTCACCTGGAACGCTGCCATGATGGAGCTGTAATTCGCCCAATGAGTTGTAAATGCCAAACCCTATGATACGGGGGTCAATGTCGGCAGGGTCAATGGGACGTCGCTGGACAAAGAGTTCAAGTATTGCCGTCGAGGCCTGGAGACTCTCGTATTCCATGAGCAAGTCATGCCCATGAGAGCTTTGCCTTGACAACATGAGCAAGGCCGGTGCCATAACTAAGGCAGTTGCTGCTATGAGGAGAGGAACTGCAATACGCCGTGTAAGTGACCGTCTTGTCCATGTTTCAATCATGAGGCATTATTATACCTACGATTCACTTTTTTCGCCGGCCCGTCGGTATGCGAAAACATCCTAAGTTCCCGAACTGGAGTTTGCTAACATGAGTGCTTTTGACGAACTTGAACCCCGCGGTCTCTGGGCCGCGTTTGAAACCATAACTCGTATTCCTCGCCCTTCCCGTAAGGAAGAGAAGGTTCGCGAGTGGCTGATTCAAGAGGCAGAGAAGCGGGGCTTCTCCCACCAGACCGACTCGGTCGGCAACCTCGTGGTGAGAGTGCCTGCAAGCCCAGGCAAGGAGAGTAGCCCAACCGTGGTTCTGCAGGGGCACATGGACATGGTCTGCGAAAAGAATAGATCTGTTGAGTTTAATTTTGAGAAAGACCCGATCCGAGTTGTGCGTGACGGGGACTGGCTCAAGGCAGACGGTACGACTCTGGGGGCAGATAACGGCATTGCGGTTGCAATGATGCTTGCACTACTTGATGATAATGGAGAGCATGGGCCACTTGAACTCCTGTTCACTATGGATGAGGAAAGCGGTCTAATTGGCGCCTTGGAACTTGATCCGACCCTCATAAGCGGTAGAATTTTGGTGAACATAGACAGTGAGGATGAGGGAGTTGTATGCATTGGCTGTGCTGGAGGCAAGAACACCGAGGGTGAGGTGCCGCTCGTCACTGAATCGATACCGGCGAACTGTACGAGTTACGAACTTGAGGTGCTTGGCCTCAATGGGGGGCACTCCGGTACCGAGATCCATGTGGGGTTGGGCAATGCAGTATCACTGTGCGCGCGTGTACTTGACCGCCTCGCTCGAGAGCTGCCGTTGCGAATCTCTTCTCTCAGCGGCGGTGATAAGCACAACGCGATTCCGCGTGAGTGTGCCGTTGTGCTCTCTGTGCCACAGGAGTCTGGTGAGAAGCTCAGGAACTTGGTCGCAGAGATGGAGCAGGAAATACGGAGCGAAATAGGCGATATAGAACCAAACCTGCGGATTAGCCTTGGCGAGGTTGCTCTACCGGCCGCACCCGCCGCCGCACTGGAATCAAGTGTAGCAATCATCCGTACCCTGCTTCTTATACCACATGGCGTGCTGGGTATGAGTAGGGTGGCCCCGGGAGTCGTAGAAACCTCAAGCAATCTTGCGGCAGCAAAAATTGAAGGGAAGGCGCTCAAGTTACTCACGAGCCAGCGCTCAAGTGTAGCAAGCCTCTGTAATGCGGCGGCGGAACGGGTGCGTGCCGCGGTTGAGGCAGCGGGTGGCTCGGTACGTTATGCAAGTGAGTATCCTGCCTGGAGACCCAATCCGGACTCGGCTCTGCTGGCACGTTGCCGAGAAGCATATAAAGAGATGAATGGCACCGAAATGAAGGTAGAGGTAATTCATGCCGGACTTGAGTGTGGTGTAATAGGTGCCAAGGTTCCGGGCATGGAAATGATCTCCATTGGGCCGGAGATTCGTGGCCCTCATAGCCCCGATGAACGCCTGTCAATTGGCTCTGCGATTCGGGTGTATGAGTTCCTCAAGTCGCTACTCGACCGACTCTAAGCGAGGTAGTTGTTGCACGAAACGAGGTCCCGCTCAATATTTGAGTTTGATATTATTCTTTTTCTTTCGGTTGTGCTTCTCACGATAGTGGGCATTCTCTTTATCTACTCGAGCGGCGTGACCTCGACCGGAATTGTGTTCTCCACCGAGTATATACGGCAGATTATCTGGGCCGCTATCGGCCTGGTGCTCATGATAGCTGTGGCGTTCACTGACTACCGGGTATATCGCGAGGCTGCTGTCTACCTTTTTCTGGTGATGCTGCTACTCCTCGTTATAACCTTGTTGTTCGGCCGGGTAGTCAACGGGGCCCGTCGTTGGCTTGGGCTTTGGGAGTTTGGTATACAGCCTTCGGAGTTCGCTAAGCTGGCACTCATTCTTGTAGTTGCCAAGTATCTAGATCACGTGAAGGACGGCATTCGCAGACTTCCTACCTTCATCCTTGGCATGCTGCTGGTAGTTCCTCCAACCTTGTTGGTGTTGGTACAGCCGGATCTTGGTACCGCTGTCGTATACTTACCACTGTACCTAATAATGGCATTCGTGGCCGGAGCTAAAGCAGCGCATGTCGGATTTTTCGTACTCACAGGGATGTCTGTGCTTATCTTCACACTGCTGCCCACCTATGAACAGTTTGTGCTTGAGCGCCACTCACCCCTCATATCGGTGCTCAGGGAACCGGGGCCAGTTAGTATTCTGCTTGGCACCTTGGTCTTGGTCGTTGTGCTGGCCATTGTTGGGCGTATAGTTACAAAACGGCGATGGTTCTCAGCTATTGCTTACGGCACATCTATTCCCGCAGTTGGAGTAGCTGCGTCGATATTTGTACGCGGATTCCTCCGGCCGTATCAGCTTATGCGACTCGTCGTTTTTTTGGATCCGAGTATTGACCCCCGTGGTGCGGGCTGGAACACCATTCAGTCGGTGACTGCAGTCGGATCTGGAGGCGTTTGGGGTAAAGGCTATCTACAGGGTACCCAGAGTCACTTTCAATATCTTCCGCAGCAGAGCACCGACTTCATATTCTCCATCATTGCCGAAGAGTGGGGGTTTGTCGGTGCCTTTGGCATCTTTGTTCTCTTCTTTCTCATTCTGCTGCGAGCGGTGCTCATACTTGGATACGCTAAGGACTCGTTTGGAGCTTACCTTGCGGCTGGGGTAGCGGGGTTGATTTTCACACACTTCGTGGTGAATATCGGTATGGCCATGGGGATACTGCCCATCACTGGTCTGCCGCTGTTCTTTCTGTCCTACGGTGGTTCGCCGTTATGGACCGGGATGATTGGTATAGGTTTACTGCTCAGTGTTTACAATCGGAAATACCGCTAGCGCAGAAAGATGAAATGAATAAGGCTATAGGCCAGCACCACTGAGAGTATGAGTCCCGCCAGTACTGGGCCGACGACCTGCACCGCGGCAATGAGCCAGGCAAAGGTGTCACCGCGCGCCACCTGATTATCATCCGCGCGGGCTAACTTGCGCGCACGACGCTTATTCATGTGGATGAACAAGGTGTTTATCCATTTGGATGAACAAGATGGCAGGCGGCATAATGCCCCGAGGGTGTGGGTTTGAGTTCTGGAACGACGCTCCGGCAGACATCCATCACATAGGGACACCGGGTGTGAAAGGGACACCCAGCCGGTGGATTGGCAGGACTTGGGACGTCGCCAGTGAGAATTATCCGCTGTTTTTTTACGCTTGGATCACTGACCGGAATGGCCGACAACAGGGCTTGGCTATACGGATGGAGTGGCTCCCGATAAAACTCCTCTTTGTCCGCTACCTCAACGAGTTTTCCCAGGTACATTACCCCAACTCGGTCTGCCATGTGCCGAACCACACTCAGGTCATGGCTTATGAACAAATAGGTGAGATTGAGGTCGTCTTGCAAGTCCTCAAGGAGATTTATAATTTGACTTTGAATGCTCACGTCAAGCGCCGAGATGGGCTCATCTGCAACAATAAACTGTGGGTCCAGCGCAAGCGCGCGCGCAATAACAACCCGCTGCCGTTGTCCCCCGGAGAACTCGTGTGGGTAGCGCCAGCTGTGGTAGGACTCAAGTCCGCACCTCACCAACAGCTCCTCTACGCGCTGCTGGGCCTCGGCTCCGTGTGCTATTCCGTGTACCTGGAGAATTTCCCGAATTGCCGCCCCAACCGTCATTCGTGGGTTCAGCGCGCTGTAGGGATCCTGAAAAACAATCTGCATAGATTTCCGCAGCCGTCGCATGCGGTCACCAGAGGCAGCCAGAACATCCTCGCCGTCATAACGAATTTCGCCACCGGTAGCTCCGGTAAGGCGTAGGATTGTACGACCGGTGGTGCTCTTGCCACAGCCGCTTTCCCCCACCAATGCAAAGGTTTCGCCAGACCGAATGTCAAAAGAGACACCGTCGACAGCCTTCACATGACCGGTCACTCGGCTGAGTACGCCGGTACGAATGGGAAAATATTTCTTGAGGTCACGAACCTCAAGTACCGGGCGTTCCGGTGATAAATCAGTACTCATTCCTGAACCTCCGGTGTTGACGGTAGTGCTTCGTGTTCTTCGTGCAACCAGCAGCGAACCGTGTGACCTGATTTCAACTCGGTCTTGGCGGGCATCTTCTGTGAGCAGATAGGCATGGCGTGATCACAGCGTGGATGAAAGGGACAGCCGGGAGGCATATAGAGTGGGTTCGGCACACTGCCTCGAATAAAGGGCAGGCGCTTCTTGGCGCCGTTCGTGCTTGTGTCTTGATCCGCGCTTGGTCGTGAGCCGATAAGCCCCTGTGTGTACGGATGCTGTGGATTGTGAAAGAGCGTAACCACATCTGCCTGCTCTACCAGCTTGCCGGCGTACATGACCACGACCCGGTCAGCCATCTCAGCAATGACGCTCAGGTCATGAGTGATAAAAAGTATTGACATACCAATGCGTTCTCGAAGATCGCGCATGAGTTCAAGGATCTGCGCTTGTATTGTTACATCTAGGGCGGTAGTCGGCTCATCGGCTATGAGAAGCCGCGGATTACAACTGAGCGCCATGGCAATCATTGCGCGCTGACGCATGCCACCTGAGAAACGGTGAGGATACTCATCAATGACTTCATCGGCCCGAGGAATTCCAACAAGCTTCAGCATGTCTATTGCTCGAGTCCGGGCCGCGGCTCCACCCAGCTTTTCATGAAGCTGAATAGTTTCCATGAGCTGGTTGCCAATGGTATAGACCGGATTGAGGCTTGTCATAGGTTCCTGGAAAATCATGGCAATTTCATTCCCACGAATTTTCCTAATCTCCTCAGGCGAGAGCTTGAGAAGGTCGCGGTCCGCAAAAAGTATTTGCCCGCCTTCAATAACGGCTGGAGGAGTAGGCAGCAACTGCAGAATACTCAAGGACACAGCAGTCTTGCCGCAACCGCTTTCCCCGACGAGGCCTACCACCTCACCTTTCCCTATATCAAACGAAACATCATCAACGGCATGTACTGTACCGCCTTCGGTCTTGAAGCTGGTTTGCAGCTGCCGTATCTGGAGTAATGGATCCATGAACTCCCCTTCTATCGGGTTTTTGGGTCAAGTGCATCACGCAGGCCGTCCCCCACCAGGTTAAAGCCAAGAACCATGAACAGGATGGCCAGACCCGGAAAGGTCGTCAGGTGATGTGCTGTACGAATGTAAGCTCTGCCATTGCTCAAGATAGCACCCCACTCAGGAGTTGGAGCCTGAGCACCAAGGCCCAGAAAGCCAAGCCCAGCAGCCCACAGGATTGAGGTTGCAATTTGAAAGGTGCTCTGAACAATGATTGGCGCCAAGCAGTTGGGCAAAATCTGGCGGAAAATAATCCTGGTGTGCCCCAGTCCGGCCGCATGCGCAGCCGCAACGTAACTCTGCTCCTTGACTGCAAGCACCGACCCGCGCACCAGGCGGGCATACACTGGGATGCTTGCCACACCGGTTGCTATCATGACGTTCTGTACACCGACACCCAATACCGTTACAACAACAATGGCCAGGAGAATGCCGGGAAAAGCAATCATAATGTCAATGAAGCGCTGGGTGAGGATATCTAACTTCCCACCGAAGTATCCGCTAATGGCACCGATAGGAACCCCAATTGATACACCTATAAGTACGGAAATAAGCCCTATGTTCAGTGAGATTCGTCCACCGTACAGCATGCGACTAAAAAGGTCTCGACCAAGCTCATCGGTTCCGAGTATGTGTTCGCTGCTTGGTCCTTGGAGGCGATTGCCTAAGGCTGTGCGTAAAGGATCATGAGTTGAAAGGAGCGGCGCAAGCACCGATGCGGCAATAAAGCCCCCAATGATGAAGAGCCCAACGACAGCTGCACGGTTGCGCATGAGGTGTCGGAAAACCTCGGCAAACTCACTTGTGCGCTTGCTTTTTGTCATGTTCCCTTGAGCCTCGGAGGGATCAAATCTATCGGTGGTTGCCATCGAGCTCATATCGTAGTCTTCAGTTTGCATGGCTTACTCTCCGCTTCCCGACTGATAATGGATACGTGGGTCAAGAAAGGCATAGATGATATCTACGACAAGGTTGATCATCACAAACAGGAGTGCCAACAGCATGACCGTACCTTGGACAACAGGATAATCTCGTCTAAGTATTGCATCCACAAGAAGCCGTCCAACTCCCGGCCAGGCAAAAACCGTTTCGGTAAGAACCGCACCACCAAGAAGTATGCCGAACTGTAAACCAAGAACCGTTACCACCGGAATGAGGGCGTTCTTAAGGGCGTGTTTGTAAACGATAACGCGCTCATGTAAGCCCTTTGAACGGGCGGTTGTGATGAAGTCCTGGCGCAGGACGTCGAGCATACTTGAACGGGTTATACGCGCCATGAGAGCGGCACTTGCCGTTCCGAGCGTAATGCTTGGAAGTACAAGATGTTGAATAGTGCCAATGCCGGTAGCTGGAAGCAGTCGCAGTTGAACTGCAAACAACAACTGTAGCATAAGCGCCATCCAGAATACCGGCGCGGCCACTCCTACCAATGCAATGAACATACTAGCGTTGTCAAATACTGAGTTTCGCCTTGTTGCCGACACTATTCCGGCTGAGACGCCGATCATAGTCGCTATTACCAGAGCTATTACTGCCAGTAACATGGTGCGCGGGAAGCGTTCGCCAATCTCGGTTGTGACCGGACGCCCGCTGAATACCGAATTCCCAAGGTCTCCCTGCATGAAGCCTACAATGAATCGCCCGTACTGCACCGGTAGAGGTTGATCTAAGGCATAACGTACGCGCACCTGCTCAATAAACTGTGGAGTTGCATTTACTCCGGCCATTGCGCGGGCGGGGTCTCCTGGAATAAGCCTGATAATTCCAAAGACTATTATTGAGACTCCAAACACTACCGGGATTGTGAGTGCTAGTCGTCGTGCAATGTACTGGTACAAAGAAGTGCTCCCCTAAGAAAGGATGGCCTTGAACTCCTCTTGGGAAGAGCTCAGGGTCATCCCGGCCCCGCAAAGGGCCGGGAAAACTTCGCCACAACGTGACGAAGGCAGAACCAGTAATGCTATCTGCCAATGAACCGTAGTGGTCTATCGGAAGTATGCATCCCAGGCGCTGAGGTTCTCAAGTGGGTGATGAATGAGTCCACCAACATTGGTGCGAACCGCATTAATCTGCCCCGCATTGTACAGGTAAATCCAAGGAGCGTCGTCCCAAATCAGCTGAACAGCCTCATGGTACATTGGCGCCCGTCTGGCCGGATCCGTCTCTACACGTGCTGCGTCCAGGAGCTCATCTACACGTTCGTTGGAGTAGAAGCCACGATTGTTACCGTTGGGGTTCCACTGGCGTGTGTGCAACAAGGCGAAGAGACCGTAGTCTGCATCCAGGGTGACCGTACCCCAACCAAGCATAAACGCGTCGTACTCGGCCTGGTCTGGGGGCTGGCTGGTGAACTGCAGGTAGCTTGTCCACTCGCGAGTCTCAAGAGTCGCATTAATGCCCACATCTGCGAGCATTGACTGAACTGCCTGCGCAACTGTTGAGTCGAGCGGGTAACGACCGGTTGGGTGGTGCAGTGTCATGCTGAAGCCGTCGGGGTATCCTGCTTCTGCCAGTAGTTCACGAGCAAGGTCGGGGTCAAACGCATATGGGCCTACCGAGGTGTGGCCAAATACCGCATCCGGAATTGGGGCGTCCGCAACAAAACCAACGCCTTCAAAAATGGAGTCGACGATTCCCTGCTTGTCTACAGCGTGGTTAAGTGCGCGTCGCACCAATGGATTAGTGAATGGTTCGCGAATGTTGTTGAAACTAATGTAGATCGTGCGAACCGCAGTTTGAAAGACTACATCGATGTTGGGGTCGCCCTGGAGTCGGTCAACATCTGCCGGGGGTACAGCCATGATTGCGTCGGCCTCGCCGGTTTCAAGCGCAACAATTCGTGCAGATTCTTCCGGAATGAAGTTGAAGACGAGGTTTGGAATCTGTGGAGTAGAACCATAGTAGTCCTCGTTTACGCTCAGACGAATACTGTCACCTCGACTCCAGCGGTCCATAACGTAGGGGCCGGTTCCAACTGGAATCTCAAAGGTTTGCTCGGGCGAAAGTCCTTGTAGTTGGTTGGGACTTACAATTCCAATAAAGCTATGTGAAAGGTGCGACAGGATAGGCGCAAAAGGCTGCGCAAGGGTGAGTTGCAGGGTGTACTCACCGACTGCCTCAATCTCGCGGACACTACCGAGTAGGAATGCATAGGCCGCTCCTACATCCGGATTCACAAAACGCGACAGGTTTATTGCAACCGCCTCGGCGTTCAGTGGCTCGCCGTCGTGAAAGGTTACTCCCTGGCGAATCTCAAATTGCCAAACGGTGCTGTCCTCGTTGGCTTCCCAGCTTGTGGCAAGCATGGGTGTCAGCGTACCGTCCTCTTCCATGTAGATTAACCGTTCGACAACATGCTCACCAACGGTTGCCGCTGGGGCCGATGTCATTCGAACCGGATCAAGCGACTCCGGCTCGGCGCCAATCGCAATGGTCAGGGTGTCGCGCTCCACAGCGGTGTCCGCCGCAGGACCACAAGCGACCAGCATTGAGGCCAAGATCGCCACCGTCACCAGCAGAACAAACCTGGCCAGGTTCGTCTGTGTACTCATTTTTTGCATAGCTCCTCCTTAATATCCGACCTTTCTAACAAAAGTCTAACCGGAATAATAGGTGGTCATGCGCATGCGGTCAATAAGCTTGTGTCCTGTTCCATGTACTGTATCTTCTTTTGATTAAGTAGCGGAATTGCTCGATATGCCGCTCCGGAGGTTTGACTAGTCCGTGACTTTCTATCTACCCTATGAAGGGACTATCATTATTGAGTAGAAACTATATCTATTCAAACTGAATCTGGAGGGAAACGATAATGAAGATTCGAGCATTCATCCTTATGGCTGTTGTCATGCTCGGTGCTGCAATCCTCATCGGATGTGCACCAAGCGAGGAAGCTGCGGTAGAAGAAAGCCACTTGATAGTGGCCAACTTCGCAGAAACTCAGACCATGGATCCAAGGGCGGTTGAGGACACCGCATCACACTGGATAAACAATCAGATATTTGACGGTTTGGTTCGCAGAACTGACGACATGGGCGTGGAGCCAGCGCTCGCTACCGACTGGTCATTCGTAGATGATCGGACCATAGAGTTTAATCTTCGTCAGGGAGTCACGTTCCATAACGGGGTAGAGTTTACTGCCGAGGACGTGAAGTTCACCTACGAGACACTCCTTGACCGCAGTTTGGGGTTTGCTGGCCGATCCCGTCTTGCTATGATTGACGTAGAAAACATTGAGGTTGTTGACGACTACACTATTCGCATTCCCACCAACGAGCCCTTTGCGGCAGTACTCACGTACCTTGCTCACAGCTCATCCTTGATTGTTAGCAAGGCGGCAGTTGAAGAGTACGGTGCGGACTTTGGTGCAAACCCAGTTGGAACCGGGCCTTTCAAGCTTGCCCGTTGGGATCGAGGCACCGCGGTGCATCTTGAGCGCTTTGATGAGCACTGGCGAGGTCCCGCGCAGGTGGAACGACTCACATTCCGCGGTATTCCTGAGGGCAGTAGTCGAACCATTGAGGTTGAAACTGGCGGTGTTCATGTGGCCCAAACTATTCCGGAAACGGACTTCAATCGCCTCCGTGAGAACAATAATGTAGAGCTTCACGAATACGCGGCCATGCGACTGCATTACATCCTGTTCAATACTCAAGAGGAACCCTTTAATGATGTGCGCGTTCGGCAGGCTATTAGTTACGCTCTTGATATTGAGGAGCTCGCCGAGGTGGCCTATG
>REEM01000235.1 GCA_007695055.1 Spirochaetaceae bacterium | reverse complement strand
GTTTGGAGTTAATGACAGCCTCTATTTCCTCGGGGTAGATATTTTCACCACTCGGGCCTAGAAGCATGTTCTTGATCCGGCCCCGGATGTACAGCCGCTGCTGCTTGTCAAAGAAACCCAGGTCTCCGGTGCGCAACCAACCGTCCTCGGTAAAGGTCTCGGCCGTACGCTTGTCATCTTTGAAGTACCCACGCATGACGTTGGGGCCGCGCACCTGAATCTCACCCTCACCGCTCTCGGAGTCCTTCTCGGCAATGCGCACCTCGGTGCCCTCAATAGCAGGGCCTATGGCGCGGTAAAAGGTGTCAGCGGGTGAGGAGCCAGCAATGAGGGGTGCTGTCTCGGTCAGTCCATATCCAATAGCATAGGGGAAGCCCCCGTCGCGGAGGAATCGTTCAACGTCCGGAGCCAATGCGGCGCCACCTATGCCAAAGAAGCGTAGACGTCCACCAAAACTCTTCATCAACTTCTTGCATGCAACTTTGTGGAGCAGCTTACGTAACGGGCCCACTCCGTACAACATGCGTTTGACCGTAGAGCCGGTGAGCTGTGGATGTATCTTATTGCGGAAGATCTTCTCAATGAAGAGCGGCACCGTCAACATTTGTTGCGGTCGCACCTGCGCCAAGGCTGGCATGAGCACCGTAGGTGAAGGCGGTTTATCTAAGTAGTACACCGCAGCCCCGGCGGCCGCTGGAGTCAAGCAGCCCAAGGTGCATTCGTAGGAATGCGACAGTGGTAAAAGTGACAACATGCAGTCACCGGGCCGTATATCGGCAAGCGGTGAGGCCGCAATTACATTAGAAACAATATTCCTATGTGTCAGCATGACACCTTTGGAGCTACCTGTTGTGCCAGATGTATAAATGATAGCTGCCAGGTCGTCTGGCCCGGGTTCGCGAGCGCTTGGTGCCGGACTTGGTTCGTCTTCTGAGCTTTCTATGGAGAGGTTCTCAATTTCAAGCGATGTCGGAACGGTGCTCCGTTCTTCCAACAGAACAACAGCGCCGTCAAGCTTTGCCCGTAGTCGTGGCGAAACAAATACCAGCTTTGCCTCTGAGTGCTCAAGAATATTGGCAACCTCGTTCTCGTGGAAGTCTGGCAGAATGGGGGTAACCACCGCACCATACCCCACTATACCGAGGTACGCGACAGGCCATTCCGGCCTGTTCTCCGAGAGCAAAGCGACCCGGTCACCTGGCGACACGCCATGCTCGGCAAGCAGAAGACCTAGTCGCGTAATGAGCCTGCCAAGCGTTGCAAAGCTAATGGGTAATCCATCTACATACGAGAAAACCGGCTTGTCACCGTAACTCGCAATACTGTTTCCGATCAAGGCCGGAATTGTTTCTGGTAAGTGCTTCATACACTATCAATCCTACGCCGGTTACCCGGAATAATCAACGTTAATTGCTCATTTGGGCCTCTGCACGAATGCGCGGAAGGGATTCAGGGTACTCGTGCTGAATGAATGCCAACAACTTCTCCCGTACCTCACAGCGCAGCTCCCAGGCATCCGGCGAGTTAGGTGCACTCATAAGAGCCCGCAGCTCAAGGGCTCGGTCGGTGGCGTTCGTGACCTGTAAGGCCCACCCCTTCCCGTCCCAATAGCTGCTTTCCTTAAGAATTCTATGCAGCTCAGCACGCAGAACATCTACCGAAACGGTGTAGTCTACGTACAAGAACACGGTGCCCAAGATCTCGGCCGTGTTGCGTGTCCAGTTCTGAAATGGCCGCTCAATGAAGTAACTAATAGGCAAAATCATCCGCCGCTTATCCCAAATGGCAACCACCACATAGGTCAGGGTTATCTCTTCAATACGGCCCCACTCACCTTCTACTATTACTACATCGTCAATGCGTATTGGTTGGCTGAGAGCAATCTGAATTCCGGCAAGCAGGTTGCCAAGGCTACGCTGGGCCGCAAAACCCAGCACCAAACCTGCCAGGCCGGCCGATGCGAGCAGGCTTGTGCCAAGACGCCGAAACCCGTCAAAACTCATGAGAACCATGGACACGACAATGAGAATAATGAGAAACCCAAGGATCTTGATGATAATGTCCATCTGCGTGTGAACTTTCCGTGCCTCAAGATTGTCCTGCACATCAAGCCTATAACGCTGAAGAACCACCACCTTCAACACCGAGGTTGAACGAATGGCGGTCCAGCCAAACGCCAGAATGGTCGCAACGTTGAGCCCTTCCCGGAGTACAGTCAGCATATCTGCTGGCAGCGGAACAGGAACAAGGCCAGCAAGAACCCGCACAAGGACAAGCGGCAAGAGCACGGTCAAGGGGCCGCGACCGTAGCGCTACAAGGCTTGCTGTAGGGCCGTTTCGGTTTCACGTGCCGAAGCACCTAATAGCCGCAGGAGGAGGCTCCGCAGTACAAGCCCAAGCGCAACTGCCCCAAGCAAGGCTCCAGCTGGCAACAACAGTTCCTGAGTCAAGGGGTGAGAAATGAGTTCCAATGCGATAGATTCATTCATAGTGGTTGTGTCCTTGTGAGCAAAGCTACTCTCCATGGAGGGCATGGGCAACCGGCAATACAAATCTGATGAAAAGTTCCCAAGTGAAATATAGCTGTCCTGGAGCTGGCACAACCCAGGCGGGCATTCTTCGTATTTTCCAGCACAACTCGTGCTTGGTGGAAAATACGCTGTTTAGAAGGTACAACATACCACAGTGGAAAATGCGGGCGATCTAGAACAATATATTGGTACTCGCATCTCGGACCTGCGAAAGGAGCGGGCACTCTCGCAGGAAGACCTAGCGGACCGGATCTCGGTGAGCTACCAGCAGGTTCAGAAGTATGAGAAGGGCCGCACCCGGATCTCGGTGTCCCGACTTGTTGATCTGGCGGCTGCATTAGGTGTTGGGCTCAATGAGCTCATTCCGGACGAGGTACGTGCTCCCAAGCTCCAGCACTCCGCGGATACTCTCACCGGCGGCTTTTCCTTAACCCGCGACGAAATCAGGCTCCTTAAACTCTACCGCAAGGTTGGGTCCGAGCGCATGAGAAGAATTGTTCTAGACTACATGCGCACTATTAGCGAGTCATAAAGCCGCGCCACCCTGAACCCCGTTGACCACATACTAATCCCGCTACATCCTACGCCAAATTATGGTGCCACAATGGTGAAATTGAGCACATCTGAGTAGGTACCAGCCGCCGGTAGGTCGTCGTAGGTATCAATTTCGGCATAAAACGGGTAGGAGCGGCCGCTCACACCTGTCGGCTGCTCGACGCCGGTAATTCTAAACGAGCCGGTGCCACCAATAGTGATCCAGCTCCCATTAAAACGAAATCGGTATGGCACGGTGTCTTCAAGTCCGCCTATTGTCAAGAAGCCGCCATTGTCGGACGACACCTCAAGCGCAAAACCGGTGTTCGCAAGTACTAAAAGCTCCGCTCCATCACCAACTCCCGGCAGAGCAGGGTCAATGCTTATGTTATATGCTCGCCCGAATGAGCCATAAGAGGCACCCGGGGGTCCTACCTGCAAGTCTACAATCTCCGGCATGCGGACCGTCAGATTAATGTCCGCAGTCTCAACAGGATTTCCAGTTGCCGAGCTACCAATATAAAGCTCAAGGTCAAATGTATCGGTATAATCTCCAGCTGGTGGAAACGCACTGGCCAGAATCCGGAGGGATATCTCAATGGTGGTTTCCTGCCACCTTCCTTGGTTATTAGCCCCGAAACTACCGGTAATGCCGTTTGTAGCACTGAGAATATTCCCGTTGCCGTCGTAGACTTGGTACTGAAGTCCGTCACCCGCTGTTGACAAGGCTTGGCGGCTCTGGACATTGCCGCCTGCATGCTGACCTGCGTTCGCGGTGACAAAGTAGTCCACGGCTGGCCCCTTATGCCTGAGCCAAATACTTATTGTTTCCTCCACTGTTTGGCCGAGCACATAGGTCAGACGCTGGTTTTTGTCACTCCTGGTCTGAAACTTAAACTCTTGTGCATAGAGCACCTGCATTGAACACAAGCCAATGAGAAGCAACAAGGACACCCTGAACAATCTATTTGATTTTACTTTCATTACTCCGCCTCCCGGCGCCTGAGCACAATCTCGCCAAGCTCAAACCTACCGACCTCACCCTCTGGAATACTGAACTCAACATAACGACTGCCAGACATCCGCAAATGGTAGGTGCCCGGGCGCAGGCCATACACAACAAAGATACCGTCGCGGTCGCTAAAAAACAGCTCGCCTTGCTGCTCCTCGGCTATCTCAACCCCCGCATCAAACGCACCGGCGTAGATGCGTCCCGCGGCAAGTGCCACCACCTCGCCGGACTCGTTCACCAGCTGGCCCTCAACGTACACGCGCGCATCACTTCCTATATCAATAAGCGCACCTTGCTGATATCCGGGCGCAACAATGAAGGTACCTGGCCCCAGGTCGTATCCTTCCGGCAGGAAGGGCGCATCCACAAAGTAGGTGTAGGGATAGTACGAACGTAGCCCCGGAGCAACAACCCGCCCCCAACGCTCCAAAGGAGTTGCCCGCATGCTTCCCTCGGAGCGAACCTCAATTCCAACATCGCTCAAGCTGGGGTCTCGTCTGAAAATGACAAAGGCATCTGTAATTGGACGACTGGGAGCAAACACGCCCTCGGCGTAGGCGACAGCGGTACCGACTTGAAGGCCGCTGCGGTGGCGCCGTTCAACCGATCCTGCGTTAAGGAAGTTACTGTCGTGTTGGATGGACGACTCAAAGTACGGCGTCACATAACGCAGACTCGCGCCGCCGCTCCAGTCATTGTCTGCGTGAGTAGGCAGTCCGGATAACCGACCCGACGCGCTCAGAGTTTGCGCTGGCTGCGGGTCGTGATTACTCCGTACCGAAACAGTACCGGCGTTGGCGGCAAGATCCTGCCCCACCGAGGTTGAGAGTCGGCCACCGCTCACGGTA
>REEM01000234.1 GCA_007695055.1 Spirochaetaceae bacterium | reverse complement strand
CTTGCCCAGTGGAGTGCCCCTGGCCGCCAGAAGCCGGAGTTCAAGGTCAGCCCCGGTCCCGTGCTGCAGTTTGAGCAGGTGTCCTTCTCCTACAGACCGGGATGGCCGGTGCTCCATGATCTCAGCTTTGCCGTACATCCGGGTGAGGTGTGTGCCATTGTTGGTGCGAACGGCTGCGGCAAGAGCACCCTAGCCAAACTCGCGGTGGGCCTGCATAGACCGGATGGGGGAGAGGTGTTGTTTGGCGGTCAGCCGGTAGCTGAGATTCCAGCGCGTACCGTTGCCAACCGACTAGGACTTGTTTTCCAAAACCCGGAGCACCAGTTTGTGACCGACCGTGTGCTCGATGAGGTGCGCTTTAATGTGCAAGGCCCAGACGAAGAAACGAGCGAAGCCGCCCTTGAGGTGCTGCGTGCACTCAGGCTTGAGGGCTTTACGGACCGGAATCCCTTTGCACTCAGTCATGGGCAGAAGCGCCGGCTTTCGGCGGCCACCATGCTGCTATCTCCAAGGGAGTTGCTGGTACTAGATGAGCCGACTTTTGGGCAGGATCCGTCGGCGCTTGAGGAGTTGTTGGGGATGCTGCAGACCGTTGCGGACCAAGGCACAGCGGTGGTGATTATAACCCACGACATGGATCTGGTGTGGCGGCGTGCCGACACAGTGTATGGAATGCAGGACGGTCGCGTTTTGACTGGGCAAAGCCCGACGGAGTTCTTTGCGGATCGTGACCTGCTTGCACAACTAGGTTTGCAAGAGCCCGCCTGTGTGCGCTTTGGCGCAGCGAAACTTGAGAGTGCCACAAGGAGCGGAGCATGATACGCCACACGGTCTTTGAGAACTACGAACTGGACTCTCCGCTTGCCACCATAAATCCGGCGGTCAAGATGATCTGCTCGGTCATAGTCATGCTGTTTGTGTCGGTCGTATTTGACCTTCAGACACTGTCGTTGCTCACGGCCTTTGGTGCGCTTATGGTGCTCGGGCTTGGACGGGTGCGACCCTTGGTGCTTGCACGGGCACTCCTGCCCTTTCTGCTCTTTGGGGTTGGCTTTCTGTGGATGAATGCCCTCCTACCACGGAGCGCTGGCACCACACTTTTCACCGTTGGGCCGGTGGCGATATCGGCCGAAGGCCTTAGGAACGGTGTGAGTTTTTTCCTGCGCGCGCTGACCTTTGGCGTGTGGTCGGTTCTGTTCGTTGCGAGCACTGAGCCTACCCGGTTTGTTCTGAGTTTGGTGCATCAACTGTCGGTTCCGCCAAAGATTGCCTACAGCGCGTTGGCTGCGTATCGGTACCTGCCGAGCTTGCAGATTGAGCTTGAACAGATTCGCGGGGCACATCGTTTGCGCGGAGTGGGTGAGGCGGGGGGCTTACGTGGCAAGATCCAGCGCGTCTACCGTTATACCGTACCTCTGCTGGCGGGCGCCTTGCGGAGGGCGGGTCGTGTAGCGGCTGCTATGGAGGCGCGCGGGTTTTCCGGCATGAACCGCACCTGGTACAGAAAGGAGTCGTTGCGGCTGCGCGACGCTGCCTATGCAATAGGCGTGCTCAGTGTAACTTCCCTCATTATCTGGTGGGGACTATACTCCGAGACACTCATGCTGTGGAGCGGCCGCCTCTGGGAATAGCACTCCCGCCCCTAAGAAGGCAGAGTCTATGAAGGCACAGTTGTCACGCAGCTGGCTTAACGTGATAATCACCCCCTATGAGTATCTCCCCCAAGTCCTCCGTGGCTCGACAAATTCTTAGACTTGGAACACCGCTTTTATTCGTTCAGCTGACCCACTACCTCCACCAAATTGCCGACTCGGCAATGCTTGGCCATTACGGTACCGGCAGCCTTGAGCTGGCGGCAATAGGTATTGCGGGTTTGGTTACCTGGATCCTCATGACCTTCCTCTGGCCGCTGTCGGCAGGCGTGCAGGCGCTCGCAAGCAGGAGATACGGTCGGCAACAAGAGGAATCCGACATTGACAGGGCCAGCACGGGCGCGGTACTAGATAACGGCTTGGTGGTAGGCGTTGGAGCCGGACTCCTTGCACTAGGTGTTAGCCTTCTGGCCCGACCGGTATTGGGACTCCTACTGCACTCGGAGAGCATTCTAGAACTGGTCATGGAGTACATCGTCATTATTCGGTTTAGCCTCATTCCCATGGGCTTCTTTATGATAGGCCAAGGTTTCATGGGCGCCATTAACCGGACTCGACCGGTGATGTATGCAGGGGTGTTGAGCAACCTGCTGAACATAGCGCTGAACTGGGTGCTCATTTTTGGCAATCTGGGCCTCCCCGCAATGGGTATTCAGGGTGCCGCCCTCGGTACAGCTATCTCAACCGGCGTCTCGGCGCTGTACCTCATTGCGGTGCTCCTGCTTCAGGGGTATAAACGCGACTACCGCCTCTTCACCTTCCATGCCCTGAGCGTACGCCTTCAGAAGGACATGGTGCGGGTTGCCTTGCCCCCGGGGATCCAGAACATCCTCGCACTCATGATCTTTCTGGTGTTTCAGACCCTGGTGGAGGGCTATGGCGCCATCTACCTTGCCGCAACCCACAGTATTTTTGCGTACATGCGGCTCAACAAAACAATCATTGGCGGCTTTGCTCGTGCAGCCTCCATTCTCGTTGGGAATGCGCTTGGGCGCCATGATAAGGCTGAGGCCAAAAAGACCATGGCAACTCTGGGACTGGTTGGGGGTTGCATAGCGGTCACGGTCGCAATTGGCACCGTCTTTGCCCGTGGCTACATCGCGGCGCTGTTCACGAACGACCCGGCAACTCAGACGGTGCTCGCCGCCGGGCTGCTGTTCTCCACTGCGTTCTACTTCATGGAAGCTCTTGGATACGCCTTTGAGATGGTATTTGTGGGCAACGGGTACGGCCGCTATGTGCTCTTCAGTGAGTTCTCCACCAACGTCGTGTTCATTCTTGGCGCCACGTTGCTCGTCCGGTATTTCTTTCCCGAACACGTGGTCTTTGCCTGGTTGTCCTTTGGGCTCTACCAGGTCTTCCACGCCGCGTTCATGATTGCTGGGTTCATAGGTGGCAGATGGCTCAATGTTGAGGTAGAGACCTGCTTAACCGCTCAGTCATAGCTATGTTGCTGGCCGCCATGACTCTGGGTTCATCGGGGCCACTACTTCATAGGTAGTGCTTTCACGGGGTTGTGCCATGAGGTCGGCGACCTCATCTTTCCAGCGCGCATAGTGCTTGGTGAGCTTGTGGGCATCTGCCGCTTCTTGGTCGCGGTAGACCTCATAAAGAAGGTATGTGCCGGGTCGTGAGCCGTCGCGAAGCACATCAAAGCGAAGGACACCTGGCTCCCGTAGCGACGCCTCATGGTTGAGGGTTGTCTCGGACTCAAATGAGCTAACTGACTCCGGTTTTACATAAACCTGAATGAGACGAACAATCATTGTTACCTCCCAAATCCTGCTTTTCATTATAGCCTAGCCGCGACTCGTTGTCGCCTTAAGCTTCCTCGTGAAAAGGCACGGTGCGTTGTTCCCGGGAGCTTTGAAAGGCTTTTTCTATGACCCGTATGGTTGTATAAATCTGTTCCGGCGTAACCGCGGCTTCCGCCGTCCCGCGTATGGCCTCGGCTATGTTGCGGTAGAACGCTTGATAGTTGCCAGCCGCGGTTTCTACCCGACCAACCACATGCAGTCCGCCGACATCGGTGTTGATCTCACCCCAGTGCTCCGCGTCCTCCTGTCCCCAGCCAGCCGTGCCGGGCTTGCCACCGGCAAGCAGTGCCGCCTCCTGCGGATCAAGCCCGTACTTCACAAAGGATCCATTCATACCGTTGAGCACAAAGCGAGGTGTTCTGGCGCGTACCAACATCCCACCCTTGAGGGTTACTTTGAGGCCCGCATACTGTAGGAGAACATCAAAGTGGTCGTCAGTCTCGGCTCCATCACGCTGGGTGCGGATATCGGCACTTAGTTTCTCCGGCGGGCCAAAGAGCGACACTGCCTGATCAATGAGATGTGGTCCCAGATCAAAGAACACACCGCTCCCAACCCCGGGCTTTTCCCTCCATGCACCGGGCCTGGAGTAGTTCCGAAAGCGGTCAAAGCGCGACTCAAACTCAACGAGACGCCCTAACAGATTGCTCTTCAACAAAGTTTGTAGAGTAAGAAAGTCCCCATCCCAGCGGCGGTTCTGGAAGGGGCTCACAACCAGGTTCTTCCTTGCCGCAAGCTCAATCAACTGCTCTGCATGGGCCACTGTCGTAGTAAAAGGTTTATCAACCACCACATGCTTCCCCGCTTCCAGACATTTCCGGGCAAGTTCGTAGTGAGTCTGGTTGGGCGTAGCTATAACAACCAGCTCAATGGTAGGGTCGGCCAGCAGGGTGTCGATATCGGACACGACCTCTACCCAGGGGTAGACTGCGCGCGACTCTTCACGGTGCCGCTCCACCACGGTCTTCAAATGCAGCTCAGGGATTGAGGTTATGACCGGGCCGTGAAAAACTCGTGATGCCTTGCCAAAGGATACAAGCCCGGTGTTTATTGTGTTGCTCATGGTACCACCTAGAATAACTTGGCTGGTCTAATTATCCATGAGCCTGACCTTTGCGGGCTGAGCTGTCAAGCAGCCACTACACTCCGGCTTCGACTACGTACAGCTTTGCGGGGTAGGTGCTTGTGACAACAAATGAGTGAGTACTGTTGTTGCGGGTCAGGACAGCATCGCCTTCCTTCATGCTCACCAGTTCACCGTCGACCGTCATCTCGCCCGTTCCCTCAACAAGAAAGTAAATCTCCTCACTTCCATGGTGAGTATGCTCGCCAATCCGAGTGCCCGGCTCCATAATGAGCTCATGCAAGAAATGGAGGCTCGATTCAAAGTCATCTTCCGAGCCAGCTAAGTTTGGCAGAGCTGCATCCTTGCCGAGGAACTGCGTAATCTTCATGCGGCCTTTTCCAC
>REEM01000151.1 GCA_007695055.1 Spirochaetaceae bacterium | reverse complement strand
AGAGTGGGGCGGTCGTCGTGTCTAACCTCGCCGGGGTTGCGGAGCAGTATCTTGGAGACCCTGGGCGGCATCAGGTGGAGTTAGCGGCATTGGTTGACACGGTGCGCAGTCTTCCCGGCTCACTGGGTGTTACCCTAAGCGGGCCTGGAGTCGCCGGTCGGCCAAACGTTCTTGACCACGTATGGGCATCGAGCGAGGCTCGTTTCCGAGATGCGGACGGTTCGCGGAACTTCACATCCGGTGAAACACTGATTGAAGACGAACTGTCTCAGGAGATTGGCCGCTTGCGAGCTGCGGTGAACAGTGAGGCGGAAGAGGAGCTGGCAGAGCTAAGTGGGCAGATACGGCAGGTATCGACCCAAATTCTTGAGCTGCTCACACAAGGTGGCGCAGACCGTGAGGCTGAGATAGCCGAGATGGACGCAGTGTTCCGGGTGTTGTATCTGCGAGCTACCAATCGGCTCGCGGCGGTTGGCGCGCGACACTCGGGCAGTATTCCGGCTACGCCTGCGCTCCTTGACAATGAGGTGCTGTTCTACCACTCGGTGCTGGTGTTTGATCAAAGTACCGAAGGCTGGTATGCAGGAATGGTGCGATTTCGACGTTCGGTAGCGCCAACACGAGCTACGGTGAGCGAGGAGCAGCGCGCCGCCGACGCCAGATTGGTGCGGCTCAGCCTTTACCTGCTGGCCGCACTGTGGGTGTTCTTTGGGTTGCTTTCTGTTGCTGTGCGGCGTTCGAGGTAGAGCGGGCTGCTCAGCTTCCGCGTTGTGCTCCGCGCGTGGCCCTTGGCGTACTGCCCGGCCCTTTGCCGCTTGCCTTTGCGCCGCTTCCTGCTGCGGAGTTGCGCATAAAACGTGAGCCGCTGTGGTCACGGCGCCCGGTTGCTGCGGCACGCTCTGCAGTCTCGCGCGCGGTGTCCTGGGTGTCGCCTTCCTCACCCGTAGCACCGTTCTGTGCGGCCTCCTCGGCAGCTTCATTAAGCGCCTTAGCCTCGGCTGCGCGGTCTTCGTTGTAGTGACAGTGCTTATACTTGCGACCAGTTCCGCAGTGGCATGGGTCGTTGCGTCCTAATTTCATCTTTTGTCTCCAGGCTCATAGACTACACCCTTGCCGCTCCATATACAAGCAAAAGCAAAAGGCGCACCAGGAGAGAAGGAAGATTTAGATATCGATGTCTTCAAGATGCCGCTGCAGTTCGGTGTGAATGAAGTCGCGGATTGTTGCTTTGTGGTTAGGGTCGGTCTTGGGATCAAAGAGCATGACCCACACATTGGGGTCGTCGCTGCGTGGGCCCATGAGGATCCCATCTATCTGGAGGAGTTTGCCACGGAGCTTCAGCTGAATGTTCCTTAAATGAGTTTTCGGTGTCAGGCCCGGGTCACTGAGGAACCTGCACGCCAGCCCTGCCGAGCTTATGTCTATTATAGTGGCATTCGCAACGCCACGGTCTGACTTGTAGTTCAGGGTTGCCTTGCCGTCTCGCTCGCAGTTGACACGGACATACTTTCTTCTGCCCTTGGCCTCGTTAGCCCTCAGCGCGGTCAGAATAATTTTGGTGCTCTGCTCAAGGCCAAGCTTGAGTTGAATAAAGCCACAGGGAATACCAATCTCAAAGAGGTACTTCTGCATCAGCTCTTTGTCGTTGTTGTATGAAAGTATGCCAAGCCGGGTAGAGCTCAGCTCCGCGTCATCCTGGATATGGCGAACATATTTCTCCCATTCCGGCTCCTTCATTCCAGCATCGATATTGATAAACAGAATGGACTCGGGGAAGCGCCTGAGAATGTTGAGCGCTCGCTCGCGGTCTTTGAGCGTGTAGACCTCGTACTCGGCGGCAATTACACGTGCCAGAAGCTCGTCTTTTATCACACTATGCGGGTGAAGAAAGAAGACTTTTTTCCCAACTAGGCTCTGCGCGGACGCCTCTGCCTCACTTGGTGAACTCATACATCAAAAGTACACCGCGTGCGCCCTGAAAGAAAGGTGCTTACGCAACATAATCGCATGATTTGTAAAGCACGCAGTGTATTTTACGAGGTGAGGGGCGTGCTGAGCTCACGTCGCAATGTTGGTGGAGAATCGCATAGAGAAGTGGGTGCCGTTGTGGCTGGTAAGTTTCATGGTGCCGTCTATCTGTGCAACCAGGGCTTGCACTAACTGCATGCCGAGCGAGTCCGTAGTGGAGATATCAAAAGCCTCTGGCAGGCCTATGCCGTCATCGTCTACTGCGAGCTCTACCGTCGTCGCGTCAGGCATGAAGCCTTTCACGCACACCGTTCCGGAACGCCCATCTGGAAAGGCGTACTTCAGAGAGTTGGTGACAAGCTCGGTGATAATGAGGCTGACGGGAACTGCTGCATCTATATGCACCGGCAACTTATCAATGTCTATCAGCACCTCAACCAAGTCTGAGTGGTTATGGGTCACCCGGAGCTCACGTACCACCCGCGTGACAAACTCCGGAAAGTCTATGCTGCTCAGTGAGCTGGACTTGTAGAGATACTCATGAACGATGGCGGTTGACTGGATGCGGTTAATGGAGGCGGTGACTGCGTTCTGTACGTCGGCGTTCTCAAAGTCGTCAAACTGCAAGCGGAGTAAACTAATGACCGAGTTAAGGTTATTCTTTACCCGGTGGTGAATTTCTCGCAGAAGAACTTCCCTGTCCGCTGCTACCTGTGACAAACGGTCCTGGAGCTGCTTGAGTTCCGTAATGTCGCGCCACGCCTCTATTATTCGGACAACCTCGCCGTCGTTATTGGTTACCGGAAATGCCGACATGTCAAACCAGCGTTCTTCTATGCCATCTCCTGGCGTGGACACAATCTTTTGCCTGACCTCACCGTTGCGGATTGCGTCCAGGCTTCCACAAAAGCTACAAGGGCTACTGCGTCCGTGCAGCGCTGTGTAACACTTTGCGCCTTCAAGCTCTTGGCCCTGTCCGGAGTGCTTGAGCACTGCCTGATATGTGGCAGGATTCGCCTGAAGAATGGTAAATTCTGGGTCAATGACGCACAATACGTCGCCGCTTTCCTCAAAAACTGACCGGAAGAAGGCTCTGCTGAGTCGTAGGTCCTCGGTCTGCTGCCGAACGCGCTCCTCAAGGTGTTGTTGATAGTCAAGGTTCTCAATCCGTATGGCCAGTGTGGTGCAGAAGTTGTGGACAGCGGCGTGGAACCCGTCAAAAGCGGTGCTGTCACTCAGAGTGAGCCTGGCCTGTCCGTAATGTGCGCTCTGAGTGCGGAGGTTGACCATGTACTCATTCGGGCCGATTTCGGCATCAACGGCGTGCTCGGCAACAGCAGTGTCGGCGGACTCGGGTCTCATGAACCGACACTGGGATACCCCGGGGATGTTTTCGATCGCTGCTGCGCCAAGCTCAAGCATCCTTTCAATATCGGTATAGGAGTTGATAAAGGCGCCTGCCGTCAGAAAGGCGTGGAGTACCTCGGCTGTGTCATGGTGCGTGCTGGGAATTGGGGGCCTCCCGCAAATAATAAGGATTCTTCACAACATGCTCGTTCATAATCATGTACGGATGCACTTGAAGTGCCTCAAACACGGTTCTCCCGCTGAATCGGTTTGCGTCGTACTGACACATTGCGGTAATTGGATGCGTCTGGAGCACGGTATTCACCGCGGATTCGTACTCAATCAGCCGATCCGAGCCCGAAATGCCGCGCAGCGCCCAGCTCATTTCTCCGGTGACGCGCGAGGCCGGGTAGCCCGCATCAAATGCCGAGCTATACACCTGCTTCAGTGTTTCGCACATCTGCTCCGGCACAAACACTCCTTCTGGGCAGTAGGTTGTGGCTGCGACATCTACGGTGAACGCTCCAGACTGCCTTTCAGGCTCAATATCAACCTCAAGTTCACCCAGCCAGTTGGCGACCTCCTCGGTAGTGATCGTGTCGGCGATGTAGAAAACCCGTTCCTTCCCAAGCAAGCCGCTCTCAACAAAACGGGAGACAACTCTCTGTCGCTCGGTTTCGTCTCTGTAAACAAGGCAAATATGAACTCCGGCCGGGAATAGTTCTTCACCGAATCCAAGATTAACCGTGGCCACCTTCTCACACATCTGCGCCTCCAGCCTGCATACTAGCTCTATCATATCACGACATTCCGGAGTATAGAGAAAAGCCTTTCTGGCCGACTCGACGCTTGCGGGGCGAGTTAGTACGTTCTAGGTGAGTCATGAAGAATCTAGAATCTCGCACCAAGAAACTGCTCCTGCTTGGAGCGGCAGCCGCGCTGATAGTGCTCGCGGGCGGAGTGGGGCTCGGTCAGGTTTTGGCCATTATGTCGGCCGCACCGGAAGTGGATCGCGAGTACTCGGCGCTTGAGACCACGGTCGTGTATTCCAGGGACGGCGAACTTCTGGCTGGGATATATGAAGAAGACCGCACCTATGTGGAGCTTGAGCGCATTCCGCAGCAACTCCAAGATGCCTTCATTGCGGTTGAGGACCGCAACTTCTATTCTCATCCTGGCGTTGACCCTCGTGCCATTGCGCGGGCCTTGTATGCCAACCTGCGGCACGGCGAAATAGTGGAAGGTGGGAGTACTATCACGCAGCAGCTTGCTCGTAACCTGTACCTGGATGCGGAGCGCACCATGACCCGCAAGCTCAAGGAGATCCGCATCGCGCTCGACCTGGAGCAAAGCTTCACAAAGGATGAAATCCTTGAGATGTATCTGAATCACATCTACCTTGGATCCGGGGCCTACGGGGTACAGGCGGCTTCGCAGCGCTATTTTGACAAAGACGTGGAGGAGTTACGACTGGATGAGATGGCGGTGCTTGCGGCCTTGCCCCGTGCACCGAACTACTACTCGCCGCTGAACAATCCGGAAGCTACTGAGGCACGGCGGGACATTGTGCTGCAGCGAATGGAACAGACCGGCTACCTCAGTGAGGATCTGGCGCGTCGCACAGCAGGGACGCCCTTGGAGACGGTAGACCCGGAGCAAGAAACCCGCGCGTGGTACTTTGTTGACCATGTGCGCCGAAAACTCCTTGAACTCTTTGATGAGGACGAGGTTTTCGGTGAGGGCCTGGTGGTGCACACAACACTGGATATTGAAGCCCAGGCTGTTGCCGAAGAGGCCTTTGCAGAAGCGGTTGAGACCGGACGCATTCCAAACAGCGAGAACGAGGATGGTGACCCGCAGCCTCAGTATGCTCAAGTCTTTCTGGACGTACACACCGGCGCCGTCAGATCCATGGTCGGAGGTCGGGGAGACGATGAGTTTAACCGGGCCGAACTCGCGTTGCGTCATCCGGGGTCGGCGTTTAAATCCTTTATCTATGCTGCCGCTCTCAGTGAAGGGCGGTTTCCGGGCACGGTGGTCAATGATATTCCTCGCGTTGCCGATCACGAATCCGTAGCAAACGACGACGGTCCAGTGGTCTGGCCGCGCAACTTTGATGACCAGTATCGCGGGCTTGTGAACTACCGGCGTGCACTCTCACGGTCAATCAACACGGCTGCGGTTGAGGTCTTGCGCGATATTGGAATAGAAACGGCTCGCAGGCACATAGCGGGTTACGAGTTTAGTTCACTCACCGAAAACGACGGAGTTGAGGATCACTATGCGTTTGCCCTTGGTGGTCTGGAGCGTGGAGTGAGTCCGCTTGAGATGGCGGCGGCCTATGGCGCTTTTGCAGCCGGTGGGGTGCCTCCCGAGCCCTTTGCCATTGAGAAGGTAACCGATGGTGAGGGCCGTGTTCTGTACCGTGCGCCGCCTCGTGAGGAACCGTCGGGCGAGGAACTCTATGAGCGATATATCCGGCGCGGTGTGGCTCCTGGTTACATTGAGGACTTCCAGGTCGAGCCAGCGCTCTCCCGAGAAAACGCATTTCTCATGAGCGACATGCTGCGCACCGTGGTTGAACAAGGCACCGGTATTGGGGCCCGGCTTGAGGTTCCGGTGGCTGGCAAGACCGGAACGAGTGACGACAATGCCGACGCCTGGTTTGTTGGATACACACAGGATATGGTAATGACGGTCTGGATTGGTGAGGATGCGTCACAGCCAATGCAGTATACAGTCAACACCTCAGATATCGAGATAACCGGAGTTCATGCCTCACTGATCTGGGGTGATATCATGCGTCAGCTCGTTGACTCAGACTCAGATGCCGGGGAGGCCTTTGAGCGTCCGCCAAGGGTACAGAACGTCAGCATAGACCTCTTCACCGGCAGGCCACCCGGTGCGCACAGTGCGGTAGCGGTAGATGAGCTCATGATTGACGATGAGCCAGACCCCATTCCCATTGAGATTGCTATTCATATGCCAGCATATCTCACTCTCCGCCGATACCTGGCGGGAATTCCCGAGCACCGTCCGGAGCCTATCAGCGAGGTTGAGCTTGACCCGCCTCGGATTGACGCTGTGGTATTTGAACCGATCCTGCCGGTATATCCCATTGATAGAGGCCAGGAGCGCCAGTATCTCGGCAGCCCGGAAGGCCCCTTCGGCCCCGTTCCGCTTGGCCCGGCCGAGATTGAGCTTGGCGGTACAGAAGAGCTCAAGACTGCAGATGGTGAGGTCTTTGAGGGTGTGTATGTGATAGACCGCTATGAGCCGGTGCAGGCTATCAACCCGGCAACCGGTCTTCCTGTGGGCTTGCCCCCCGGGCTGTCGGTCAACTGATTCGCATGACTAAGACTAACTAAGTGGCACCTACGGTGCGTTCCTTTCGGAGTAAATTGCATAGCCACCGACAATCTCACCGTCCACAACAACCGGGCCGCCCTTAATGGAAACACTGCACGGCTTTCCGTCCTTGGTGTAACGCGTGCCTTCGAGGGTTGGAGACTCACCCTGAAGTACCCGAGGTGAGAGATACTCGGGCTGGGTTCCCTCAGGGTCAACCACGGTGTTTATGTTCAGGCCGCGCACATCCGCAAGCTCATGGCCAAACAACTCGGTGAAGCGGGCGTTGGCGTTGGATATTCTGTGCTCGGTGTCAAAGAACACCATGGCGTCATGGGTGTTTGCAAAAATGGCCTCAAGGTGAGCGTTCTGATTGAGCAGGCGCATCTCGTTACGTTTTTGATCGCTAATGTCACGTACAATAGCCAAGGCCTGACTATCTCCACTCAGAACGAGCCGACTCTCGTAATGCGTTATCTGACCCCGCTGCTCCAAGGTATAGTGGTACAGCTGCGGCTCGCCAGTGCCAAACACAAGATCAAGCTTCTCCAATGTCAGCCGAGTGAGAGCCTCCGGGAAGTACTCGCGCAGTGGTCTGTGTAAGAAGGACTCGGGGGTGGTGAATAACTGGGACGGATCGCCAATGTTGTAGTCAACAATGACGCCTTCTCTGTCAAACACAAACATGAGATCCGGTATGGCATCAAGCAAGGCCTGGGTGCGCTCACGGTCTTTCCGGAGTGCCGCCTCATGCTCTTTCTCTTTCAACCTGGAGTCAAAGAGCCGAAATGCCATTTTAATGGATGCGTCGAGCACCGTTGCGCCAGAGTCTTTGACGATGTACCCATACGAGGTAATGCTTTCGGTGAGTCGCACATACTCCGGCTCGGTGTGAGAAGACAGGAAAATGAGCGGAAGGTCACGGTGGGAGAGAATGCGAGCGGCCGCTTCGGTGCCGTCTATTCCGTTACCCAGATCTATGTCCATGAGTACCAGGTCGATGTTGGGGTCTGCAACAACGGAATCAACGGCTTGTTCACCGCTGCGGGCAGTGATAACCCGGTAGCCAAAGCCTATCAACAGCCGTTCCTCAACCATTGCGATAAGGGCTTCGTCTTCTACCAGCAGAATGGTTTTTGGGTTTTACTCATCCACAATGCACCTTTTTTAACTTCCAATTGGGGTATTATTCCTGGTGGGTGGCATGCTGTCAATCGCCATGGTGGCCCGAGGCACCAATAATCATTGACAACTACCCAGGTGGAACGTAGAACTATAGAGTACTACAACGGTTAAGTAAGCAAGGAGGGCGCACGCATGCGGCAGCAGTTTGATTCTCGTAGATCGTTTCGCATCCGGTTCGCGGTGTGTCTGGGACTCATGGTGGTGCTTTCACCACTGCACCTGAGCGCTCAACCCTCTCCGGGCCCAGGGGCCGGAACGGCAGCTGCTCCCGCCGACACGCTGCGTGTCATTGCCCACATTGCAACATCCTGGGTCGAGGGCAACTCGGTTGTGGAACCGCTGATCTACGTAGACAACGAGAACAACTTCATTCCTGCTCTTGCCGAGAGCTGGGAGACTCACGAGCGGTATATGGATCTGCGCTTGAGGCGTGGCGTTTCGTTTCATGACGGCACACCCTTTAACAGTGCCTCGGTTCTCCGTAACTGGGAACGGTATGTAGCAAGTGCAGCAAATACCGCACCGTACTATACAATAGACATACGCAAGGCTGTGTCCTCTGTGGAAGCCCTTGATTCTCACCGAGTACGGCTACACTTCATTGAAGACGCCTTTGTTGGACAGATGAAGGTATACCTGCGCTCCTTTTATATGTACTCACCAAGCTATTTTGCGTATAGCGGCGGCGTGTACCCACCTGGGAACCAGGCCAACATCCTGAGCGCTGGCCCTTGGGGTACCGGGCCCTATAGGGTAACCGAGGTAACTGCCGGGAGCGCGGCCTATACCTTGGAGCGCAACCCAAACTACTGGATGGACGGATATCCACGCACCTCACGCCTTGAGATTTACGGCCCCGCCGCGGTCGACACCCAAAGCGCCTACCGCTGGATGCAGGAAGGCCGGGCAGACTTATTTGACGCGGTCACACCGTCCATGCTGCCTGCTCTGTCACGACAGCCACACCTCCATAGGGTGGTGAAGCACCCAACCAGTCATCTCACTACTTTGTACAATACCCGCAAGCCCAACAGTCCCCTTCGGGACATACGTGTCCGGCAGGCACTGAACTTCATGATAGATCGGAACACCCTTTCCACCTATGTTTCACGCCAGACCGCACGTATGGTTGCGTTTGTGCTGCCCTTAGATGAGGCTCGGAACCTTTATCCCTACGGATACCAACCTGAGAGGGCGCGACAACTGTTGCGGGCCGCCGGATATGGGCCTGAAAATCCACTGGAACTTATGATTGCCTACTTCATAAGCGAGGAGAGACTGGCGCGGGCAATTGGTGCCATGATTGAGTCCGCTGGAGTGCGAGTAGAGTACGATGTGTATCAAACCCGGCAGGATTACTACATGCGGGTGAAGAACTACACCCACGGCCCGGACAACCCAATTGAAGCTGAGCGGTGGGATCTGTCGGTGGTGAATAGCGGGCTGTATACCAACTCCATAGCCACCCACTTTGAGGCCTTCTTTGGTGACGGTGGCAACAGGTGGATACAACGAGACGCGACTGCCGATGAGTTGTTCCTGCAGGCAATGAGGGCCCGCAGCATAGATGAGTCCAACGACCGACTGGCCGAGTTGGAGGTCTATCTGTACGAGCAGCACTACTCCATGCCGGTATTCATCTGGCCAAGTATTTTTGTCATGAATGAACGCATAGCTAACAACTCATTCTCCGGCAGTGGCTACCTGTTAAACCTCAAAGAGATTGCCATTGATCCATAAGCGTTTGGACCTATCTAGTCTCGGACTCAAGCGTGTTCTCTTGTTCTGGCTTTTCCCGCTCTTTGTGCTTGCGGTTGGCGTAGGCCTGTTCTTCAACTACCAATTGACCCAGGACAACAGTCAACGTTTGGTGGACGACCACATTATGCAGCGACGAATGGATCTCCGCCACATTGCAAACCTGTCGGCGCTCCCTATCTTTCTTATAGATCTGCAGCTTGGTTTGGTAGAGGAGGCTGAGTTCCTTCGCTTTGATATAGAGACTGCCTTGGCCACCTACTTCAGCGACATTTACCCGAGGTTTGACCACCAGTTGTCGGTACTGTCGGTCTCCGGTCAGGAGTTGCTCCGCATTCGAAACGGTCGGGTGATAGATCTGCGGGCCCCCAGAACCGAGCGCTTCCCCTTTGAGGATCCTTTGGTGTTTCTTCACGAGTCGGAGCAAGCTGTTCCGGAGATCTCGTTGGGTGGGCTGGACCGATCTGAGGTGGTAGACTCTCTGCCGCTGCGCAACCCACTTAACCAAAAGGTCATTGGTGCTCTGGTGTACCGTTACGAGGTACCGGTCACCACCCTCTTGGAACCGCAACAACGCATTCTGCGCTTTAACATCTTGTGGAGTGTGCTTGGGCTCGTGGGCCTCTTCAGCTTTTTTTACCTCATTACCGACTTCAAAATTGTTCGTCCGTTGCGAAATCTTACCCAGTCAGTTGTGGGTATGATGAAAGGTGATCTCAGTCAGCCAATACCTGCACAAGGTATAGGTGAGACACGCGTGCTTGCGGACTCCTTTGAGACTATGCGCAGCAAACTCCAGGAATCATTTGCTGAAGTTCAACACAACAACGATCAACTTGAAGCACGAATTGCCGACCGCACGCAGGAACTGGTGAATGCAAACGCTGCGCTGAGGTCGGTTATTGAGAATCTTCGGGAGACACAGGATAGTTTGATTCGGTCCGAGAAACTGGCAGCGCTCGGTCAGATTGTTGCGGGTATTGCCCATGAACTCAACACGCCCCTTGGTGCAATAGCGTCCTCCAACAAATCTATGAGTCGCCTTTTTGAAGTTGGTCTTGGGGAGGCCGCTCTCAAGGTTGCGCAGTTTCCGCATGAGCTACGCAGTTGGATACAAGATACACTGTCACAGATGCCGGACGACTGCTTTGGAGTAGAGGACGGGGGAACACTGAGAGCAAAGCGGAAAGCCCTGCGAGCAGCCTTAACTGCGCGTGGGTTGGAATTTCCCGACCGAACCATAGACGCCTTGCTGGATCTGCGGCTTGAGGAAGACCCTGCAACACAGGCGTTTGCAACCCAATCTCCTGAGTTTGTGAGCGCGGTAGATGTTCTCTATCACCTTGCCTCCATGAAGCACATGAACCGCGTCATTTCTCTGGCGGTGCAGAAGTCGGAAACGGTGGTTTCAGCCCTTTTGTATTATGTGCGCGAAGATGACGATATCGACACAAATCAAATAGAGATCGCCAAAGAAATGGACAGTATCCTCACCCTCTATGAGAGTAGCTTAAAGCATGGGGTGCGGCTCAAAAAGGCGTACCTGTGCCGCGGCCTGGTCGTTGGTAACAGAAATAAAATGAACCAAGTGTGGATTAACCTCATCCGAAATGCTTTGCAGGCTATGAACTATCGGGGTATCCTAACGCTCTCAATAGACAAGCAAGGCCCATGGGTGATTGTATCTGTGGAAGACTCTGGGAATGGAATAGCTCCGGAGCTTGCGGACAAGGTCTTTGAGCCCTTTTTCACGACCAAAGAAACTGGGGAGGGCACCGGCTTAGGACTGAATATTTGCCGGAAGATTGTGGAGCGTCATGGTGGCACCATTGGCTTCACATCGGAGCCCGGGCATACGGTATTTAGGGTTGCGCTGCCTGCATCCGCCGCGGCAGACACAGCGGAGCCTCACAGAGGCCAGCATCACGCAGGACCGCAAGGAGAACACCAGTGAGTCGAGAAGCAATTCTGTGCGTCGATGATGAAGCAATTATTCTCATGTCTCTTAAGCAGGAGTTGCGTCTGAGCTTTGGTGACCGTTTCACCTACGAGACCGCCCTCAGCGCTGACGACGCCAAGGGCATTATTGAAGATCTGGCTCAAGACAATGTCAAGGTCGCGCTCATTATATCGGACTTGCTTATGCCGGGTACCAAGGGTGATGAGTTCCTCGTTGAGGTCAAACAGCAGTACCCCGAGATCCGTTCCATTGTAATTACTGGACATGCAGACCAAGCAGCCGTTGAACGCACTATGCGTGAGACCGGTGCAGATCGAGTGTTTCATAAGCCGTGGCGTACCGAAGAGCTCCTGCAAGCGGTGGCCGACTGCGTCGCTGGGCCCGCCGCCCCATAACGGCCTGGCTGCCCCAGAGCGGCAGCCCGGTCTGTCGCGGACGCCCGGCCAGCCCTCAGAGCAGGAACAGCCCCGCTATGCCCCCGGCAATTACCACCAGAACCGGGTGCACCTTCCGCCTCGACAGCAGCAACACCAGCAAGGCCAAGGCGGCAATGACTGCGGTGCTCAGGTCGGTTACGGCATGGCGTCCAAAAGAAATAATGGCCATGAGCATGAGCGCCAAGACGGCAGGCTTTACGGCATCTTGAATAGGCACCTGCAGCTTCCGTTGTGACTTCAGTCGGCGGGCCACCAGGAGCAGGACGGTTAAGAGTAACAGGGCTGGGCTGAGCACGGCGGCGGTTGCCACCAGAGATCCGGGAACGCCAGCTAAACGAAATCCAATAAAGGTCGCGGTGTTAACAATGAGTGGCCCGGGAGTCATTTCTGCCAGGGTTACAACCCGGATAAATTCCTCTATCGACAACCACCCCCGAATGACCACAACCTCATGGCGTATGAGCGAAATAGCAGCAATTCCACCGCCGTACGCGCTCAGGCTGACACGGACGAAACTCAAGGCTAACTGTAGGTAGGTGAGAATCATACTACTGCCTCAACCCCTATTCCATGAGCTTTGAGTACTCGGACTCGGGGCTCTGATCGCCGGGGCTTGGCACTGCGGGGCTGTGCGCGCCGAAACTGTGCGCAGCCTTGAGTTGTGCCTTGCGGTACACCAAGGGGCCGCCCACAAGCAGGGATGCAGCTACCACCAGGAGTGGATGCACACCAAGAAACGCGACACCTGCAAAGAGCGGCACCGCTGCCAGAATGACCCAGATACTCCGTACGGCACTCCGAGCATAGAGCCACACTCCATAGGTGATCTGCGCCGTGACCGCGGCTGCCGCGCCCTTCATGAAGCGCTGCACCGGCGGGTGCTGCGCGTAGTCAAAGAGAAAAGCCGCAATGATAATCATGGTGGTGATTGATGGTATGGTCATGCCGAGGACCGCCGCGGCGCTTCCTTTTTTGCCCCGCAACAGGCGGCCGCAGAGAAAAGCCGCGCTTACCGAAATAGCGCCGGGAATGGCAGTCGCCCTGGAAATGATATCTGTGAAGGCCAGCTCGCTCAGCCAGTGCCGCTTGTCCACGAGTTCGTAGTGCAGGACAGGCAGTATGGAGTACCCACCCCCAAAGGTCAGCAGACCAGTGCGGAAAAAGACAGCGAACATGCCCCAGAGCGAGGGCATGGAAGTCTTGGAATCTGGTTTTGCGGCAGGCGTTGTCGACATCTGAAAATAAGTTTACCGTGGGCGTATGCCTATACACAAGGGGTTGGCAAGGCTGGCCCGGCCCGCCCGGCCAGCCCGGCCAGCCCAAATTGCGCTCGCCTGACGGAGTCCATGAATGCAACAACACACAAAGCGGATACAAATGCTCGCGAACGGCAAAATAGGGCCAACGCTCTTCACCCTCGCGGCCCCGGCCATTGCCGGGATGCTGGTAATGGCAATTTACAACATCGTCGATACCTTCTTCGTCAGTCTTTTGCGGGACACCACCGCCATTGCGGCTACCGGGATAGTTTTCCCTATTTTTCAACTAATTGGGGCGGTTGGTCTGACCTTTGGTATTGGTGCGGCCAGCGTCATTAGCAGAAAGCTGGGCGAGAAGAACTACGAGGCCGCGCAGGAGGCGGCGGCCACTGCGTTGTACTCGGCCTTGGTCGTGGGGATTATCTTCTCCATAGTGGGGATGATCTTCATCCGTCCGGTATTGCTGTTGTTTGGTGCAACCGACTCCATTCTTGAGTCGGCTACGCTCTACGGGCGGGTGATTATTGGCGGTGCGGCCTTTGTGGTCGTGAACATGACCGTCAATAATATACTCCGTGCGGAGGGAGCCTCGCTCTACAGCAGTATGGGCCAGATCTCGGGCGCGGTGCTGAACATAGTCCTGGACCCCATCTTCATATTTGGCCTTAACATGGGAATAACCGGGGCAGCTGTCGCTACCGTCATTTCCCAAGGCTTTTCTACGCTTGTGTTGTTGAGCTTCTATGCGCGACGGCGCGGTATGCTCACACCGCTGAACCTTGCGTACTTCAGACTGCGCTGGGAAACCTATAGGGCGATTATGACCCTTGGCGTTCCGACCTTTGTACGCCAGATTCTTGGAAGCATTTCCTTTGGTATTCTCAACAATGCCGCAGGTGGCTACGGTGACTCAGCTATTGCCGCATTGAGCGTTACGCTGCGGCTCTTCATGCTGCTGGCAATGGGCCTCATGGGATTTGCTCAAGGGTTGCAGCCGTTGGCTGGATATAGTTTTGGCGCACAGCGCTTTGATAGGCTGCGACAGGCTATGCGGCTGTCCTTTGGCGTAACGACCGTGGTTGGGGTGCTGGCAGGTCTGGTTGCCTTCATCTCTGCTCAGAGCATTATGCAGTTCTTTGCGCCACAAGACCCGGCGGTGGTCACTATGGGGACAACAGCCTTGCGACTCATGGCGGTGTCACTGGTGCCGGTTGGTCTGGTTATTATGTTTGGCGGGATCTTTCAGGCACTGGGTGACGGACGGTCGGCCCTGCTTCTGGCCGCCGGGCAGCAGGGGCTCTTTCTCATTCCCTTGGTCATTATACTCCCGCGTTTCTTTGGTGTTGACGGTGTATTTGCCGCCCAACCGGCTGGTTTTGTGCTGGCGTTTCTTGTTGGGCTGGTACTGTTTCGGCGGGTGCATCGCACTATTAGAACGCGCCAGGCCGCGGTCGAGACGCCGCGCGATGAGCCTGCGGCGCCTGCCGCGTCTGCCGCGTCACGCCCCGCACTAAGCCCCTAAGAAATGTTTGTTGCGCGCTCACCGGAAGCGTGTTTAAATAAAGCTGCATGAGCACTAAAGCATCAAAATCACAGAATCAAATTGATTCAATTCTTATCAACCGTGAGTGGTGCAAGCGGTGCGGCATATGCGTAGCGTTCTGTCCCAAGCATGTCTTTGAAGAGGACAAGGAAGGCACGGTGAGCATTCCCCGACCGGAGGACTGCATCTACTGTGAACTCTGCGAACGGTTGTGCCCCGACCTGGCCATTACCTTGGTACCTCAGACTCGGGTTGCGGGAGACGGAACATGAGTAGCACCACGCGGAGCAGCCGCGCTAACGGAGCCGCTGCCGCCACTGACCGGACGAGTACGGGAAGTAATGGGAGCCGCGCCGCCGGAACCACCGCCGCTACGGCCAAGAGCCGCACGCTATTCGTGCCGGGTAACGAGGCCTGTGCCGAGGGAGCGTTGTATGCCGGGCTTGGCTTCTTCGCCGGATACCCCATTACCCCTTCATCGGAAATTGCGGAAATCATGAGTCGCCGCCTGCCTGAACGCGGGGACCGTTTCATTCAGATGGAGGACGAGATAGCCTCTCTCTGTGCCATTGTCGGGGCTTCACTCACCGGCAGTAAGGTCATGACCGCTACCAGTGGCCCGGGCTTCTCTCTCATGCAGGAGGCCCTTGGCTACGGGATTATGGCGGAGATACCGCTGGTCATTGTGGACGTCATGCGTGGAGGCCCATCTACTGGCATGCCTACCCAGGGCAGCCAGGGGGACATCAATCAGATCCGGTGGGGCACCCATGGTGACCATTCAATTATAGCCTTGACGGCATCCACCAACCAGGCTCTATTTGAGACCACAGTACGCGCCTTTAATCTGGCCGAGACCTACCGGACGCCGGTTGTCGTGCTCTATGACGAGTTGCTGGGACATCTCCGTGAGAAGCTTACCATTCCGGAGCCTGGTGAACTGCCCTTGGTAGAGCGCTTGCGCACCGGCGTCCCAGAAGGTGTCGACTACCATCCTTATCTCATTAGAGAGGACGGACGCCTGCCGATGTCGGACTTTGGCGGGGTTCACCGCTATAACGTCACCGGACTCTACCACGATATGTGGGGCTTCCCCTCTACCGACCCCCGTACGGTTGATGAACTTGCACACCATATCTACGACAAGATTGAGTTGCGTGCAGATGAGTTAGCGCAGGCTCGAGAGTTCTACATGGAAGATGCCGAGATCGTCTTTATCTCGTATGGCAGCCCAGCCCGCACCGCGCGACAGGTAGTCCACCAGGCTCGTATTAACGGTCAGCGTTTGGGACTCCTGGAGCTGGAGACCATCTGGCCCTTTCCGGCCCGCATGGTACGGGACGCCTGTCGCAACGCGCGCTCCACAATTGTGGTGGAGATGAACATGGGGCAGATGTACTATCACATTCGTAACGCGGTGGAGAATCCGCGCAGCGTTTTCCTTTCCAACCGCGTAGACGGCCGGTTCATTACGCCAAAGGATATTCGACGTGTGCTCCGTATTGTGGAGGGCCAGGGTGAGTGAACCAAGAAGACCGGTCAGTTACTATCTGCGGGAACGGTTCATGCCGCATCTCTGGTGCGCTGGCTGCGGCCACGGGACGGTGCTCAACGGCTTGGTGCGCTCGGTAGATGAACTTGGACTCAAGAAGCGGGAGATCGTCATGGTGTCCGGAATTGGGTGCTCTGCCCGCATGGCGGGGTACCTGGATTTTCATACCCTCCATACCTTGCACGGACGGGCCTTGGCATTTGCCACCGGAGTTAAGCTCAGCCGTCCGGAGTTGAAGATCATATGCCCGCTCGGTGATGGTGACGCACTCGCAATTGGAGGCAACCACTTCATTCATGCCGCGCGGCGCAACATCGATATTACTGTTCTTATCCTCAACAACCGCATCTACGGAATGACTGGCGGTCAGTACTCGCCGCTTTCCGGTTGCGGTATAGACGCAACAACCGCGCCGTACTCCACCATTGAGGACGCCTTTGACCCGGTGAAGTTGGCAGTTGCGGCCGGGGCAACCTTTGTTGCGCGAACGACGACCTTTCACGTCCATCAATTGCAACAGATTCTCACCCAGGCTATCCGGCACAATGGCTTCTCGGTGGTTGAGGTTCTCTCGCAGTGCCCGACCCATTTTGGCCGCAAGAACGGCGGACTTGAGGCGGTTGATATGCTCAAGGCATTCAAACAGGACACCGCCCCGATCGGCTCCAAAAGGCTTGAAACTGCCCCGGACTTAACGCCGGTAGGTGTCTTCGTAGATGAAGACCGAACTGAGTATTGTGAACGATATCAGAGCGTGATTGACCGCGCACAAGGGGCTGTTGCCGACCGCGCCGTCGCAGCCGAGCATGCTGGAGCAGAGCCCGACCGCGCCGTCGCAGCCGCCGGGAAAGGGGCTGTCACATGATCTGGAAGCTCGTAATTGGTGGCGTGGGTGGACAGGGCATTATTACGGCCGGAATCATTCTGGCTGAGACAGCAGTGATTCAGGAGGGACGCTTTGCGGTGCAGAGCCAGACCTACGGCGCAGAGATGCGCGGCGGGCTTACACGCACCGACGTCATTATCTCTGACGACGAAATCATCTACCCCAAGGTTGACCAGGCCCACATGCTCGCCTGCCTTCACCGCAAGGCGCTGTCTGCCTATCACGGCATGATCCGCCCCGGTGGCCTGCTGGTGACGGACCGTGATGAAGCTCCGGCACTCAAACGTCTTGACTGCCGGCAGTACGAGTTTCCTTTTTCTGCTGCGGTAAGGGAGCGAACCGGTGGTGTTCGAAATGTGAATCTCTGTATACTGGGCGCAATTGCGCACCTCACCGGCGTGGTGCAGATGGAGCATCTTGAGGATGCTATCCGGGAGCGCTACCCAGGCAACGATTTAGCGCTTGCCGCGGTGAAGCTGGGACAGGAGTTGGTGGTGGATTCCGGATTCCGTGCCGTTCACCTTGGTGAGGACGGCCGCACCGGGCGACATGCCACATCCGCACGGGTCTAATCGCACGGGGATACCTTGCACGGGAGAAACCTAATGAACAAACTCTCGCACAAAACCATTCTGCTCGTTGAGGACGAACCGCTCATTGCACTGGTTGAAAAACGGACGCTCGAAAAGCATGGCTATACGGTTGTCACCGTTAACACCGGCGAAAAAGCCATAGAGTATATGGACAGTGGTGACGACATCGACCTTATACTCATGGATATTGATCTTGGGGAGGGCATGGACGGAACCCAGGCGGCCGAGATCATCCTACGCGACCGTGACATACCCCTGGCTTTCTTGTCTGCCCACACTGACCCCGAAACCGTTGAAAAGACCGAGGGCATTACCTCCTATGGCTATATCCTCAAGAACTCCGGAGATACGGTGCTGCTTGCCTCTATTCGCATGGCATTCCGACTTTACGAGGCCAAGCGCGAGGCAGTGAAGCAGAACATGCTCATGGCGGCCGCACATGAACAGCTGCGTTTAAGCAACGAGCAACTGGAGTGGTGGCCGAGTATTATGGAGTACGTACTCAGGCACGATATCTCAGCCATTGCCGTACTCGACAAACAGTTGCGCTTTATGTACGTGAGTGAACGCTTTCTTGAGGACTACGGCGTGAGTTATGCCTCGGTTGTTGGCATGCACCACTATGACGTCTTTCCAGAGATCCCCCAGAAATGGCGCGATATACACCAGCGGGCGCTTGCAGGCGAGACCCTGCGCTCAGATTCTGACGTTTTTGAGCGGCCTGACGGTACTATAGACTACACGCGCTGGGAGTGCCGACCGTGGTACGCGCCCGACGGTACGGTAGGCGGAATCATTCTCTACACCGAGGTGCTGACGCCGTTCATGCAGGTGCAGGAAGAGCTCCGCCTCTATGCAGCAGAGAAGGTGACCCTCCTTAAAGAAGTGCAGCATCGGGTGAAGAACACCATGATGACCATGGGAAGCTTGTTGTCTCTCCAGGCATCTACCCTGCAGGCCCCGGAAGCAGTTGCCGCAATAAACGACGCCAGAAGCCGGTTCCACAGCATGGAAGTGCTCTACGACCAACTCTACCGCACCGACGGAAGTGTGGACTCCTCGGTGGAGGAGTATCTGAGCAACCTGGTACGCACAGTAATAGATCTCTTTCCGGGTGGAGACACGGTTCAGGTAAAGACCGAGATCGACGACTTTCGCTTGGGCATGAGACGGCTCTCCACTTTGGGAATGATCATGAACGAGCTGGTGACAAACTCCATGAAGTATGCCTTCCGCGGCCGCGACAACGGGAATTTTTTCGTCGGAGTGCAACGGAAGGACGAGTTGGCGAGGGTTATTGTAGAGGACGACGGTCCGGGCCTGCCGGAGACCTTTAAGGAAGACATGCAGATGGGTTTCGGGCTGGACATGGTACATGCCCTGACTGAACAACTTGGGGGCACGATTCGCTTTGAGAGCAACGGTGGCATGCGGGCACTGCTGGAGTTTGAGATTGCGTAGTCCGCACATGAGACCGCGCCAGCGTCTCGCCCCGCGCCCACCTAGTGTTAGAACTTCGTGAATCATGTTTGAAATTGGTTAACCTAGTTTTCCTGCCGGGAAGTGTGAGCTACTATCCTGCGTATGAGAATAGCAATGAGTTGCGCAGGTGAAGGGTTTGGTCACGTCTCACGGATGATTAGCTTCGCACAGGGCTTGCAGGCTCGCCACGAGCTGGTGCTCTTTGCCCCGAAATCCGTGCAGCATCATATTCGGCGGAGTTTGCCTCAGGCAAAGGTAATCACCATTCCCTACTTCCACCTCACCAAGAAAGACGACCGGATTCTCTACTTTGATACAGTGCGGCAGAATCTGGCCAAGTTCATTCGGTTCCGGGTCGATGTCCGAGCTATTCGCCGTCAGCTCCATAAACAGCGAGTGCAGGCGGTCGTCAGCGACTACGAGCCGTACCTCCCGGCCGCGGCGCGGGCCCTTGACCTACCGGTGCTACAGGTCAACCATCCGGCCGTTGTGCTTCAGTATCCAAGTGCCTCGCCGGACGCCCTGATAGCCTCTGCTGTTGCACGGCTCATGATGGGGCGCTATGACCGCAGACTCTACGTCTCATTTTATAATGGCGATGTCGGGCCAATTCTCCGTAGTGAGTTCAGCAGCAGCCGGGTCGAGCGTGGAGACTACTATGTGGTGTACGTCAAACCGACCTACCGCCGTCGCGTTGCCGCCGAACTTGAACGGCTTGGGGTCAGTAACTATCGTATGTTTCCTAATCCGAATCTCAACTATGCAGAGGCCCTTGCCGGGTGCAAGGGTGTCATTACCGGAGCCGGTCACCAGAGTTTGAGTGAGGCCGTTACACTGGGAAAGCCGGTCTTTGCAATTCCACAACGGGGGCAGTACGAACAGCGGTTGAATGCACGCATGTTGGTTGCCTCGGGGTGGGGCATGAAGGGGCGCTTCTCCAATCTTGGCAAAACCCTCCCCACCTTCATTGCTTCTATTGATAGTTTCCCGCAGCTGCCCCATTTGCCACGGTCGCCGCACGTGCCGCACGTGCCGCAGGCTTCCTTGTCAGCCGCCGAGTACCAGGATCCACACGGCAACAGGTTCCGGTTTGTGAACGACCGCGAGCTTGCGGTGCAGTACATTGAGAACTTTGTCAAGGAGTATGCGGGTACTGGCGTCGTTCAGCGGTTCATTATGCATGTGCAGGCAAACATGCAGCACACACTTCAGGCCCTTGGCCTTGCGGGGTAAAACATGGTGTATTCCGAAATCGACAGACACATTCCAAAACAGAATGCACGCACTGCGTTGCCTGCGCACAGCGACAAGGGTAGCTCCATTCACGACTTCAGCTACAGCAATCTGACACGCCTCTTCAGGAGCACCGAGCCGCAGCCCTTGCCCCAAGATCGACCCATTGTGATCTTCAGTGACTTCCACGCTGGCGATGGCAGCTCGCGTGACGACTTTCTGGCAAACTCGGACCTCACCATAGAAGTTCTGGAGGAGTACTACCGGCGTGGCTTCCGGCTGGTGCTCAATGGAGATGTAGAGGAGCTGCAGAAGTTTCCAATGAAGAAAATTCGTCAGCGTTGGGTCGAGCTTTACGCCATCTTTGAACGCTTTGCGAGTGAAGACCGCCTGGTGCGCCTGGTCGGAAACCATGACCTGCAGTTACTGGCTGACCAGGGGGTTGAGGTGCCGGTACAACAGGCTCTGCGTTGGGAAGTTGGCGACCCGAGTGCACCCGACTCAATCTTCATTTTTCACGGACACCAAGCCTCGCGGCGCTATGAGCTCTACAATGATCATGTTGGGTGGCTTTTGCGCAACGTAGTAGGAAAGCTGCCGGTCAAGAACTACTCGGTGAGTCATGATAACCACAAAAAGAAAGTACTTGAGGAACGGGTCTACACCTTCTCAAGGCGACAGCGCATTATGTCTATCATCGGCCATACCCACCGGCCCCTGTTTGAGTCCCTCTCCAAGACCGACTGGGTAAAGTATAATATAGAGCGACTGTGCAGGCAGTACGCCACGGTTGGCGTTTCGGAGCGTGAGTCAATTCACGGTGAGATAAATGATCTCAAGAAGTACCTGGCTCGCACCGTGCCGAACCGTAGAGTCGATATCGGCAGCATCTATCATGATAGTTTTGTGGTACCGTGTATGTTCAATTCCGGTTGCGTTCTGGGCAAACGCGGGATCACCTGCATTGAACTCAGCGGAACCGAAATAGCGTTGAGCTACTGGTTTGACCGCAACCGCTCCAAGCGCTACCTGCGCTACGAGGGCTACGACAGTCAACACTTGGCAGGGACACCGTATTACGAGACCGTGATCCAGTCCGAGACACTGGACTACATCTTCTCCCGCATTCATCTGTTGAGTTAGCCCCGCTGCCTTGGGTCGCACTTTTCAACTCGCAGCTCGCAATTCTCATTGTAATCTCTTCCCACCGGCGCTATACTGGGTCTTACTCCATTTTGAGTTTTCAGTATTTACAAATAAATCCCTTTGGCACTGGCTATTCCGGCCCTAAGGTTGTCTCATGAACCTTACCTACTTAGAATTACGTTGTCCCATCTCTGGCGCACTCCTGCGCTTTGTGACTCATCTTATGCTGACCCTTGCTTTGGTGTGCGGCACCGCGCACCTTGCAGGGGCTCAAACAAACCGTGCTGGTGAGTTTGTTGCGGTTGGTGCTACCACCATTCAGCCTATCATTGCGCACGCGCTTGAGACCTTCATGCCGGGCACGCAGCTTGAACCCCGGCTTGAGGGTGGAGGCAGCAGTGCAGCAGTGCCCGCGGTGCGTAGTGGTCGTGCAGATATAGGAATGATCAGCCGTAGCTTACTTCCTAATGAGAGCGAAGAGCTTGCCTCGGTTACTATAGGATACGACGCCCTTGCCATCATTGTGAACTCCATGAATCCGCTGGATAGCCTCTCAGTCGAAGAGGTTCGCAACATTTACACTGGCAGACGACGCTCCTGGAGCGGCATGCCTAGCTGGGCCACCGAGATTGTTGTTGTGTCAAAGCAGATTGGGAGAGGCACGCTTGATGTGTTTGAGGAGTACAGTGGTTTGGTGAGCCCGTTTCACTCAGATATATCTGGTGAGGGGCGTGAGCTCATTTTTGCCGAGGCATGGGAGGCGGGCGGAAATCTGGACTCCATCCTCTGGGTCGGTGGTGTGCCTGCGGCTATTGGATACGTATCACTTGGTGAGGCAGACCGGTTCATTGAACTTGGGCATCCCATAAAGAAGGTTATGCTTGACGGCGTAGCTGCCGAGCTGCCACGCGTCGCAGACAGGGGCTATCCTATTCGCCGCGAGCTCAATCTGGTCTATAGGCGGGACAACATACAGGCAGTGGCCTTTGCACAGTATATGCTGGGGAAAGAAGGGCAGGATAGCGTGAGAGAGCTTGGGTTCGCTCCACGCTCATTCGGGGAGCTTTCTGAATGAAGATCGGCAAGCTAAGGGCTTTTGGTAGGATGCGCAGAGGTAGCTCAAAACGGAAAGCACGCGCGTATCGGGCCTTGTGGCTTCCATTCCTGGTCGTCACCGTCAGTACGGTTCTTGCAGTTGGTCTTCTTATGCGTGTTCAGAATCGAAGTCATGCGGAGGCGGGGGCGCTTCATAGACAGACGCGAGAAGTCTCTACCGCGGTTGAACGAGTTGTTGCGCACATGTTGCAGGCAGTGGTGACCGGTAACAACTCCGACTTTGTTCGCGCTGCGGAGACTTCGCGTGAGCTCTTCCGGCAGACGGCGGAGCTTGAGGCTGTTCTCTGCGGGGGCGACCGTGACTGCGCTGGAACCCCACTTCTTCGGCCCGCATACCAGGAGCTGTATCGTTTGCTGGTGAGGGCGGTTGCCTACTCGCGTGAGAATCGTCCGCAAGAGACCATTGCGGCCATGCAGCAGGTTCGTGCGGAGCAGAGTGTTCTGCAAGCAGAGCTGGAACAGATGCTTGAGAACGTAGAGGAGATCCAAGCGGGTTGGTCACGGGCAATGAACCTTGCTCTTGTTCTTGCCGGACTGCTTATCGTGGTTGTCGTGCTGCTCAACACACAATGGATCATACCGGCCTTCGTTGTGGCTCCCATGAACCGGATAGCGGACGAGGCCGAGAAAGCCAATAGGGCAAAAAGTGAATTTCTGGCTAACATGAGTCATGAGATCCGCACCCCAATGAATGGGGTCATTGGAATGACCGGACTGTTACTTGACACCGAACTTACAAACGAACAGCGCCATTTCGCCGAGATTGTGCGGAACAGTGCCGAGTCTTTACTGGCGCTCATTAATGACATTCTTGATTTCTCCAAGATTGAGGCACAGCGGCTTGAGTTGGAGATGTTGGATT
>REEM01000084.1 GCA_007695055.1 Spirochaetaceae bacterium | reverse complement strand
GCACAAACTCAGGATTCTCTCGGATGGGCTCATACCAACATCATGCCATGCAAGCCGACTCCTTGCATAGTTGGCGCCCTGAATTTTGTCGGCTACCGTGATGAGCGGGGCCCGTGGCGCCCGCTCACCCGGTAGTGGAGTTATCCCTACAGTCGAAATCCCGCACCAAGTGCAATGTTAATTCCGCCACCAGCGACATCTTCGTCTACGGTATAGGACTGCCCACCGACAGTCACAGTAGTTGAGCCAAGACCAAACTCAAGGAGGAGTCTTAGGTCACCAAAGAGAAAGAACCTGGCCGCCTCGGTAAGGAAGACACGCGTACCAATGTGCGGCATAAACACAACCGAATTAAGTGTGGTTGATACACTTTCATTTGTGGGTTCATACTCAAGGTCAAAGAAGTAGAAGCGTGGGCCAACCGCAAGCCCTGCATACGGATCAATTCTTACCGATCCCCCGCCAACTTGGTCCGCTATGACGTTCAAATGCACGAGAGCACGCCCATACACACCAAAATAGTAGGATCTCAAGCTCCAGTCGTCGTCCAACACCTCAAGCAGGTGACACAACACACAGTAGCCAAAGTCGGCAAGCCCGCCTACGCTAATGCTTACCGCATCTAGCGAGAGCACGCCCACCGCAACCTGCGGCTCAAGATACGGATAGATGAAGCCTCCGATACCGCCGGACAACCCTACATCAATGTTTCCGGGACCCATAGTGGCCCGTGATCTAGGCGCCTCAGTCTCAGCAATCTGCGCGTCTCCCGCGACCTGCGCAGTGAGTCCGACCAGACTCCCACCCAGTGCCATTACAACTGCAACGGCCCAGATCGTCATATGCTTTACAAGCTGATTCCTCATTTCACCCTCCATAGGTAACTCTGACACTAAAGGTCAAGATACTGCGCACAGAAGGAATGGTCGAGTCTCTTTTACCGTCGTAGCAGGTACGCAACCTGTCCAGCTTTGGTGAGGGGAATGACGATATCGCGATAGAACTTCACCAATAGCTCCGGCTCAACAATGCGCCGGATACTGCGGTTCACATGCGCCTGCAGATGCTCAACCTTGGCGGCTAAACGTCGTACCACAGCATCTTCCACCTCCGGACGGGTTAAGAGCCGCAACAGCTCTTCAGCATTTCCGGACTGAATGAGTTCACGATAGACCTCCGGCGAGCGCCGATACTTGGACTCAGCAACGTACAGCGCGCCGTAATGAACACGGCGGGCAATTGCCTGGAGTGCGGAGACATCATGCTCCACACTTGACCCATGTTGTCCGTCGTCACCTGGAGGGCAGAGCGCCATGAGGCAGTTGAGGTAGGCCGAGCATATGTGTGCTGTTTGATTTATGCAGTCGTATGGCATACGGGCGATGCCGGTGTCCGACAGCACAACCTGACGGCGCGGCTCGGGCAGGCCGGTTGTGTAGGGCCGTTCCTCCGGGATCACATAGCGGCCAAACTCGGCATCTAGACGCTCCTGAGCCTCAAGGCGAACCTGAAAGAGCGAGGATTCTTCCGCACCAGCAAAACCGCTGTGCCTGGGAAGGTAGGCCGGTTCATTATGCGCAAACTGCGCCCTGTCGATAAAGCGGTGGATAATGGTCTCTTCAAGCGCCTCAAGCCGAGCAGCAATGAGGTCAAGGTCAAAGGTGTTCACTCCGAGCTCCGATGTTCAGGTTTAAAATAGATCGGTTTAACAACAGATCAATCTATTAACAAAGTAGCATGCTTATTCTACGCCTGTCCCGACGGCATACTCAAGCTCAATGAGCGCAATCCGGCCCCGATAGCGCTCCTCTAGTGCCGCAAGCTGAGCGCGCTCAAGCTCAAGGCGGGCGTTGCGCAGCTCTAAGGCATCAATTTGCCCCTGTTCAAAACTGGTTTCCGCAAGACGGTAGGCCTCCTCCGCAAGTTCGGTATTGAGGTCAAGCAGTTCCAGTGAGCTCTCGGCTCGCCGTAGTCTGCGGAGGGCAGCCTCAATATCGTTCTCGGCCCGTAGCACCGCCCGCTGATACTGCAGTTCGGCCTCTTGAACGCGACGGTCGGCGTCCTCAAGAGCAATGCGCCGTTGCGAATTAGGAAGGAGTGTGCCAAGCGGCACACTCAGCCCAATGCCAAAACTGCCGCGCTTGTCCCATGGGCTTTCATCTTCACCAAACCATGGCTCGGTGAAGGGTGTAGTGTTGCTCCGACTCACCGAGGCATTCAGGCTAAGGGTGGGGAGGAACTCGTTGGCCGCTAAGCTGCGGCCAAGGCGACGCTCCTCTATCTGAAGCCGCGCACGCACGATATCCGGCCGTCGCTCAAGATAACCGGACCAGAACTCCGCCTCGGTGGAGACAGGCACAGGACTGCCAATATCACCCCGGGGTACTACTGGGTCACCGGGAGACAGGCCTATGAGAAGGGTGAAATCACGCCGAGCCAGGTAGTAGGAATCTTCCAACTGGGCTAGCTCAGGACGCTGATTCTCGTAGGCCACGCGTTGTGAAAGGAGATCGTAGCGTGATATCCGCCCGGCCTCAAACTCAGCCTCAGCCAACTCAAACCGTTCGCGCGCTGCAGCCACCGCCTCGCGCCGTATGCGAATGCGCTCCGCCTCCAACAGCAAGCCAAAGAAGGCGTTGGAGACATCACGTACCAGGGCGGCCTGAGCACTCTCGTAGTTAAGCTCACCGGCCTGATACTGCATAGCCGTCAGTCGGCCGCGGCGCACCGACTCCACCGAAAGGGAGAGGTTGGAGCTGAGGGAGAACTGCGTTGCCCAGGGGTCGTCGCTATCTGAGTAGATATCGCGCGAAAGCTGACTCCCTGCCGAGAGGCTGGGGTGAAACCGGTTGTGAGAACTCTGTTGTGCCCGCAAGCGCCGCTCAAGCTCTATGCGGTCCAGTTCTATTCCTATGTTATTTCGCAGAGCGGTATCCAGGGCTTCCTCAAGGGTGAGGGCTCCAAGCCCGCTTGCCGCTGCCACAAACAGCAGGCCGCCAATCAAGCCGATCAACCACAGTTTTGCCGGAGACTTTCCTGGACAGCTTAGCGGCAGCCGTACCCCGAGTTTCACTGGGCACCTCATTCGGACGCTCGCTTGTGGGCGCGCTTTGTGGCGTCAAGCCCGGGTATAAGGTTCATGACGCATGGAATCATGTAGAGGGTGAATAGGGTAGAGACAAAGAGTCCTCCAGAAACCGAGATGCCCAAGGGCTGAATTACGTTGGTACCATCGCCTAAAGCCAAGGCTATGGGTAACATACCTAAAATAGTCGTGCTCATAGTGATAATGATCGGAGCAAAACGTAGCGTCGCCGCCTGCAATAGTGCCTCCCGGCGGGTATCAAAGGCCGTTCCGTTGCGATAGTAGAAGTCCAACATAATAATGGCGTTGTTGACCACAATTCCTCCCAGCAGAATGGTTCCCAACAGGGAGTTTAACGACAGCGTGGAGTCAAAGAGAAAGAGCGCCAAAATAACACCCATAAATCCCAACGGCACCGTAAGAAGAATGACCAAAGGAACTCGCAGCGAGTTGAACTGGAGCGTGAGCACCACAAAAACGGCCAGCAAGCTCACCACCAGTGCAACAAAGAGCGAGTTTATGGAGTTGTCCACCTCCAGGCGCGGATTGAGAACTCGGTAGCTGTATCCTTCCGGCAAGCGGAGAGTGTCCTGTATGAGCTCAATGGCCTGTGCCTGCCGTTCGGCTCTTAAATCTTCAGATGAATACCCAGGCAACCTTCCATAGACGTTGAAACTCCGCTCGCCATCCTCTGTCACGATCTCGGTCGGTCCGGTGCGTTGTCGAACATCAAAAAAATGCCGCAAGGGAACTCCACGACCATCATACGGTACAAGAATGCTCTCAAAGTCATTGCGGGAAGTGACAGCCCCATCCGGGTACACCAACCGCACCGAAACGGTGTCGCGTCCTTCCGTCATTTCAATGGCTTGGCTGCCAGCAAGGATGGTACGGCCTATACCCACCAAGCCGGAAACAGAGTAGCCAGGGAAGGCGTCTATGACCTCCCGCCGTGGCGTTAGGATCAGTTCCTGAGCCTGACTTGGAGAGGGGCTGGTGGCAACCCGGTTGTACACTCGTGACTCGCGCATGATCTCGGCCAAGTCGTCAATCAACTGGACAGTAACCAGGTCATCCGGCCCCTCTATCTGCAAGTGAAAGTCCCAGAGAAAAGGCAGTGGCATTGCAGCCGGATCCCAAGGAAACACCCGGAACCGCCACTCGGCCGAGTCAGGATAAAGTACGCCCAGCTCCGCCTCTACCTCTGCCCGGCGCGCGCTTGTCCCAAGCGAGAGAATCATGCTACCGGAGCTTGCCGAACGTATTTGGACAAACAGACTTTCTAAATCGGCCGCATACCGCTCCAGCAGCTCCTGCTCAACCGGCTCAATGGCCGCCATGAGCTCCTCGCCGTCCTCGGTCTCGGAGTTACTAAAAAACAGCACCACCTTGTCACTGTCTGGCTCGCTAATAATTTCCATGGGTACCCGCGGGAGCACAAACACCAGCAAAGCCAGCAAAGCCCCAAAGGATCCAAGAATGAACATGACCGAGGCGGTTCGACTTGAAAGCAGGGCCGAGAGAGAGGCCCGGTATGCGCCGGTCATTCGGCCAAGCAGCGCTTCCGAAAGGCGTGCCGCAACCGACTTCTTTGACTCCAAACGACCGCGGAACAGGTAGTAGGCAAGCAGCGGGATCACCGTCAAGGCAACAACCAAGGCCGAACCAAGCGCGAAAATGACGGTGCGTGCAAGATCCCCTAAAATGGCGGCGGTAATTGGTGAGGTAAAGGGCAAGGGCAGAAACACTATGACACTAGTAAGTGTAGAAACCACAACCGCCGATCGCACCTCACGAACCGACTCCAGAATGAGAGCACGATCAACCCGCCGTCCACCCCCGCTCCGACGATGCCGGTGAATGTTCTCCATCACCACAATTGAGGAGTCTATGATCATTCCAATGGAGAGGGTCATGCCACCAAGTGAAATAAGGTTGAGCGATATCTCAAACATGTACATAAGGATAAAGGTGAGCAGCATGGACAGCGGTATGGACAAGCCAATGATAAGGATATTCTTGAACTCTCCAAGCAGCAGAATAATCACACCCATTGCGAGCGTGGCGCCAAGCACCGCAGCAAAAATGACGTTCCCAAGAGCGGTGTCAATGAAGTCGGCCGGGTCTACCAAGAATCGGTACTGAACATGCTCCGGAAAGCCCGGTGCGGCAGCCTCAAGGATCTCGGCTACATCGGCCGACATTCGCCGTATGTTGCCGCCGTCCTTGGGCTCTGCATAGATCATAACCGAACGAGCACCGTCGGCCCGGAAGATCTGCCGAGGCAGATCGTAGCGAACACTCACATCTGCTACATCGCGCAGCAGTACTGGGGTGTCTCCGAACGCAGCTACCCGGATTCTGTCAATTTCAAAAATGCTATCTATACCCTGCTCAACCCGCACGCCGTACTGCGAACTGGCGTTACGAAAGGTTCCCACCGACAAGGGCCTATATCCTGCCTGCACCTCCCGTGCAACATCTGAGGGGGTGAGACCATAGCGCAACATTGCGTCGTGATCCAAGGTGACTTCGGCACGAAGTTCCTCAACGTTGATAATGGTGACATTCTCAGCGTCATGCACTCGGCTAAGCGGTCCCTGGAGTACCGGTTCAATCAGCTGGTACAACTCGGTGGGCTCCATCTCGGTGGAGAACACTGCAATAGAGAGCATGCCTGGATTGTCGGATCGCCAGGCCGCAATCCGGTAGTCGCGTGCCTCTTCCGGCAGAGAGTTACGAACCGGCGCCAGCGAACTCTCTACCCGAGACCGGACCTCATCGCCGTCAAGTCCCCAGTCAAACTCCAGGCGATACCGTGTGTTCCCGTTTCTGTATCGCGCCTCAAGGTGTTCAAGATCGGCAGTTCCTAAGAGGGCGTTTTCAAGAATGTCGGCGTAACTCTCGTAGAAGTCCGACGCGGTGTAGGCCGGGTGTGAAACCGTGACCTGCACTCGCGGTTTGCGCATTGCCGGATAGAGGGTTGTCGGCAACTCTCCCAGCAGCACAAAACCTGCAGCGCCCACAATAACTACCAGGAGCAGAATGCCGCGCCGGCGGCTGAAAATGAACTCCAGCATTAGCGATCCACCCGCACCGACCTACCGTCGGTAAGCCTGCGATCTGAGGAGACAACAAACTCCTCTCCTTCGGAGAGACCGGAACTCACCAGGACACGCCCCGCATACTCACCGGCGGTTTGAACCTCCCGCAAGCGGACTTCCGCCTCCTGTACCACAAAAACGAAACTCCGTTCTCCACGACGAGTAAGTGCGTCGTAAGGCACTAAGACGCCATCGGTAGGACGGACATCAAACTCAAAGCGGAGGAAGCGTCCAACTATGAGTCCTGAAGCTGGTCTGAGGTTGAGTTCTACCGTAAACAGTCCCGTGCGGTAGTCGGGAATAAGCCCTAGCCGGTCTATACGCGCAGGGTAGGTTGCGCCGGAACTTGGGTCACGGGCCTGCACCGGCATCCCAACACGGAGAGCGTCTATGTCTTTGTCACTTATCAACAAGCGGGCAATGAATGCTCCGGTATCGGCTACTGTGTAGAGCTCGTCCCCTTCACGAACCTCCTGCCCTGCAACGACCTGCATGTCGGCAATGACCCCGGAATGTCGTGACTGCACCGGCACTGGAAGGAACTCTCGGCCCGGCTGGTCCCGTCGTATGCTCAAGACGGTGTCGCCTTCCCGCACAGCCTGCCCGACGCGAAACTGCACACTCTCCACAACCCCCGCATTGGGCGCACGGCGACCAAATACGCCGCGTGGTTCAATACGCGCCGCGTAGCTTAGCTGATCCGAGACCCTCTCCACTTCGGCGGTGCGTACCTGTACGCTTACAGGCTGTTGGGTCGGAGAATTCGGCCGCGCAGGCCCAGTCTGGGCCCCAAGGGTGGAAACAACCAAGAAAGAGATCCATAGAGAGAAAGCCAGTTGCAATGATGTGTATGGAGGAAAGAATTTGCTCATAGATGCTCCCGGTATGTTAATGTACAATATTTTCACGGCAATCTCACGGTCTCTGTAGCTTTGCCAGAGAAAGGAGCGCGCAGACATGGCAACTCGTTTTTGGGACGAACGTTTTTCTACCGAGGAGTATATCTACGGAGAAGACCCAAACGACTTCATTCGTGAACGCATTAGCCTTCATGAAGGTCCAGGTGACCCACGCGTACTGGACCTTGCCTGTGGTGAGGGTAGAAACAGTGTTTTTCTTGCCAAACTAGGATACGCCGTAACCGCGCTCGACTTTTCGGCCGTTGGCATAGAGAAAACCCGGGCGCTGGCCCAGAAGAACGGAATCCCGGTGTACAGCCTAATAACAAACGGTTCGGACGCCCCAACTGAGAGCAACGGCTGCGCAGATCTGGATTCCGAGTTCGACCGCGACCTCGACCGCAAGCCAGAAGACCAAAAGCCCGGTAGTATTAACTTGGTGTGCACCGACGCGTTGCGGTGGAGTCCCTCCTTCCAGTACCCGCTGGTGGTTGCGACCTTCTTCCACCTGTGGTCAGAACACAAGCCAAAACTATTTGATCTGTATCGACACCTGCTGAAACCCGGTGGCCGCATGGTAACCGAGTGGTTCCACACCCGGCAGCGGATTCACGGTTACACCAGCGGCGGCCCTCGAGAGGCGGAAATGTTAGTAACTGCAGAGGAACTACGCTCGGCGTTTTCCGATTTTGAGATTATTGTCTGTGAAGAACTTGAGCGCGAGCTTTTTGAAGGGCCCAAGCATTGCGGGCCTGCGTATGTTGTACGTTTCGAGGCCCGAAAGCCCAAATAGAATTTTGGTCAGCACAGACTCGGCGCGGAAGAGCTAAAACCTCAGCTGAGTTCCCATGTGAAAGGTAATGCCCTGACCAACCGACCTTCCCCACACGTCGTACTCAAGGCCTCCGGTTAAGCTGGTATACTCACTCAGATCATACACCGGAGCAAAACCCAGAGCGACTCTCCGTTCCTTGTCGTCGTTATTCCGTTTCCGAAAGAAGTCGCTATCCCAGACAGCATCGCCAGTAACCATGAATCCAAGACGAGGAGTTGGGCGCAAGCCAAAAGCCGCAGCCCCGTGCCAGCTGTCCCACCGGCTCGAGAAGAAGTACCTGAGCCCGCCAGCAAGATCCAACCAGGCCGGAACATCCAGAACGGAGAAGGTGGCACCAATGAGTGCGTTGATTTCCCCACCAGCAGCACCATAGCCAAGTGGCGGCTCTATACTCGGATCATGGAGCGGTACGGTAGCCAGAATTTGGAGGGCCCCAATGACCGGTGTGTCGTGTAGAATGCCAAGATTAACTCCAGCCCCCAGATCACCAAGACCAAAGCTCGTGTCGTTGCTGTCGTCATTGACATACGGAGCGGTAAGCTTTCCGACAATGGTCACCCGCTCCTGCACGCCATACTCGGCATACATTCCCAGCTCACCTTTGTGGTAGGTTGAGTCGTAACTCGAGCGCTTCCCGTCTTCATCCCACACATTACGCGCCTGTTGGTACGAACCCCGAACTGAGAGTAACCATTCACCCTCATCTCGTATCCAGGACTGTGCTTGCAGACTCGCAACAGAGAACAACCCAACAAGAATGCCTGCGATCAAGATGCTAAACGCTCGTTTCATGCTCACTACTCCTCCGTGAATACTATCACGGAAGCGCCTTAGCAAAAAGGCCATAAGACCAACTCATCTCTTAGGCTATCTCTGCTTCCTCAGCGAGCCGTTCTATACCGGGTCGCAGCTCTTCCCAGAGAGCCAGGCCAATCTTGGCAACCGACTTCTCGTGAGCTTCACGCCAGCATGGAATTGAGGCCTGGACGGCGGAATCACCGGACTCTGTGAGGTAATACTGCCGGCGTCGGCGGTCCTCACCGGCGCAACACCGAACGAGCTTTCGCTTTTCCAGAGCCTTAATATTTCGTGAAATGGTGCTGAGATCCGAGCCAAGAAAGGCCGCAAGGTTTCCAGCGTTGATAGCTTCATGTCGGGCAATAGTCACCAGTACCGAAAACTGAACCGGCGTTACCGGAGCATCACGATACGCTTCCTCGTAAATGCGTTGCACTGCCTTATATGCTTTACGCAGATTTGAAGCTACGCAGATTGTTTGGATTTCGTCCAGTATAGGATAGTTCATATATTGATGATACGAGTATGCGGTGGATTGGTCAACTATATCTTGCGCAAACCATCTGGCGCGGACGGCTTCCTCAAGTCGAGACACACACCTTGTTTCTGCCAGCTTCTTTTGCCTCATACAAGGCACGGTCTGCCCTGCTCAGCAAGCCCTTCTCGGGATCTTCTTCCGGGTTGTACTCGGCGACTCCAAAACTCAGAGTCAGGGCGATGTTGTTGGGGCAGCGCGATTTCTCCACAGCTTCGCGTAGGCGCTCAGCAAAAACCACAGCCCCGTCACGGTCAGTATCTGGCAGGATCACCACAAACTCCTCACCACCCCAGCGCGCAAGAAAGTCAGTTGTACGCAGCTGCTTTTCTATGACACCACAGGTGTGCCGGAGGGCTTCGTCACCTACTGCATGCCCATGGTTGTCATTGATCTGCTTGAAGTGGTCGATATCGCACATAATGAGCGACAGTTTCCCGCCATGGCGCTGTATGCGCTCGGCCTCCCTATGCAAATCCACTGTACCCTGCGCGCGGTTGGAGACACCGGTAAGCTGGTCGACAGTGGACATTCGGAAAAGCTGCGCCTGTAGCCGTTTATTCTCCTCCACATCACGCGCCACTGCGTACATGAGGCCATCTACGTTTGGAGATTTAACGTTCCAAGAGGTCCAGCGGTATTCACCCTTGCGAGTAAGGAGCCGAGCCTCAAAAACACTTACGGGATGTGCCTCCTTGACCCCACTCAAGGCATCAACTGTGGAGTCAATATCGTCCGGGTGTATATACTCACTAAGTGGGCGTCCAATGAGGGTGCTTGGTTCCCAGCCCATGAGATGCACCCATGCCGGACTCGCCTGATGGAAACGGCGATCAGGCGTCAGAATAGCAAACAAGTCGGGAGAAACCTCAAAAAATAGCTGCTGTTCACTCTTGAGTTGTTGCTCAAGGGTGATATCCCGAGCGGTACCGATGATCTGCACAACCCTTCCAGTATCTGTATCCACCACCGGCGAAAGCCGCGTGCGCCAGGTTCTACGACCCGCTGGCAAATCTAAGACCTCATCGTAGACAACAGTTTCGCCTGAGTCAGAACAGCGTTGGTAGTTGGTACACAACACATTTCCTAGTTCCTCACCAACGAGCTCAACTGGAGTCTTTCCGCGTACCTGTTGGGTGGTGAATCCAGTCAACTCCTCGTGCGTTGCATTCAGGCGAAGAAACCGAAAAACGACGTCACCGTCAGAGTTCTCCGACTCGACAGAAAGCAGAAATATTGCATCCTGAGTATTGGTGAATACCGTTTCGTATTCCTGAGTCAGCTCAGCGAATGCTCGCTCGGTTCGTACCCGCTCGGTTACGTCTTCTTGGATAACCACAAACTTTAGCGGCTGGCCACTTTCATCCGCAATGGGCGAGATGATTTGCCACGCCTCGTACAGCTCACCGTTCTTCCGGCGGTTCGTAATGGACTCCCTCCAGCTGTTACCGGCCAACAACTCACTCCACAGGCTTTGGTAGTACTCTGTGCTCATGAAACCGGATCTCAGGATGCTTGTTTTGGCACCCAGCGCCTCCTGTGCCGAGTACCCGGTAACGCGCGAGAAAGCTGGGTTCACATACTCAATAAGTCCTTCAGAGTTGGTGACAAAAATAGCATGTCTGGCCGACTCAATTGCCGCCAGGAATACTTCAAGATTCAGATTAGATTCTTCAGCCAACTTCATTGTGCTCCTCAAAACTTCTTCGCCTGAGGGTGAAAACCTCATGCACATAACAGTAGTCGTGCCCGGCAAGCCTACCAATGGGAGCAAGTGCTTTGACATCTACATGCATGCGCTCATTTACAAGCTCGTCACGAATATAGGCATGCAGCACGCGAGCCAGCACCAGTGTAGCACTGCCCGGTCCCTCGCCAACCGGGATCTGACGCTCAAGACGACACTCAAGAGCTACCGGTGCCAATGCGAGCCGGGGTGGTAGCACCAACGCTGACGGCAAGGTTTCTATCCCTAGCTCATGGGGCTCTCCACGCTCACGCGGGTAGTTGATTGCACTTTCGTTGACATGCACCTCGTGTGGTTCGGTGGCGGTGTTCACCACAAACTCACCCGTTTGCTGAATATTTGCAAGTGTGTCTTTTAGGCCGTCCTGATTCTGGACATTGTACGCAAAGGAAACCGAAATAGTGGGCGGATTCGAGGCAACGGCGTTAAAGAAACTAAAGGGAGCAAGGTTCACTACTCCGTCCAAGCTCTGCGAGGTAATCCATGCTATGGGACGCGGCACAACACACCCTATAAGGAGCTTGTACACCTCGGCTGTGCTCACATGTTCAAGCTTGAGTTCCACGTGATATCTCCTCTACTGAGGGTGCGCCGGTGGTGAAGAGTGGACTATCTAACTGAACCACCACTCTATCGCGACCTTCTATGAGCAGTTTAGCACCAATCTGAAGCGCCAGGGTACTTAACAATTGATACGAGAGGGAGCTCGACCCCAGAAATCCAAGTTGCGCTGACATGGGGCTTTCCACCACCATACACAGACTGAGCCGTTCGGATTCCGAGCTCGTTCTGGCGGTAATCTTAACCGTGGCTGTTTGGCGTGTCTGCTCGGCACACCGTAAGGTCTGGCCGAGAACCTCGTTGACAACTAAACCAATTGGAATTGCCATGTCCAGGTTAAGTTCTACATCGTCGGCCAGGAGTTCTACCTCAAGTAATTGAAAAGAGCCGATGTAGGAGTTGCGCACCTGATTTGAGAGGCTTTCAAGATAGCGCCGGAATGAAAGCCTGTGGAGTGTACCTTGTTCGTAGATCTCTTCATGTACCAGCGCAATTGATTCAATGCGTTGATGCGCATCACGCAGCACGGTTGCTGCATCTTCGGGCCCAATCTCGTGCTGTGCCAGACTCAGCAGACTAGAAACAACCTGCAGGTTGTTCTTGACCCGGTGATGCACCTCGTGCATGAGGGCCTCACGTTCCGCAACTAAAAATCGTAACTCCTCGGCCGAGCGTGATAGCTCCATCTCACGACGAACCACCGACTCAGCCATGCGCTCAAAGGACTCGGCGAGGCGTCCAATGTCGTCGCCGGACTTCATCTCCGGCTGTAGGCGGCGAAACTCCCCGTCCTTCATTTCGGTAGTGGCCTTAACCAGCAGCTGCACACGCCGGGTAATCTGGTGGTTGCCGTAAAGCCAGGCGGCGCCCGCCCCAAGCAACATGAGTGCCAGCATAATTCCGCTATTTCGTACTCCAATGCTCCGAATATTCGCGCGTGCAGCCGCTACAGGAATGCTATACCGGAGGTACAGGTGGGGGACTGGGTCATCCGGAGAGACCAGTCCAGCATGTGCGGTGATATACGGTTGCCCGTCACGGTGTACAATATCTTGAGACGCGACCGGCATCTGGCTAATACCCTCAAGCATATCGGCCGCAAGCGGAAAACTGCGCGAACTCGGCCATTGATGCGTAGGCAACTCCCCATCGGCGCTGCCAGCAAATACCGGGGCACCGTCACGGTCAAAAATCTCCAACACTCCGGCTTCATGCAAGCGTCCTAACTCCAACACATCTGGAAGACGGTCAAGGCGAAATGCCGCTAGGAGAAAATAATCCAGAGCTCCGATATCGCCCAAAACAGGATACACATACGGAATGACTTTATGCCCGGTAGAGCGACTCATTACCACCTCACCGGCCAAGAACCGCGGAGAGCGTGTGAGTTCTTGATAGTAGGCCCGGTCTGCCAAGCTATAGGGTTCGATATCTACGCCAGCAACAAAAACCTGTGCCTCTGCATCTGCTACCAGGATGGTTGCGTAATATGAGTTACGAATGAGTAGGTTACTGAGATATGCACTGTAGTCCGTTCCCTCACCAAATCCCTCACCAAAGTCCGCAAGTGGAAGCTCGCCAATCGTACGTAGGAGTTGCAAGGTAGTCTCATGCAGAAGATGCAGGGACCTTGTTGCCGACTCGAGCGTTTCGACCGCATTCTCCTGCGCCTGCTCAAGAGCCCGCCGTTCGGACGCCTGCCAGGTGTAGAGAATCATAATGAGGGCTGGCATGGTTGCCAGAAAAACAACCAAGGCCAGACGGGTGCGAGAACTCAAAACCGGCTGCATAGACACACATTGTAGTGTTTTCTGGGAATTGGTGCAAATTGGGCCACGGCATTGCCGCTGTGGTATGGGGCCGAAATTTCGGTTTATTCTATACCGGACGAGGCCAGAAAGATGTAGTATCTTATCAAAGATGAGTGTCCAGGGCAGGAACAACAGGCCAACACACAGCTCCTCAAATCACATCCAGCGTCGTGGTTTCTATTGGTTTGCGCTGGGCCCAGTGGCCGCTGTCCTCTTTCTTCTTTCCACTACTGCCTGCAGTTTTTTTGGCGGAAACAACTCCCTCCCCGCACGAGCCGAACGCGTTGAACCCAACGACCAGTTCTTCCAAGACGGCTCGCAGTGGAACATGGAGGTCATTCGCATGCCGGAGGCCTGGTGGCTCCTGCAACACCCAGACGTCCGCCCCCACCTACGCCAAGTCACGGTTGCGGTTGTAGACTCAGGCATTGTTTCCGACCACCCGGACTTTGGCACCTTCGTACCGGGCTGGGATTTCATTAAGTCCGAGAGCATTCCGGAAACAGGTATCGCCCCAAACGACAGCAGCTTCAGTCACGGAGCACACGTCGCGGGTGTCATTGCCGCCTTAACCAATAACTCTGGGGAGGGCATTGCCTCGGTCGGTTGGCCTGGACACAACAGCGTACCTCTCATTCAAATTATGCCAATAAGGGTGTTGGAAGCTACTGTCGACGGGGACGGAAAGATCGTGGCAATCACAGGCACTCCAAATAACCTAGAATGCGGGATCAAGTTCGCCGTCGGACTCGACTGCGACAGTGTCACGGGGTCTCCCACGAAGGCCCAAGTCGTCAATTTGAGCTTGGGCGGAGGTAGTGACCTCGAACTGGCCGCCCTGTTCGAAGAAGCCGCCAATGCTGGCGTAACCATAGTCGCTGCGGCTGGCAACTCAGGGGTCGGTAGTCTGCTGTATCCAGCAAGATACCCAGACACTATCGCTGTTGGTTCCGTTAATCTTAGCTCCGCATCAGACCCGCTTGGGGTATACCGTTCGGGTTTCTCCAATTATGGCGAGGGTCTGGACTTAGTTGCTCCTGGAGGCAGGAGAGACACCCCGGCTGTACCCGGTGTTTGGAGCACCTTTATCAATGCGGATGATGTGCTCGGTTACGGGGCGATACAGGGAACCTCCATGGCCGCACCGCACGTATCCGCCGTGGCGGCGTTGTTGTATGCGGTGAGTCCGGACATGGATCAGGAACGTGTACGGAGTATACTCCGGGACACGGCACGTCCGGTGGGCCCGACACTGGAGTATGGTGCCGGGGTTTTGGACGCCTACGAGGCGGTGCGGGCAGCCCTGACCACGGCCTACGGTGGCCCCTTTCTTTCGCAGGATCTGCCAAGTATGCCAGCCTCAACTGCCTTTTATCCCTCGCTATCCCCGACGGGAACGCGTAGTTTTAGCACGGGTGAGCGTGAGAGCCGGGAATACGACAACCTTGTTCCGCTTCCGAGCATTTCGCCATAACACAAAACAGCTGTACCACAATACAACCCTCAGGTGTTATATTCTGCTTGACATGACCCATTGTCGCACTTAGGAGGAATATGGCACCCGAAGACGAAGGAAGCAGAGGAAAAAGGGTGCGCGTGGTAATCATTGATGACCACCCGGTTTTCAGGACAGGCGTCCGCTCAATTCTGGACCGAAATCCGAGCGTTGATATAGTTGGTGAAGCCGGTTCCTGTGCAACTGCGCTGGCCACTGTGGAGCAGCTACAACCGGATATCATCCTGCTGGACCTGTCCCTGCCGGACTGCAATGGTCTTGATCTCACACAGGATTTCGCACGTGTTTCCAGCAAGAGCCGTGTTGTTGTTCTTAGTATGAAGACAAGGGCGGAAACCGCGCGCCGTGCTTTCGCCCTGGGAGTCCGGGGCTATGTCACCAAGGACTCGGCTGCATCTCACCTGTACAAAGCCATTATGGCGGTTATGGAGGGGCAGGAGTACGTCAGCGAGGATTTGGCACCAGATGTACACAATCATGACCGTCAGGCAGATCCGCTTGAGTACGGTTATGACCTGCTCACATCTCGAGAGCAAGAGGTATTCCGGCTGATAGCGGAAGGCAAAACATCAAAACAGATAGCAGCCCGGCTTGAAATAACCCCAAAGACCGCTGATAGCCACCGGTCAAATATCTACCGCAAACTTCAGATTTCGGATCCCATGGAGTTGGTGCGCTTGGCAGCACGAATGAACGTTATTGAACCCGATCGCTGGTAATAGAACTTGAAGTGGATCTGGTACCAGCCCGCCTAACAGACCTGGCTGAAAGTGCTGGCATACCAAGCCCTGGAGCGCTACGAGCGTCGGGCTCAAGCATTTCATTGGTGTCCACATGAACCCTCAACAATAAGCCAAAGCCACCGCCCGGAGTAGTACGAAACTCAAGATGGGCACCAAGAAAGGCTGCCCGCTCGCGGATACCTCGTAGTCCAATGCGCCGTGATGCGGTCTCTTCAACGTGATACCCATCCAGCTGCATCCCAACTCCATCGTCCTGATACTTAACCAGCAGGCGCGGATATGACAAGGTTAAAACAATCTCCACGCCTTTTGCGGAAGCATGCCGCTTGGTATTGGTAAGGCACTCCTGGAGTATCCGGTAGATGTTCTTGTTGTGATCCTGGCTAAGCCTAAGTGAATCAAGTCCGTAGGTGCGCAATGCGACGCCTATTCCGGTGCTGGCAGAAAAGTCACGTGTAAGTGCGCTCACCGCACCGGCAAGGCCCAACTCTTGAAGCTCCGGCGCACCGAGTCCATAGGAAATTTCCCGCAGGTCTCGGGTTGCCTTACGGAGTAAGCCCAAGGCTACTGGTGAATGGGCTGGCCTGAGTTCTAGCTCCATAATTGCAGCCGACATCAACTGGGCGACATCGTCATGGAGATCAAGAGCAATACGCTCGCGTTCATCTTCTTGGGCCTGGATGATATGGCGGGTAAGCAGTCGCGAACGCTGCTCCTCCACCCGTGCGCGGTCGAACTCCCTTTGGTTCAGCACCACCGACACCACGCCTACGAGCAGCACTACAAGGAGGAGCACCAGCAGAATTCGGAATGCTCGATAGTGGCTCCCAGAATACTCTTCCAGCCAAGCACGGAGCAACTCCAGCTCACGCTCAAAATTATCATAGGCTGAGGCCTCCATAGGTAGTTCCCAAAGCTCAAGCTGGTCATCTAGCTGCAACCAGGCATTGTAAAGCAGATCAATGCGTTCACGAACCTCAGAAAAGGTTCTCCCAAAAAGACCAAGCGTTGAGTCGCGCTGAAGGTAGTCAAGCTCTTCAGCAAAATTCTGCCGCAAGGTCTTCATTAAGATTTGGGGATCACCAGAGGTGACGCCTGCTGGGGTATCTCTGAAGGGATTCGGCCAGCCTTCGTTGTGAGACTCATTGGATCCTTCTGCGGCGAACTGTTTATCACCAAGATGGTCGAACTTGAGAAGGGTTCCGTCATGGCGAAAACGGTACCACTCACTCTGAAAGTGAACGAGCTCAACCCGAGCGTTTGCAATGACCAACGACGCCTCAACGAGCAAAAGAAATACGGCAAGAAAGGCAAGGAACACCACCGTGGCCGCCACAAGTGCCGTAATCTCTGTGTTCCAGTTGGGTGCTCTGGCTTTTCTTTTCTTCCATGGTACCATAACCATACCATCATACCGCGAATCTCTGGACAGGAATACATACACATGTTAATACACAAACAACAGAGGCGGAACCTATTGAGATGAAGCTACACAAAGCCCTGCTACGTCCAAGTCCACTGATGTGGGTAATTTTAGTCTCGGGTGCAATAGTCGGAAACGTTGTCCTTGAGAGGCTGTCGCGCTATCTCGACCTACCGCTTTTCATGGATACCGTTCTTACTGCGCTTGCCGCAGTGACCGTTGGCTTGGCGGCAACGGTTGTCGTTGGTGCAGGTACCAACATCACGCTGGAACTTTTAACTGGTCCGCGAATGGTATACGCTCCTTTTGTAGTAAACAACGTCCTTACCGGAGTGCTGGTGTGGCTTTTTGTCCGTTACAACTATTTCCACAAGCCAATACATGCAGTTACCGCTACCCTCATTGTGGCTGGTCTCAATGCGGCGCTGGGTGCGCTCTTTGCCTCAGTTTTTCTGCTGGGTGATATGACACACTCTGTCGACCACATTGCAACCGGGATCATGCTTACCGGGCGCTCACCCTCAATCGCCGCCTTCCTGGCACGCATACCGGTCAACACAGTGGATAAGGGCATTGCGGTCTTTGCCGCCTATTTTGTATACACCCGACTCATTCGAGGGGAACCCGACCACCCAGACTCGGCTTAGTCGCGCACGTCAGGTCAACACAACAAAATACCGGGCCTTGCTTGAGTGTGGTCTTCGTGGCACACTCAGGAACTATGAAGAAACCCGTTATTTTGATTACCGGAAGCACCGACGGCATTGGGAAGGCAACTGCTTTGGAAGCCGCGAGGCAGGGAGCCGATGTAGTCATTCATGGCCGCAGCCCGGAACGGGTGGCCTCCACGCAGGACGAAATTCTAGATGCCACCGGGGTGGACGCACACGGCGTTGTGGCGAACCTGGGCTCACTTGACGCGGTGCGCGCCATGGCCGAGCAGATCCATGAGGAAATTCCCAACCTCAATGTCCTCATCAATAATGCCGGAGTTATCTCTAAGACTCGCCGACTGAGTTACGACGGCTATGAACTCACCTTTGCCGTGAACCATCTTGCGCACTTCCTGCTCACCAATCTTCTCTTACCGCTCCTGCGCACGAACACCCCGGCCCGGGTCGTAACGGTAAGTTCAGTAGTACACCACGGCGCCGGAATCGAGTTTGAGAATCTCATGGGTGAGGAGGAATTTGACGGATATGCTGCATACGAGCAGAGCAAGCTGGCCAACGTGCTGTTCACCACCGAGCTCGCTCGCCGTGAGTCCGGCAGCGGAGTAACGGCAATTTGCATGCACCCGGGAGTAATTAGCACAAAGCTACTGCATGAGTATTTTGGCGGCGGATCGCCAACCATAGAAGGGGCTCGTAACATCCTGACTCCGACCCTTGACCCACGCTATGCGGAATTCAACGGCCGCTACTTCACCGATGGTCGACCAGCCGAGCCAGATGATGCAGCCGCAGACCGCGACGTTTCGTTGCGCCTATGGGACGAGAGTCTTCGTCTCTGTGGGCTGAGCTAAAGCACGGCCCAGGCAGCCAAACAAGAAAGGCCAGCGCTTCAGACCAGAAAAACCTCAATACTGGTGCCAGCGCCCATCGTGTCGCTTATGGGGCACCGGCTTTCTACCGACTCTATCCAGTTCTGGCGGGTCTCTTCGCCTATATCGGCCTCCAGGCGAACCTCAACCTTAACGAGTGTGAACCCCGACCGGTCTTCAGTAGGCCGACCCATAAAACGAGCCGGATTAAGCTCGCCCATTATGTCCATGCTCAACTCCCGAATCTCGAAACCAAGTTCCTTGGCAACAAGATGCCCGGTGACGTTAATGCAGCCAGCCAATGCAGCAAGCATGTATTCAAGTGGATTTGGGCCTGCGTCAGTGCCCCCGAGTTTTTCCGGCTCATCAACCACCAGGCGGTGCTCCCGAGCACTCACTTCAAGCCGAGTAGGATGGTGCGACCGTGCGCTTACTCCGAAACTTACCTTTGCCATGAGACCTCCTCGCAGCACTCTTAGAATAACTGAGTCAAATCTTCTCGTCAAACGCGACCGTTATTCGCTTCGAGTAGCGAGCACAACCCCGCTGAGCAAAATCACAATGCCTGTGACCTGCAGCGGAAGGTAGTACACAGCACCACCAAGTACCACCGGCGCGGCTGCAGGAAACTCACCAAGCACTGCCGCCGCCAGTAAGGCAGAGCCAACCGGCTCGCCAAGAATAATCACCGTGACCACTACCGTAGAGAAGTGCTTGAGTGCCCAGTTGAAGGAGGTATGGCCCAGAAGCTGCGGGCCTATGGCCATCAACACAGCCCAAAGAAGCAACTGTGGATTAGGTGGTAGGAGCGGTATTCCGCGCACGACGGTGTAGAAGACCAGTGCAGCGGCCGCACACCCGTACACCAGCCGCACGTAGCTCCCAAGCGATACACGCGCCCGCACCGCCCGCCCAATGAGCAGGTAGCCGCTCACCGAAACGGCCCCCAAAAGAGCAAGTATGTTGCCTCGCAGCGAACCACTCAAAAGTCCAGTGGCAGCCGTGCCTAGCCCCACGCCAGCCTGCGCCCCGAGTCCAGTGGCGGCCGCCTCCAGGTCAATGAGTGCGTCGCCCAACCCAATGAGCACCGCACCGGCAATAGCTACCAGCGCCGCAATCATGGTCATGAGCCGTGGCCGCTCTCTGAGAAAGAGCGGGCCCAGGAGCCCCACCCACAGTGGCGAGGTGGTAACCAACGCTACACTCCCGGCTACCGAGGTGAACTCCAGAGAGGTAATCCAGAATCCAAAATGCAGCGCCAGAAAAACCCCTGATAGAGCGCACAGAACAAGGTCACGGCGACTTACCTCTCCAAGCTCTCGCGCCGAAGCCACCGGTCTATAGACCCACAACAGAAGGGCTGCAATGCCAAGTCGTCCTGCCGCCAAGGATGTTGAAGGATACCCGCCCGCCTGCGCAAAGCGAATCATGATTGCAGCACTGGAGGCAATAAGGACACCGGCTATTGGTATAAGCACAAAGAGTCGTCGCGGCATAGCTTGGAATCTCCCGGCGCGCTCCCTGGAAACCGACCGTTCCGGCAGCCTAAACAGTTGCAATGCCTTCGCGTTTGCGACAGTTATCACACCTGCCGTCACCACCGGTGGGTCTCTTGACGCCACAACTCTTACACCGCGTAAGCACGAGCTCCCGTTTGGCAACTCGACCGGCGTCTGCGGTAATGGGAGCTGGGCGTGGCGTGAGTGAGTCATGCGGACAGACCTCGGCGCACAGGCCACAGGCCGTACACAAAGCTACGTTGTGCGAGAGCACCGCAACGCCATTTATCTGCGCGTTCTTCATGGCGCCGGTGGGACAAGCGCTTACACACTTTGAACAGCCGTCGCAGGACTCCGCAACATCCCAGTCGCAGTAAAATGCGTTCAGAAGCGGGAGTTTTACATCGGTTGCGCCAGCCATTTTGGCCTGTCGTCGCACCGCGGTCAGGAGCATTTCCCGGTAGGCAAGCCGGTCTGTGTTCTTGCTGCCTATGAGATCCAGCACCGTACCCGCCGCCAGTTTTACGGTGTCGTTGCGCACTAAGCTGAAGAAGTCGCGCCGCGAAAGGCCGCGAGCTGGTGCCGCCTTAATCTCCGCCTGTCCCTCGGACAACACAATGTTGGACTTGACTCCAATAAGCTCAGCATAGGCGGAAGCTTGTGAAGCGGCGGCCCGAATCCGACCAAGCAGCATGCCTACATCGCAACTGGGGCAGGGTCCAATATCAAGCGATATAGTCTTCATGGGAAAGGCCAGCATAAGCGTAACCAGAAACTCCGGATGCAGTCCGGAAAGGCACGGAACCGCGACAGAGCCCGGGTTCTTGCCGTGGAGACAACCGACTGCAATAGCGTCGTTTTTTTGAAGTGCACCCACAAGCGCGTGTTCACCAAACTCAGCAAGCTTGATGGCCTGGCTCGGGCAGACCGGCAGGCAGGCACCGCAGCCCACACAGGCAGAGTCGCTGTACTCCAGCGCACCGTTCTCGGCTATGCTGAGGGCGTCAAAACGGCAAGCCAGTACACAGGCCCGGCAGCCGGTGTTGCCTGCTCGCTTTCTTTTGCAGTGGGCGCGGGTTATGGCTGGGCGCACGTCGCGCGCCAACCGGCTTATAACGTATCGAGCGATCATGAGATATCGCCTCTTGTATATATTCTAGCGTCACCAGACAGCAATGCCCGGTCTCGCCATAACTATGTCGACTCAGCTCGCAGGGTCTTAAACTCCTGGAGCATAGCCTCGCCATCTTCAAGAAACTCTTGCTTGATGAAGCTTTCCAGCACCAGTGCGGTAGCGTTGTAGAAGCGGGTTGCGGCACCGGTTCGAATCACCTTAGCAAAGGGCGTTACCCAACGACTGAGGTGATTCTGAAGAAACATGAGTTGAATGTTAACATATTTTTCGGCATCTTGCCACTTCCCAGCCTCGCATGCCTCAACGGTGCGGGCAATCAGGACATGCATGAAGTCCAGCTCTACCCGAATGTGGTCGGGGGCATCCTTCAGCGCTTCGTCCTTCTGCAGTCCCGCCTCAGCATAGAGCCGTTGGGCGTCCTGGGTAGAGGCCCCCATGATCTCTCGCTTTTCGGGCTCCAGGTAAACGGAGCCATAAGGGGGGGCCAAAAGTTGTGAGGGTCCAAAGAAGAGTTTCATGTGGTCAGGCCGGATCTTTTCAAGCCCTTCCTCCGCGAGTGCTGGCGCTAGCTTGGCGGCATGCTCGGCAGCTTCTGTATTCACCGCCTCCAATACCTGATGGAGCTTTACCGGAATCTGCTCTTCTTCAAGGAAGGCATCCGGCAGGTCAAACAGCCGGGCCAGATAGTAGTATGTTGAGTGCCGCACGTTTTCGCGCAGTACGAAATCTTTCATTGTGAGTCTCCACCGTTAAAACTGGTTGATTATATATCGATCTGTCGTTTGGGTATAGAAAAAAGCATGGGGCGGAGTCAAAGCCCCACCCCATGCAATTAGCCTTGTTGAATCAAATCCGCGAATTACGATTTTTGATCAAACTTGTTGATGTAGTACACGTTCGGCTCGGTGCCAGCTTCCGGTTGCAGTACGGAGTACTCGTTCTCACGCAGGAGCCGTGATACCGCGCTGTTCGGATCATCCAGATCACCAAAGACACGTGCGTGCGGTGGGCACACCTCTACGCAGCGTGGATCCTCGCCAACCTGGTAGCGGTGGTCGCAGAAGGTACACTTCTCAACCTTGCCTTCTTTCCGGATAACCGAGAAGGTCGTTCCACGATCCGGATTGGAGTAAGGGACAACCTGGCCCCCCACCCTCTGCGCCAGGGCGGCTGCTTCCGGTGTTCTCCACTCTGGATGCGTCTCGGCACCCCACTCGTTGAACGAGATTACCCCGTAAGGGCAGGCATACTGACATGCTTGGCACCCAATGCAGCGGTCTTCGCTGGTCATTACGGTTCCGTCAGCCTGCTTAAACATCGCCTTGTCTGGCTCAACCGGGCAGGCTTCCACGCAGGGTGGGTTGCTGCAGTGATTACACAGGGTCGGCATATACGTATAGGTGATGTTGGGAAAGGTGCCCTCGTGACGCTGAATATGATGCGCCCAGAAGAAACCTTGTTGCACGTTATTCTCTTGCTTACAGCTGATGTTACAGGCGTCACAGCCTATGCACAGCCGTAGGTCTATTACCATTGCCATTCTGGCCATTTATGTTACCTCCTCTTCCCTTCGCCTAGACCCGCTCAACGCGTACACGGGTAGAACCGTAGTACACCGTTGAACCGCTCAGTCGCTCGAACTCAGCCTGGATGATGTCGTTGTTGTTACCACCGCGCGCAACCTGTCCGGTTGTGGTGGTGTACACCTCGGCGGCGTTACGACCAAAGGCCCAGTGACCCTGGCCAAAGTTCTTTTGAACAGTGCCCGGGCGCAGAGCAATCCAGGTCTTGAGTGTCGTCTCAAGCGAACCTGAGGGCGAGGTCACTCGCACATGGTCGCCGTCTTCGAGCCCAAGCCGTGCTGCATCCTCAGGGTTCATTTTGACACAGTCGCCCCACTTGATATCTCCCTGGTCGACGTCACTAAACTCTTGGAAGTACCCGGTGTTGGCCGAGCGACCTTCACGAGCCAGGATCTTCTTGGAGTCAATGAAGTAGAAGGGGTAGTCTCGAGGATCACCTGGGACATCGGACTCTACATAGTGTGCCACAAAGGCTTTTTCACCGGTTGAGTCCGGATAGTTGGCTTCACGCATCACTTCATCAATGCTGATGTTGTGGCGGTCTGCATGTCCCTGGAGGGCTTTCTTCAGCGTTTCACTGTAGAACTCAAACTTCTTGGTCTCGGTAGGCATGTTGCTCCACCGGCTCTTGAAGGGATAGTCACCGGAACTCCAACAACCCTTGGCGAGGAAGTCTTCCCACCCGGTGAAGCTGTCACCGTGGTTATTGCGTGCGGCATACTCACTGGGGTCCCACAGCGGGAAGTGGCGGTTCTTAAGCACGTAGAGCTCAAACTCGCGCGGGTTGGTTGCTTCACGCCCGGTCTCGGGATCCTTGAAGTTGTCCCGTAGGTACCGGTGCCAGTTGTCAAAGCCGCGCTCTGCCATCGCCTCACCAAGCATCCACATAACCTCGGTCTCGGGGTTCTTACAGTCATACACAGGCTCAAT
>REEM01000149.1 GCA_007695055.1 Spirochaetaceae bacterium | reverse complement strand
CCTTGACCTTCGATAAGGTCCCAGTGGTCAGGATCGTTGTTTGGTGTAAGCTGTTCAATGGCGCCAGCCATGAAGTCCGCAACTACCGCATCAAGGGGAACTCCTTTTCCAGTGATAAGAATGCCGGTCTGTCCTGTTGCTCGAAAGCTCGCGCGGAGCCCTCGCTTGTGCATTTCCTTTTCTACTGCCAGCATTGTGTACATTTTGCCCACCGAGCAGTCGCTCCCGACCGCTAAGCACCGTAATCCTGAACGCGGCTTTCCGTCCGCAACTGGATAACTAAGGGTAGGAAGACGCACATCATGCAACTTGCGCTTTTTGACTTGAGCAGCTGCTACTAAGCGCTTCTCATTTCTGAGGAGATTATGTAAACCGGATGCTATGTCAAGCCCGGCCTCAAGCGCCTCTTCTAATGTGTCAAGCCATGACTTGGATATAACACCACCTCGGTTGGCGACACCTATTACCAGCGTTTTGGCGCCGGAGTCAGCTGCTGAGCGCGGGGTCATGTCCGGCAATCCCATGTCAGCGCGACAACCTGGCAAGCGAATTTGCCCAATTGAGGACTCAGGGCGCCAGTCCTTAATTCCTTGAGCAAGCTTTGCGGCTAAGGGGTCTGGGGCGTCTCCGAGAAACAACACATACGGGGTTCTAATCATGATCGCATAATGCCATGCCCACGGCAGCAGTAACAAGATAGCCGCCGTGGAGACCGCGCTGAGTAGTCCTAAAAAAAGGCTTCAGGATCACGTAATTGGCCCTGATGAAAGTGCATGAGGTTGAGCTCCCCATGGAGAGAACCGAGTGGTGTCCCGTGTTCAACAATGTCACCCTGCTGAACACTCACACGCCTCAACCCTGAGACTACCACCGTCTCGTCGGTGTGCCTGTTCGTTACCTGTACACGTAAACCAAAGATACTGGTGCGATGTATGCGCACCTCACCTCTTAGGGGCGAAACGACCGCCGCCGCCGGAGCATCCTCGCCGGGCGAGGTGGTGAAATGCGGAAGAAGGTTTATTGAGGCCATATCTGGATTTCCGGTGTTGGCGTGGTTATTAGCATTAGTGGCATGAGTATCGTGAGTGTCATTTGTGGACTCCGCAAAGCTGCGGGTTATTTTAAAGGCCCCCGCAATAGGTGCTCCCGACGGCCTATGTGGGGCGTAACTGGGTTCGGGCCACGGGTCGTGGGTCAGTCCGAAATGCCGCATGATCCAGTCTGCAGCATGGATATCTGGTGTAAAACCAGGTGAGGGCGCCTCGGCCGAGGCTACCGAGAAGTGGAGGTGAGGCTCAATGTACTGCGTCCAGCGCCCGGTGTTGCCAATGACACCCAGGCTCTGGCCAGCCTTTACTCGTTCTGCCTCCTCCTCCAATTTCGCCTGAATAGGAGAGGATTGCAGGTGGGCAAAGTAGTACACCTTGTCGTCATCGCCATGGAGCAGTACGGCAATGCCGCCTCGTTCGTTGTCTGCCCGTCGGGCTGTGCCAGCTGTCACTGCTACAACATGGCGCCGCTTGAAGGCCTGGAACTCTGGTGAGTTCATGGGTAGTTCGTGCCGGGCAAATAGATCTACCGCATAAGAGCCGTCCCAGTGAAGATGGGTCCAGCTGAGGAGTGCCGGGTCTCCGGATACAGGAAAGGCGTAGCTACCGTCGAGTGAGTAGTGAACGAAGCTATGCTCCTGAGCGGAATCCTGGGCCTGCGTGGGAGCCGCGCTTGCTGCATGGAACCATGCGGCCGCGACCGCGAGCCCCACGCCAAGAGCAACGAGACTGAGCACTCCCATGCTGCCGAGCAGAATTCCTCTACGGAGCGAGCTCCTCATAATGGAAACCCAGGTGAAGTACCGTTCATGGTCTGTATATCGGCCATTTGCAGGGACGGGCCGAAGCCCGTGGGTTCATGGTGATGCAAAATATGAGCAAAAAACTCAGAAAAAAGCCGGTTAGGTATTGATCATTCTCTGAAACTATATTAGCTATAGATGTAGTAGTAATTAAATCGGGTGGCACCGAGGTATGTGCCGCTCAAGAGGAAGGCATCATGGCCGTCTCACTACCGGCACTTTTCAGCCTACACAAACTCAGCCGGGAACAAGCTATTGTTCGGGCCATTATGGTTGGCGCGCTTGGGGTTCTGGTCTTCACTATTGCGAGCGGAATACATTCCGGGCTTCTTGGGCCAGGTGTGGGCTCGGTTGAGGGCGGTGTGTTGGCGCTGAGTGCCGACGGCCGCGAAATAGCGGTCGTGTCGCCCTTTGATGGTGAGCTCCTTGGGACTATTGAGCTTGAGTATGAGGCGGCGCAGATCATGCCGACCCCGGGTGGGGTTTCTGTCTTCGTGAGTTTCAGGGATCGGGAGGAGCTGCGGGTCTACAGCACCACCGAGTTTGAGCTTCAGGAGATTATCACCTTTGACGGCCGCGTCCCGGAGTATCTGCTGTTTTCGGAGAACGGAGACACTCTGTTTGTGAGTTATGTCGATGTACCGGTGATCTCGGTGTTTAACCACTCAATGCGTAGCCTTGACCTGAGTTTTGAGTTTGAGGTGGACGGATCTTACGGTCCCTTGCACAGGAATAGACGTGCAACGCGGTTGTACAGGGCAACTCCAACCGGATTAGCTACCATTTTTGCGGCTAATGGTGAGGTCATTGAGACCCTGTCGGTGTCCGCGGCCGCGCTCGGCTTCAACCCCGGCTACACCCATATCTGGGCACTCGAGAGCGACTTAGGCCCTGCGGTTGGCATGTCGGTGCGATCGGAATCCCGGGCAGGCGTGCCGGTGCTTGTTGAGGAGCGCACCGGTTCAATGCGGCGAGTGGAGGCCGAGGTGGCTGCCGGGCCGGTTTTCGCAACCGAGCGGGGTGAGGCCTCGGGCCCGGACTATGCTGCATTTCTGTCGGCCTCCGGGAGCAGGGTTCTGCTTTTTGACTCCCGTACCGGGGAGCAAGAGGGCGAACTTGAACTGCCCTTTGCCGCCGTGAAACTGCAGGACTCCGGGGTTGGAAGCATGTGGGCTGTAGCCTTGGACGGTAGTTTGGCGGTGATTAACCCCGGACGTGGTACTGTCCGGCAGGCAAGCCCGGATCGGAGCCGGGCGGCACGGCCAGCGGACAGTCCAGCTGGGGATGCTCCGCTGGCGGCCGACGCCAATAGGGGTGCTCCGCCAGCTGCCACAGCCGCTCGGGAGCCATTAGCAGGAGCACGAGTGCTTGTGCCCTCGGTTGTGCAGACCGGTGGCAACTTTGCCTGCTTCTAGGCAGGAGCGAACAGGAGAAGATCATGATTATACCTGCGGGCATTGCCTTGGGACTGTTACTTGGATACTCGCTGCAGCGTGGTGGCTACTGCATGAACTCGGCTTTTCGAAGCTTCTACCTTGAGAAGGACAAGAGCCTGGTGCGGGCCTGGTTAGTGGTTCTACTCATGAACATTATTGGTGTGCGGTTGCTCACCGACATTGGGGCTGTATCACCCTTGGTGGCGCCTTTTTTCTGGCCAGCGGCAATTGTGGGTGGTTTCGTCTTTGGCATGGGCATGGTAATTGCGGGAGGGTGTGCAAGTGGCACCTACTACCGCTGTGGCCGTGGCATGCTTGGCTCCATGGCTGCATTGATTGGGTTTGTTATTGGTACAGCGGTGCTTGACGGAGGAGCTGGCTTTCCGCTCCAACAAGCCCTACGTGCCCCTGTTATTCAGCTTGCGGGCGGTGAGGCCACCCTCTTTAGCCTGTTTGGAATTGAGACCTCTCTGGGGCGCTGGATTCTCATTGGGGCACTTGCGGTACCGGCGCTTTTGTGGCTCATGCGAGCACCGCAACAGAAGTTCCTCATTGGCTGGGGGTGGCGCCGTACAGGCCTCGTGGTTGGCAGCCTTGCCCTTGTCGCCTGGGTGCTCTCGGCCATGGTTGGAAGGAACTTTGGCCTGTCCTTCACTCAGCCGACGGTGGCGCTTACCCGCTTTGTTATCAGTGGTGATAGCTCAGGGATTAGCGTGGTCTCGTACATGGTCGTGGGCGTGCCCATTGGGGCATTCCTGGCTGCCAAGGCGGCCGGTGAGGCCGTGCTGCGCCTGCCTGATCCGGGAAGATTCATGCGTCAGTTTGGCGGTGGTTTGACCATGGGAGCTGGAGCCTCTATTGCTGGTGGCTGCAACATTGGGCATAGCATTACCGGGGCATCTACCTTGGGAATCACTGCCTTAGTGAGCACCGCATTCATTATGCTCGGCTGCTGGGTCATGACTGGCATCATTTATAGATCGGAACAACAGAGTATGAAGAGAATTGAGTTGGCACTGAAGGTGCCGGGAGGAATACAATGACAAATCGAGATATTCAGGTGAAAGTTTTTCTAGGCGTGGGGCTCCTTGTCGTGTTCCTTGCCGGGTGCTCGGCGGCAACTGGGTCGTCCTCACGGGCCACTCTTGAGCCCATTGCCAGAACTGCGCCTGAGAACATTCTGGTGAGCCCGGACTGGGTTGCAGAACGCGCGGGCGATGTCGTGGTAATAGATTATGCCCGTAGTATGGACGACTTCCGCCAAGGGCACATACCCGGGGCGGCCTGGGTAGCACGTACGGTGACGGTGACAACTGTTAACGGCGTAGACGGAGTATTGCCATCGGTCGAGACTGTGGCAATGGACCTTGAGGAGGCTGGCGTTCGCCACGACACACCGGTTGTAGTGTACGACAGCGGAAACAGCCTTTGGGCAAGCAGGCTCTTCTGGGCTCTGGAGTACCTTGGGCATGAGCAGGTGCACCTTCTTGATGGCGGCATTGCTGCATGGAAGGCCTCAGGACACGCCCTTAGCACAGAAATTGCGGCACCCGCCCGTGGCGACTTTGATCCAAGAGTTCGTGAGCAACTCATAGCTGACGAGGCGTTTGTGCTTGAAAACCACGGGAACAATGACTTCACGGTGCTTGACGCCCGTTCCCCGGACGAGTTCAGTGGGGCCGATGTACGAGCCGCCCGTGGCGGACATATCCCCAACTCTGCGAACATCGACTGGGTCCGAAACCTGAGGAATGACGGGTCCTTCCTGACGGTAGCTGAACTGAGTGAGTTGTATCAGCAGACCCTGGATGGTCGCGATGGGCCGCGAGTTACGCTCTGCCAGACAGGTATCCGCGGTGCACACACCTATGTTGCCCTACGTGTTTTGGGAGAGGAAGACGTCCGGCTCTATGATGGATCATGGGCCGAGTGGGGAAACAACCCGAACGCCCCCATTGCCCAGCAATGAGTAGAGAGAACCAAGTTCTACCGAAGGAGATAGAAAATGGAACCATTGAAGACAGATAAATCTATTGACCTCATGAGTGAGGTCTGCCCGTACACATTCGTGAAAAGCAAGCTCGCGCTGGAAGGACTCGACGCGGGGCAGTTGCTTGAGATTCACCTCGGCAACAGCGAGTCCGCCTCAAATGTGCCGCGCTCCTTAGACTTGGAGGGGCATGAGGTGCTGGACGTGGAGAAACCCAAACCGAATCACTGGGTGGTCAGGGTTAAACGAGCCTGAAGTCCTGTTCCGGCAGCGCGAGACTGGCGCTTTTTGGAGCTGAGGTGCTGATAGTTGCGTATCGGGTGTCAACCTTGTTTACATCTTCCGCCAAATAGCTGTATTTATAGAGACAGATACATGATCATACTCAGATAGGCCACGTTGCTGCTGCGACCTAAACCTTGATGTCGATGTGTAAATTTGGAGGAAGCCCGTGAAGAATGTGCGCATTGGAGTTAAGCTAATCGGCGGATTCATTATAGTTGCGCTGTTGGCGCTGCTTATTGGTGTTGTCGGATACATTGGAATTGACGAGTTAGCGGACGATCTACTGGATTTTGGCGAGAACCGAATTCCGGGGCTTGTCCTCTTGGGCGACATGAACTATGAGCGCATGGTCATTCGCGGGCAAACCCTGGAGGTATTTCAGCATCGAGGTGCCGAAGGCGCCGACCAGAACTACCGCCGTATCTTGCAGCAACGTGAAGCAAGCTTTCGTGTCATGGAGGACTCCCTAACCGAGTTTGAGGCCTTGCCGCGTGCCACCGAGCGTGGGCGAATGATTGTTGAGCGGCTGCGCAGAGAGTATGAGGATTGGCGGAGATCTTACGAACCCATAGACCGAGTTATTGACCAGCTTAGCAGGGAGCCGGATCCCGCGCGGCGTGACGAGCTGTACGTGGAATATGAGGAAGCCGTAGCGGCTATGGTACCAGTCTCGGATATCATGGGAGCAACCTTTGTTGAACTCACTGACAACAACATAACCAACACCCTCACCGAGATGGAGAGCGATCTTGAGCATGCGGCCTTCCTTGAAGGCCTTATCATTGCTGTTTCCATTGTGGTCGTGATATTGGCACTCCTGCTTGGCCTGCTTTTGAGCCGAATGATTACCCGACCACTTGCGGCCGGAGTGAGCTTTGCTCAACGGCTTTCCGAAGGAGATATGACGGCCACTATCGCAGTGAACCAGAAGGACGAGCTTGGCATTCTTGCAAATGCCCTTGGCGTCATGCGTGACAGACTGGTAGAGGTTGTGCGAAATGTGCAGGCGGCCACCGAGAATGTGTCGGCTGGTAGCCAGGAAATGAGCTCAAATGCTCAGCAGCTTTCGCAGGGTGCCACCGAGCAGGCGGCATCGGCCGAGGAAGTGTCTTCATCTATGGAGCAGATGAGCTCCAACATCAAACAGAATGCGGACAACGCTACTCAGACAGACCAAATTGCGCGCACCTCCTATGAGAACGCAGAGAAGGGTGGCAAGGCGGTTTCCGAGACTGTTGCCGCAATGCGTCAGATCGCCGAGAAAATAACCATTATTGAAGAGATTGCCAGGAATACCAACCTCCTTGCGCTCAACGCAGCAATTGAGGCTGCTCGTGCTGGCGAACATGGCAAGGGCTTTGCGGTTGTTGCTTCAGAGGTCAGAAAGCTTGCCGAACGCAGTCAAACAGCTGCGGCCGAGATTAGTGAGCTTTCGGCTACAAGCGTCTCGGTTGCCGAGGGCGCCGGTGAGATGATTGCCGGGATTGTCCCGGAGATTCGAAAGACGGCCGAGCTGGTGCAGGAGATCAGGTCGTCGAGCGCCGAGCAAGACAGCGGTGCAGATCAAATAAACAAAGCAATTGCGCAGCTTGACCAGGTCATTCAGCAGAACGCGTCCTCGTCCGAGGAAATGGCATCTATGTCCGAGGAACTGTCGAGTCAGGCCGAGCAGCTGAAGACGACCATGACCTTCTTTAAGTTGAGCGACGACGGTGGTCGTGGGAGTTCTGGCGCGGCTGTGCGCCGCACAGCAGGCGGTGTCGGTCACAAGGCTGGCGGCCAAGCCGCCGGTGGACACGCTGGCGGAGGTCGAGGGGCCACGGGGCAAACGGCGAAGGCCTCAGCCCGCCCGCCCGCTGCACGTCAAGAAACGGGAATTACCCTGGCAGATCAACCGGCAAAACCCGTGAAGGCTCGATCCCAAGGGATAGATCTCAATTTAGAAGAGGCCCGTCCAGCCAAGGACACGAGCGACAGTGACTTTGAAGAGTTCTAGGCGCACTGGGCGCAGGTAAGACCTGCGCCTCAGTCAAATACTCCGGTGGACAGGTACCGGTCGCCCCGGTCACAGATCACGGCAACAATAACCGCGTCGCTAACCCCGGCGCGGTCAAGGTCGTGAGCTACATCAAGCGCCGCCGCCACGTTCCCGCCCGATGAAATCCCAGCAAAAATACCTTCACTCGCCGCCAGCGCTCGGGTTACTTCCTCGGCGCGACCTTTGTCCATCTCGCGTTTTTCATCCAGTCGTTCCGGCTCAAAGATTGCTGGTTGGTATTCCGGCGGCCAGGCGCGAATACCAGGAATGCCCCCAGCCGCGTCAGGAGTAACACCAACAATCTGAATCTTTGGGTTCATTTCTTTGAGATAGCGGCCGGTGCCCATTATGGTGCCGGTTGTGCCGGTCGAGGCTACAAAGTGAGTTACTCGGCCGTCGGTGTCGGCCCAAATCTCTGGCCCGGTTGTTTCATAGTGAGAGAGTGGGTTGTCGGGGTTGCCGAACTGATCCAGAATTACACCGCGACCCTCCTGTTCCAGGCGCCGTGCAGTGTCAATTGCTTCCTCCATGCCGCCGTCCTTGGGCGTAAGTACCAACTCGGCGCCGTAGGCTTTCATTGGGGCGCGGCGTTCGGTGCTCATGTGCTCAGGCATTACTATGACCATGTGATATCCAAGAACCGCAGATGCCATAGCCAGTGCAATACCGGTATTGCCACTGGTGGCTTCAATGAGCGTGTCACCGGGTTTAATGCGGCCGCTCTCCTGGGCCCCTTTGATCATATGGTATGCGGGGCGGTCTTTTACCGAACCGGCCGGATTGTTTCCTTCCAACTTACAAAGCAGTAAATTCGGGCCAGTATAAAGCTTGCGTAGACGCACCAGCGGTGTGTTGCCAATGCATTCCTCAATTGTACGTATGTTCATACTCTCAATATAAACATAGAAGGAGCAATGGAAATGAAAATTACCCTCGAACGGAAGAATGATGCTGTGCACCTTGTAGCTCACAACGCTGAAGGTAACACCTTGGTTATGGATGGGGCGGAGAGCATAGGAGGTGAGAACGCGGGTTTTAGGCCCATGCAGGTGCTGCTTGCGGCGCTGGCGGGTTGTGCGAGCATGGATCTGGTGCCAATTCTCAAGAAGAAGCGCCAGGAACTGCAGTCCCTGCGCGTGGAGATTAGCGGCGAGCGCGCAGAGGGAAAGACTCCGGCGCCCTTCACCTCAATCCACCTTCATTTTGTCATGCAGGGAGAAATTGAGGATAAGCAAGCTGCGCGAGCCGTTGAGTTGTCGGTGGAAAAGTTTTGCTCGGTGAAGGAGTCGCTGAACCCCGATATCGTCGTGACTCACTCCTACTCTCTTAATGAAGTGGCAAGCAGCAATGAAGGGACATAGTGGGATTGGGATAGTCGTGGCGGAGGGCCAGCCTAGCGGTAGGCCCATCCGGTGAGTTTGCGCTCCATGTAGGCAAAGCCCTCGTAGAGAACTATGCCCATGACGGCAATAACAAAAAGTCCGGCAAAGACCAGCGGAACATCAAAACGGCCGCTGGCGGCAATCATGAGGTATCCTACTCCGCGGTTGGAGGCTACCGTCTCACTTATTATTGTTCCGACAAAGGCCAAGGTTACCGAGACCTTGAGCGAGGCGAAGAAGTAGGGCATGGCCGAGGGTAAGCCCACCTTCAGGAAAATATCGTGGCGTTTAGCACCCAGGCTTCGGAGGACATCCTCCAGCTCTGGTTCCACCGTGGCCAGGCCGGTGGCTACATTGACCACAATAGGAAAGAAAGAAATTGCGCAGGCCGTTATAACGGCCGGAACGGTGCCAATTCCAAACCAGATCACGAGCACCGGTACGAGTGCAACTTTGGGTACACTGTTGAACCCAATCATGATTGGATAAAGCGCGTGATAGGCCAAACGCGAGTAGCCTACCAGGAGTCCCAGGGAGATTCCCAGAACCACCGCAATTGCAAAGCCTGTTACGGTTGTGGTGAGCGTGTGTACCGCATGAAACTGTATCTGTTCCCACCATCTCAGGAGTGAAGCGTAGATGTCGGTTGGTTTTGGGAGTATAAACGGCTGCAGCCCCAGAGCCCGGGTGCCAAACTCCCACACAACTAGAACCACAACAATGACGACCCACGGTGCGAGCTGCTCTAATGAGCTTTTTGACCTCATACGGCTTCGGCCTCCGGCCCTTTCGAAATATGGTGGCGAAGATCCGCCACGATTTGGGTGAACGAAGCCTTGAACCGATCGTCAAGATCGCGTGGTCGTTCAAAGGGAACCTCTGCCCCGTATACCAGATGTCCCGGGCGAGGACTCATTACATGCACCTTGTCGGCTAGATACACCGACTCGGTAAGGTCGTGAGTAATGAGCACTACCGTACACCCGGTCTCGTTATGGAGGCGCTGAAGTACTCCCCAGAGTTCCTCGCGGGTGAAGGCGTCCAAGGCACCAAATGGTTCGTCCAGTAGCAAGAGTTCTGGCTGATGTATAAGTGCGCGGCAAAGCGACACCCGTTGTTTCATACCCCCGGACAGCTCCTTGGGGTACTTGTCTTCAAAGCCCGAAAGTCCAACCTTGGCGAGCAGCTCACGGGCCTTCTCTTTGTGTTCGCGTGCATTACCGGAATGCAGCCAGCGTTGTTCGGACTTAATCTCCAAGGGGAGTATTACGTTCTCAAGCGCACGGCGCCATGGCATGAGGCTTGGATTCTGAAAGGCCATGCCCACAATGCCGAGTGGCTTTGTGACTTCTTGTCCGTGAATGGTGACCGACCCTGCAGTAGGCCGGACAAGACCTGACATAAGTTTGAGCAGCGAGGACTTGCCACAGCCGGACATGCCAACCACGGCAGCAAACTCACCTTTTTGGATGGACAGGTTCAGGCCCTCCAGCGCCAGAATGCTTTCGGCGCCATTTCCGTAACGTAGTGCTACGTTTTGAAAGTTCACCAGAGGTTGTGATGGAGTTTCCGTGCTCATGTGGGTCTGCCCGTCCTTGGTTGAGTCCGTCGCAGGCCCAGTTCCGTGGGCCTATGACGGATGGATTCTACACGCGGTTTAGCGCGGCAGTCGTTCACGTAGTGGTGGAAGATACGCATCGGTAAAGATACTATCTACGCTTGGGGTGCTCGGCAACCCAAAGGCCTCCACAATCTGGTCAATTGAGTTCTCAAGTCGCGCCTTATCTACGCCGCCAAAACCAACCTCATGAACCTCGGGGGTCATGATGTTTGTCTCAATGGCAAGCTGGAGCCGAGCAAGCTCCACGGCAGAGTCGGTGAGTCCGTCGGCGCGGCGGACGCTTTCAATTGCGCTTTCCGGGTTTGCCAGGGTGTAGTGCCAGGCCTTGGTAAGTGCACGCATCATGCCGCGAACCGCTTCCGGGTTACGTTCAAGAAAGGCTCTGGGAGCCATGATGGCATTTCCATATACATCGACCCCGTTCTCCGCATAGAGAAAGGAAACAATGTCGTTCATGTTCACACCTGCCGCTTCAAGGTTCAGTGCGGCCGTGAAGTAGAAGGCACCAATTGCATCAACCTGACGACGCATGAGGGTTGGTTCACGCAGTGTTGGGTCCATGTTGACCCAGGTAACACTGTCTGGATCAATTCCTACAGCCTTTGCGAAAACCGGCCAGAGTCTGTAGGAAGAGTCAAAGTTCGGGGCGCCAATGCGCTTGCCAACTAAGTCTTGTGGACGGCGAATGTTGCGGTCGCGAGTGGTGAGAATTGCGAATGGTGGGTAGTTGTAGATAACCGCAATTGACTGGAGCGCCTGGTTTGGGTTCTGGACATTGAACTCAATCATGGAGTTGATGTCCGCAAATCCAATGTCGTAGGCTCCGCCAGCTATCTGGGATACTGTCCCAGCCGAGCCGTAGCCTCTATCAATGGTAACGTTGAGCCCTTCCTCGGCAAAGTAGCCGCGGTCCTGTGCAACCAGGAACATAGCCTGCGGCCCTTGGATGGCCCAGTCGAGTGTGAAGCGGATGTTGGTGGTCTGGGTGAATGCTTGCGGAGCAATCAGCAGCGCTGCAAGGATCATGAGTAATTTCTTCATTGTGTCCCCCTTTTTGGACATGTTGCGGGACACATTGTCCCCGCCTCTTCATAAGATCAAAGCAAGATTATGGCAAAGCATAGGTAGGGTCAAGCTCAAAGCGCTACGAAAGCGTAGTTTTCAGCAAAAGACTACACCAAAAAGTGAATTATTTACTTCGCAGAGCGGCGGCTGCACCCGCGTTGCTTTGCTTGGGAGCGGCCCCCGGTTCTCGTTGTAGTACCATGGCGCTCAAGGCTATACTCTTACCAGGTGCCAAAGGTCGCTCTGCTATGGGATATAAAGAATACGAACTCACAATGCCGGTGCAGGCATACGAGTCTGAGGAAAAGCTCCGCTCCTTGATTCAGCGCAAGAGCAAATTGGGAAGCTTCAGCTATACCATTCTGAAGAAAAGCCTCGATGCTCGGCGCAAAAGCCGGATCGAATGGCGCCTGCGGGTGGGTGTTGTTTCCCCGGAACTCAAGGGTGGTGAGGAGCCGCGACCCGTGCGGCTGAATCCAGAGAGAAGGCGGCGGGGAGCCCCGGTGGTGGTTGTAGGCACCGGCCCGGCTGGCATCTTTGCAGCACTGTATCTTCTGCGGGCTGGGTACGAGGTGACCTTGCTTGAGCGGGGCGACTCGGTGGAAGGTCGGCGTGCGGCTATACAGAGCTTTGAGTCGGGCGGGGCGTTTTCCTCCCTCAATAACTATTCCTTTGGTGAGGGCGGCGCCGGAACCTTCTCGGACGGGAAACTAAGCTCACGTACCAAAAACATTAGTGCTGAGCGCAACTTCATATTTGACGCCCTTGTGGAGGCGGGCGCCCCCGAGGAGATACGGTACATGACCCATCCACATGTTGGGAGTGATGTGCTGTTTGGTGTGACACAACAACTCCGCGCAATGATTGAGGCCGAGGGCGGCCGGGTGCTTTTTCGCCGCCAAGCGAATGACCTTGTGATAAAGGCTGGCCGAGTGACCGGGGTGAAGTTTCTTGGTCGCGACGGCATGGCGGGCGGCGCTTTGGATGCTGGTAGGCTGCTGTTTGCGTGCGGGCACTCGGCCCACGAGACCTACCGCATGTTGCTGCGCCGGGGCGTGCCTTTTCGCGTGAAGAACTCCGCCATTGGATTTCGTGCCGAGCATCCACAGGAACTCATAAACGAGGCGCAGTGGGGTCAGGCCCACCTGCCGGGTGTAAAGGCGGCCGAGTACCGACTGACTGCTCAGACCTCATCCGGTCTTGGGGTCTATTCCTTCTGCATGTGCCCAGGAGGTGTTGTTGTTCCTGCTGCTGCGTACGCCGGAACCAATATCGTGAACGGAATGAGCAACTACGCCCGCGACGGCCGTTTTGCCAATGCCGCAGTCGTTGTGGGTCTTAACCTTCCCGAGCTGCTGGGGCGTGAGGTGGAAGCGGCCGAGGCGCTCGACTGGGTCACCGAACGCGAGCACTTTTTCTATCAGACTGCTGCAGGATACCGTGCACCGGCCATGCCCATACGAGAGTTCATGAAACCTTCCAGCGCAGGATCTGCATTCGCCGGGAAAGGTATGCAGCAAGGGTCCGAGAGATCTGCTGCTGAGTATCAGAGCAGTTATCCCTTGGGCCTTGTCGAAACTGACCTGCGTGAAAGCTTGCCAGCCCCCATCATTGGAGCCTTACAGGAAGGACTCGCCGAGTTCGTACGCAAACTCGGTGGTTATGAGAACGGCCTGCTGCTGGGGCTGGAAAGTAAGAGCTCGGCGCCGATACAGGTTGAGCGCGACCCGGCGCACCTCACTGCTGGCTACAGCAACCTCTACGTGGCAGGGGAAGGCGGCGGTTGGTCGGGTGGAATTGTGAGCTCGGCCGCAGATGGCCTACGGGTTGCGCAGGCCATAGTAGCGGCGGACGGATAAGTGGGGGAGGAACAGGCCTCGGACGGATGAGCGGCGGACGAATGAGCGGCAGGACGCGGGGTTACTCAATTGGGGTGTCTAGATCATTTCCCCATTCAAGCCATGAACCGGAGTAGTTGCGAACACGCTCATATCCCAGCAGCCGCAATACAAAATAGCTATGTGAGGATCGTGCCCCGGACCGGCAGTACACAATGACCTCTTTGTCCGGAGTTACTCCTTGTTCATGATACAGAGAACGCAATGTCTCCAAGGGTTTCAGGGTAGGGTCAAAAAGATCTTTGATGTGAGACTCCCAGTTAATGTTGCGCGCTCCGGGGATGTGGCCGTTACGAGCAGCCGTTGGGAGAAGACCGGCAAACTCGTCGGCTTTTCGAGCATCTACTATGACGACATCGTCCTGGTCGAGAGCCGCCAGTACCTGATCCTTGCTCGCCAAGGCTGTCGCGGTTGGGTGGGCGCTGAAGGGTTGCGGTGTTGTTGTGCGTATTGTCGTCTCGGTGGCCAGGCCCGCCTTGCTCCAGGCAATGAAGCCCCCATTGAGAATGCTTACATTGCCCCTACCAAGCCATTCCAGCACCCAGAGCATTTTGGCTGACGGCACGAGGCCACTCCCGTCGTACAGAATGAGCGGAGCTTCGTTTCCTATTCCTAACTGGGTGAAGCGCTCGCACAAGGTTTCTAAGGGAGGCAGGGCTCCACGTTCCGAGTCCGGATCCTGTAGCAGACTAACCGGAAAGTTAAGGGCACCCGGGATATGTCCCTCCCTGTACTCGTTTTCTCCGCGCAGATCAACGATCATGAGATCCGTGTCTGTGCTGACCTTCCTGTCCGACTCGGCTCCCGACATGACCTTGCTGAGCAGCCCCTGCACGGCTTCGAGCTCAATGAGAAGACTGTGGTTGTGCATGCCTTTTTCCTTTTTCATGTTGGTGGTGAAGTGATGTTCGAAGTGAATTCATGTGTATGGTGAGCAAGCCTACCACAAAAGCCTTCGCTGTTGGAGGTCGGCGCGACTCTCTTCGTAGCTCATTTCCGCAAAGATTCCGTGAAAGATCAGATTCGCCGCTCGTGGCGCCCACCATTCCCAGTCGTTTGCAGCCTCCACCATTACTGCCACCACTACCTGTTCGTCCGGGTCATCGCTGTCGTAGGGGCCATACGCAACAAACCAGGAATGCCAGTCTTCTGAGGCCGAGTCGACCTCGGCCGTTCCGGTCTTGCCCGCAATTGCCACGCGTGGAGTGTTGACAACTGACGAGGCGGTGCCACTCCGAACAACCTCACGCATAGCGTGACGCACCATGCTCAGTGTGTCCTGGCTAAGGTCCATCTCCGCAATAACTTCCGGCTCCACGCGCCCGAGAACTGTGCCGTTGACGCCGTCCCGCACCTCTTTGAGGATGTGGGGCCTATAGATGCGACCGTCATTCACCAGCATTGCAACCATGTTTGCCAGCTGCAGTGGCGTTACATCAAGAAAGCCCTGACCTATTGCTACATTCACGGTGTCACCCTGCACCCACGGGCTATTGAAGCGACCTTGTTTCCATTCCCGGCTCGGCACCAGTCCAGGCCGCTCGCCCGGTAAATCAATACCCGTGAGAGCACCAAAGCCAAACTCCAATGCATATGATAGCAGCAGGTCGGTACCAAGGCGCTCGTTACCCAGCGTTGCAAAAAACACGTTGGAGGAGTTGGCAAGCGCCTGAGTAATGTTCAGGCTGCCAAATCCGCTTGGGCGCCATTCCCGCACCTCCCTATTGCCAATGCGATAGACCGGATCCGCATAAATGATGTCATCCGGGCCTATTACCTGCTCCTGAAGGGCGGCTGCGGTGAGTAAAATTTTAAAGGTCGATGCCGGGGGATAGCTGCTTTGGAGGGCTCGGTTGAGAAAGGGAGCACGCGCATCTGACTGTAGTTGGGAGAGTGCTGAGTTGCTTTGGCGCCCGTAGAGGGTGTTTGGGTCAAAGCTTGGGTAGGAGACCATAGCAAGGATCTCTCCTGTGCTGGGTTTCAGCACCACAACCGAACCCAAGCGCTCGCCCAGAGCCTCTGCGGCCAGCCGCTGGATGTGACGATCTACGGTGAGAATTAAGTTGTTGCCGGGTTCCGGCGGCACAATCTCAGCCTCCCTCTCTGCGACCGAGCGGCCATGGGCGTCGAAGGTACGTATTCGGCGGCCATCAATACCTTGGAGTTGCTGGTCGTACTGTTGTTCAACTCCGCTTTTCCCCAGTATCGAGCGCGCATGGTAGCCTTCGTTGTAGAGTACTTGAAGTTCACGTGAGGTTATCTGTCCCACATGTCCTACCAGGTGCGCCATGTACTCCGACTCGGGGTATCTGCGTACCGGGGTAGTGTCCCAGGAGACGCCGGGAAACTCATGTATGCGTTCTGCAAGGTGGAGAACCGTCTCCATGCGGGCTCGTGTTAAGATATCAATTTCCTGGTGGATCCGGTAACTTGAGGGCGGAACTCGATTATGGAGTTGTGCCACCGGGATATCCAACAACTCGGCGAGCTCGGAAAAAAGCTCAGCGTGTTGGCCGCTTGGAATCTGTGCGGGATTGAGTTGAATAATGAAGGATGTTTGGTTGCCAGCTATTGGTGTGTCGGCGTGGCGGTCGAATATTTCACCACGCGGAGCCACAAGCGTTGCGCCACGTCTGGTCAGTGACACCGCCTGGGTGGCATAAAACTGTCCTTCAATAACTTGGAGCGAGAACAAGTGGCCCAGGTATCCAAGGAAGAACAATGTCACGACTGTCCCAAAGACAAGGCCGCGCGAACGCAGCCCCTCAATCTGGGAGCCGGATGCTCTGCGGCTGTTATAGCTAGGTGAATTACTCATAAATCAACTCTCAACACCAAGGTTAACGCGTTTTGTCTCTGGGGTCTACCGTCCAATTGGCGCCTCTCTATGCTGGTCATTCTTGCATAAGTGCGACAAATTAAGGACTATGGTGCATCACAGGTGTGAGTCGCTCGTAGCTAGACGCAGCATTCGTGCCACGACTGGAGGCCTAAGCCATGAACGAACACTTTGAAACTGAGGCAATTCGCGGTCAGATTGAACGTAGCCCGCACCGGGAACACGCGGTGCCGGTATATTTGACCTCAAGTTTTGTTTTTGAAAGCGCTGAGCATGCACGGGCACTCTTTGCCGAAGAGGTTGAGGGGGCGATATACTCGCGCTACAGCAACCCGAATGTTGACGAGTTCATTCAGAAGCTGGCCAAACTTGAGGGCTGTGAAACAGGTGTCGCCACCGCCAGCGGAATGGCGGCAATGTTTGCGGGGTTGGCGAGCTTCTTGAATGCCGGAGATCATGTGGTGGCCTCCCGCGCACTCTTTGGCTCAACTCACCAGATTCTCACCCAAATTCTCCCGCGCTGGGGGATTGAGCATAGCTACGTGAATCCAAGTGATGAGGCCGGCTGGAAGGCAGCCATTAAGCCCTCTACCAAGATGCTCATGGCCGAGACGCCCTCCAACCCGGGCCTTGCTCTCGTTGACCTTGCCTTTCTTGGTAACCTGGCAAAAGAGCATAGGCTACTCTTGAACATAGACAACTGCTTTGCTACTCCGTACCTGCAAAATCCGGCGCAGTATGGTGCCGACATCGTCACACACTCTGCTACCAAGTTCATAGATGGGCAGGGGCGAGTGCTGGGCGGTGCGGTGTTGGGAAGCCGCGAGGTCATAGACAAGGTGAAGTCCTTTGCCCGTCAGACAGGCCCTTCTATGTCGCCATTTAACGCCTGGGTGCTGTCAAAGAGTCTGGAAACCCTCGCGGTTCGCATGGAGCGCCACTGCGAGAACGCACTGAAACTTGCCCAGCATCTGCAAGGACATCCCAAGCTCAGTGCGGTGAACTACCCGTTTCTGGAGAGCCATCCGCAGGTGGAGCTTGCAAAACGCCAGATGCGACACGGCGGCGGTATTGTCACCCTGGAGCTGGCCGGGGGCTACACGGCTGGCACACAGTTTCTAGATGCTCTCAATATGATCACCCTCAGTTCCAACCTTGGGGACAGTCGCAGCATTGCAACCCATCCGGCCTCCACAACTCATTCCAAGCTGAGCAATGAGGAACGTGCCGCGGTCAACATTACTCCGGGACTTGTCCGCATTTCGGTAGGGCTTGAGACGGTGGGAGATATCATTGCCGATATCGACCAGGCCCTTGAACGGGTCGGCGGAGCTCAGTAGGCCTAACCAGATCCCACTGAGCCGGTATTACTGCAGGAGGTCGGTCTTTGCGGCCATGACGCAGTCGTTGAGGTGGAGGTCTTCTATTGCATGCGTCCACCAGGTTACGGTTACGCGGCCCCACTCAATGCACAAAAGCGGGTGATGCCGGTGTTCCTCCGCGAGCTCACCTACACGGTTGCCAAACTCTAAGGCCTGCCGAAAATTCTTGAACCGAAACTGACGGGTCAGCTTTCGCAACTTCCCGTCCGTTATGAGCTCCCAGTCCGGAATCTGAGTTAAGAAACGGAGGAGCTCTTCCTCGCCAATTGGAGGCTCACCACCTCGGCAAGGGGTGCAGTTTAGGTTGCATAGTTCACTCATGCATTCAAGGTACTACTTGAGGGAGCACCTCGGCAGCCGTGCCTCGAATAGAGAGGTGCAGCAGTGCTGAGAGGGCGGTTTCCTGGGGGTTAATCTCTACAACGGTTGCTCCCGACTCGAGTGCCGTCTGAGGCAACATGGCTGCCGGGTAGACCACAGCTGATGTCCCAATGCTCAAGAAAAGGTCGGCCTGCTCGGCCGCGTCAAAGGCCCGCTCTATTTCCGCTTCACTCAGGTTCTCTCCAAACCAGACAACATCCGGCCGCAGGTAGTCTCCGCATTCCGGGCAACGTGGAACCGGACTGCCCCCGGGGGCCGGGCTGCCTGTAGAGCCGCTGAGCTCAAGGGTATCCGGGCCAACGTTATCTTGGTCGAAGTCGGAGTATGAGACACACCCGGCAAAACAGCGCACGCGCAGTATGTTGCCGTGGATTTCTATGAGGCGCTGGCTCCCAGCCCGCGCATGCAGGCTGTCGACGTTTTGGGTAATGAGCGTGAAGTTTTTTGCGTCAGCCTCCATGCGCGACAAGGCGAGGTGGCCAGCGTTTGGTTTGGCAGCGCGTACTGCGGCGCGCCGTTCGGCATACCAGCGCCATACCAATTCCGGGTCTCGTCGGAAGGCCTCCGGAGTTGCCAGGTCTTCAGGGCGGAACCTTGACCAATAGCCGGTCTGGGCGTCACGAAAGGTTGGAATACCACTTTCCGCCGAAATCCCGGCACCAGTGAGTACCACAATGTGTGTGGCCTCCCGTACCAACTCTTGGAGGCGCGTGATCTCATGCTGGAATGCTGTGTTCGGCTTCTGCATATCTCCTCTCTACCATAACCGCGCAAGCATGAAAAACCCCACGGCTATCAGAAAGATGTTAATGATTCGGTGAAAGCTCCGGTACGGCACCCGGCGGTTCACGCGGCGTCCAATCACCGTGGCAAGAAGAACTCCAGGCATGCTGAGCAGGAATAACCTGAGCATCTCGGGTGTCCACAAGCCGCTTAGGCCATGTCCAGCAATAACCAGCACCCCCATAGGGGCGAAAAAGGACTGTAGCGTCGCACGAAAATCTTTGGGAGACCAACGCCGAAGCCCAGCATACACGACAACCGGTGGCCCGGAGATGTTGAAGGCTGCCCCCGCCATTCCGGCAATGGCGCCAATACCAAAGGCGGGCCATTGGGCACGTAGATGGGGAAGGTTGGGGCGTGCCAGGCTATAACCGCCGTACGCAATAATTGCCACGGCAATAATTCCCACCCCAATGTGCTGCGGGACATTGTTGAGTATGAAGATTCCCAGCGGGATTCCGGCAAGTGCTCCGAGGTTCAGCCGCCAGGTATCCGAAAACCGGACATCCCGCAGACTGCTACCAAGTATGACCATACCGGCAGTCATGCTCACGAGCGCGACAAGTGGGGTTGCAAGCCGCAGGTCTATGACCAACACCAAGAGTGGCATGGCTACTAGCGCATTGCCAAAGCCAATTGAGGACCGCACCAACTCCGCGACAAAGAGAATGACCAGTACTGGGATTAATGTCGACATATGTTTTTCCGGCTCTACCGTTGTTTGTGAACGACCTCACCAGCAGTATAACGCAGAATAGGGTGGTTTATGGTACAATTGGGCCGTGGCAAAGTCGAGATTCCGGCCCAACATGCTCAAAGAGCTTGAGATTATTTTTGACTCTACTCATGACGCAATTATAGCGGTGGATGCAGATTCCCGCATAACCCTCTTCAACAAGTCGGCTGAGAAACTTACCCGTCAGAGCGCCGACGAGGTTTTGGGACGCCCTATCGGCGAAGTTATTTCAACAACTCGCTTACCGGTGGTGCTCCGCACCGGGAAACCCGAGATTGACTGGAAGCACCCGCTCGGGGATATCAACATTGTCACAAGTCGCATGCCGATGGTGGACTCCGACGGCACCATTATTGGTGCCTTTGCTGTCTTTCGTGATGTCACCAGCATGGTGGAGCTGGCCGAGGAGATCACCAACCTGCGTGAGATGCGCATTATGTGGGAGGCCATTTTCCACTCGACACAGGATGCAATCTCGGTCGTGGATGAACACGGAGTTCATGTCTCGGTGAACCCTGCATATACGCGAGTGACCGGCCTGGCGGCAGATGAAATAATTGGTCAACCATGCACCGTGGACATTGCAGAGGGCGAGAGCATTCACATGCGTGTACTCACGACCAAGCAACCAATACACGGCGCGCGCCTGCGGGTTGGTCCGCAGGCCAAGGATGTACTGGTAGATGCGGCACCCATTATTGTGAAGGGTGAGGTCAAGGGTAGCGTCGGGGTGCTCAAAGATCTTTCGGAGATCCGCCGCCTGACGAGTGAACTCCGACAGGCCCAGCAGATCATTCGCAAGCTAGAGGCCAAGTACAGTTTTGACGACCTCATTGGTCGGCAGGCAAACTTTCTGCATGCAGTGGAGAAAGCACGGGTGGCCGCTTCTGCTCCAGCTACAGTCCTGTTGTGTGGTGAAAGTGGTACCGGCAAAGAGATGTTTGCGCACGCAATTCACAACGCAAGTGACCGGGCAGCAGGACGTTTTGTGCGGGTCAACTGTGCATCCTTGACCGAAGGAGTGCTGGAGAGTGAGCTCTTTGGTTACGAGGACGGCGCCTTTACTGGAGCCCGCAAGGGCGGGCGCATTGGCCTCTTTGAAGAGGCGGATAACGGCACCATTTTCCTGGACGAAGTGGGGCTCATGAGCTTGGATACTCAGGCAAAACTTCTGGGCGTTCTGCAGGAGCGGGAGGTTCGGAGGGTTGGCGGCACCAAGAACCGGCCTATTGATGTGCGGGTGATTGCAGCTACCAACTTTGACCTCCTGGAAGCAGTGCACGAGGGCGCTTTCCGTGAGGACCTGTACTACCGTCTCAATGTAATTCCCGTTGTTATTCCTCCGCTGCGCGAGCATCCGGAGGATATCCCTCTGTTAATAGACCACCTCATTGCACGAATCAACCGTGAGTACGGGCGTGCGGTTGCGGCAATTTCGCCCCCTGCTCGACGGCGACTCACCCGGTACAGTTGGCCGGGCAACATTAGAGAGCTTGAGAATGTCCTGCGGCGAGCCATTATCAGTCTGAGCCTCTATGAGTCGGTGATCTCCGAGGTGCATCTGCCGCAGTTGGCGGATGAGTGTGATGAGATGCCGGTTGTGGGGTGTGTAGAGGACGGCGAAATTCCGCCGCTGGCCACGGTGGTAGAAACTGCCGAGGCGGCCCACATTACCCGCACGCTTCAGGCGCTTGGGGGAAGCCGTACCCGGTGTGCAGAACAGCTCGGAATTTCGCTCCGGACTCTGCAGTACAAGCTCAAGCGCTACGGGATATAGCCTCTGCTCACCGGCGCGCAAAATTCTGCGCGCTCAGGTAGTTGATGCGCAATATTGTGCGCGCAACATCTTGCGTTGGGCTTTCATTCCGAAACCGCGACCGCTTGCACAGCCCATTCTGATACCGCATAAAACTCTACACAGTAGCATTTTACATAATTCGCTTCCTCCACGCCCACAGCTGGCACGCCAAATGCAAGTAGTAAGCATGAGGAGTGTGCTCGCCAATGAATGAAGAGCTGCAGGTACTTGCTATTAATCCCGGTTCTACCTCCACCAAGGTGGCGCTTTTTGGTGCCGGGGCGGTCTTGTTTGAGACTACAGTCAACCACCCACACGAGGAACTTGCTCAGTACGAACACATTGGTGAGCAGCTTCCGCTACGAAAAGCCCAAGTGCTGTCTGCCGTGTCGAGTGCCGGATATGGGCTCGATGGACTGCATGCGGTCGTGGGACGTGGCGGCCTTACTCACCCGGTTCCGGGCGGTACCTATCTGGTATGTGATCGGATGCTTGAGGACCTGCACCAAGGTGTGCTCGGCGAACATGCCTCGAACCTCGGTGGGCTCATTGCACGGAGCATTGCCGATCCGCTGCACATTCCTAGTTTCATTGTGGACCCGGTGGTGGTCGATGAGCTTGAGCCGCTGGCTCGCTACTCCGGCATCCCCGAACTTCCACGGACCAGCATTTTTCACGCCCTCAACCAGAAGGCGGTTGCACGCCGCGCAGCCGAGGCCTCAGGCCGGGCCTACGAAGACTGCCGCTTTGTGGTTGCCCACCTTGGCGGCGGCATAACGGTTGCTGCCCACCGCTATGGACGGGTCATAGACGTAAATGACGGGCTCAACGGTGAGGGCCCCTTCAGTCCGGAACGCAGCGGCGGACTTGCCGCATTGAAGATTGTGAAGCTCTGCTTTGGATCGGGGATGAGCCAGGCTCAGATATCGCGCCGAATTAAGGGCAATGGTGGCCTGGTGGCGTACCTGGGAACCAACGACGGGCGTGAGGTTGCCGCACGGATAGCAGCTGGCGACCGCGGCGCGGCAGAGGTGTATGAAGCAATGGCCTACCAGGTTGCCAAGGAGATTGGGGCTATGGCGGCCGTGCTGGAAGGCGAGGTCGACGCGGTTCTCATTACCGGAGGCTTAGCTCATGACCGGAAGGTCTGCGACTGGATAGAGAACCGAGTCGCGTTTATTGCTCCGGTACAGTTTTTCCCGGGCGAGTACGAGATGACCGCGCTGGCCGAGGGTGCCTACCGCGTGCTCAACGGTAGCGAGACCGCCAGAAGCTATCTGGACGGACTGGAGGGCGCCTTGTGAACGGCACAGCAGCGAGCACCCGCGTTGCAAGCACTCAGGTTGCAAGCACCCGGGTATGGATTATCACCGGCCACTACGGCAGCGGGAAAAGTGAGTTTGCCATTAACTACGCGCTGCAGCTACGCGCACGAGGAGAGAAGGTTGCGCTCTGCGATATCGATGTAGTGAATCCGTACTTTCGCTCACGTGAGCGGAGGGGCTTTCTGGAAGCCCAAGGCATTCAGGTAGTTGGAAATAGTCTGGCGGTTGACGAGGGGATAGACCTCCCGGCGGTATCGGCCGAGCTGTATGGGCCACTTGCGGACCCTGCTGTGCACACAGTTATTGATGTTGGCGGGGATCCTGTTGGTGCCCGCCTGTTGCGCAGCTTTCGCAGGCTCATTCCGGCCGCGGAAACTGAGCTGCTGTGCGTGGTCAACGCTATGCGACCAGCAACGCAAGGTGCTGACGACCTTATTACCCAGATCCAAGGAATAGAGACCGCTTCTGGCCTGTCGGTGAGCGGACTGATAAATACAACGCACATGCTGGAAGACACCACGGCCGAACACCTTCAGGCAGGGAACGAGCTGTGCGTTGAGGTTGGCAAACGCACCGGACTTCCTGTGCGATTTGTTGGCGCGCTAGAACACCTCGTCAGTGAGTTGCCGGAAGAGATCCAAGGCGAGAGAGTAGGCATTGCAATGCACCTGCGGAGCAGCTGGATGTTCGCAGAAAAGGAGTTACGCTATGGCGCGAAATAGAGGACAGGTTTCTTTTGACATAGACCGGTGCAAGGGCTGTGAGTTATGCACAACCGTCTGCCCAGTAGACATTGTGAGCATTGACACCCGGCACATAAACCAGCGCGGATATCACCCGGCAACCGTGAGTGAGTCCGACATGGACAAGTGCATAGCCTGTGGAAACTGCGCGGTAATCTGCCCGGATCTCGTAATCCGGGTGCAGCGTGTGGCATGAGGAATACCCAATGAACCAGACAATGAACAAGGTACTAATGAAGGGAAATGAAGCAATTGCCCAGGCCGCTATCCACGGTGGCTGCAGGTACTTCTTTGGTTACCCCATAACGCC
>REEM01000139.1 GCA_007695055.1 Spirochaetaceae bacterium | reverse complement strand
GTCTCCACAAATCCATGACGCATATCGTGGCCCTGGATCATGAGCATTGTGGACTGGTCCAAACTCGAGCCAACCGATTCTTCCTTGGTTGAGGCAATGATCTCCGCATCCGGAGTCACAAGAGCCGCCTCTATATCGCCCTCGGCCATCCCGGTGCGCTCAATGCTGCTGACAGCGTGCTTCACCGCAACCGTACCAAGCTCCAGCCACCGGAAGAGTATTCCCAGAACGCCGGTTACCGGCCCCTCCGGTGAGACAATTGGACAGGAATAGGCGAGCACGGTTTCATTCTTCACGAGCTCGCTTTGATGCGCGGTTTGAAACGCAAACTCATCTTGTGAGGAGAGCGCAAGCGCACTCCTGAACCACGGGAGATTCTTCACCTGCTTAGCAGCAGAAGAGTAGAGTTGTGGGCGACCGTTGGCAACAACACTGCCATCTGAATTCACCAGCACAAGGTCAAAATACACTGTGTATGAGTCCAGAATTTGAGACAGGCGGTGCGAAGCGGTCTTCTTGTTATCTACAGATGGATCTGCTATGGCAGCTGCAAGCGGTGGGTCTGCGGCCCACCATCTGACGTCACAGGAGCGCTCATAGAGATTGCGGTCAACAATGTCTATTGCGTTGAATGCGGCCTGTGCAAAGTACTGGCCTCGCACCTCAAGACCAAGGCGCCCGCTAAGTATGGAGAGCTCACGGACAAGATCGCTTACCTTCGTGGTCATCTGCGCGACAATCCCGTCGGTGCGTGAGACCAGCCTACGGATGTTGTCCGCCACAACGACAAAGCCCTTGCCGCCGACACCGGCACGCGCAGCCTCAATCTTAGCGTTGATTGAGAGGACGTTGATGTCTTCATTGATATCCCGAATCTCACCAACCGAGATAGCCAAGTTATGATCCAACCTGTTTGCAAGGTCAGCCAAGTACTCCGCAGAGACCTGCTTATTGTCTGCTTTTTCCACCTGTACCAACTTTTTCAATAATGAATGAGAAAAAATATGACAGCTACAGGCTTAGGTCAAGTGTAGTTTTGCAAGGAAGGGAATATTAGGAAAGAAAAACCGCCCGACGCGCAGCTGCGGGTCGGGCGGAAAACTCAAGAGGATCTACCACAAATGGTTGAGGCGGTTCTCCCAGAGGCGCGGGTCGTCTACATCGACCTCGAGTGGTACGGTGGGTGCCTGCATCTCTATGTAGAGACCTTCGGCCCAGGGGCTCTGCTTGACCTCGGCCGGTGCCCAAATTGCATCGTCGCCGTGGAGCACATCACCGAGCTGCGGCACTGGCTCACCCATGTGAATGTCGTACAGCAGTTCAACCGCCATGCGCGCTGGTGCGTAGGCAGGCATAGCCACAATACCAAGCACCTGCCCATTGCGAATGAGCTCAAGACCCTCGGGGCCCATCCAGGTGCCGGTAATGCCGTAGTCCTGCGGGTTTCTACCGGCCGCAACAACAGCCTCAACCGCGCCAGGCCCCATAATGTCCGGGGTTTGAACGTAGATCGCCAGTACATCGTCACCATGACGAGTCAGGAGATCCGAGGTGCGGTCGTGGGCATCAATATTGTTCCACTGGCCGTCACCCTGCGACACGCGCAACTGCGGATACTCGTTAATGACCGACATAAAGCCCTCGCTTGCGGCGCGGGTAAACATGTCGCGGACATCGCCGGTAATCTCAATGATCACGCCCGAGGGAACATCACCGCCGTTGCGGTCCTTAATACCCTGCACCAGCACCTCGGCCGCCTTGGCACTTTGGGTGGTTACATCGGCACTAATGAAGTACTCAACGCGCCCACCCTCAGGTGAGGTGTCTATGGCCACAATGGGAATCCCGGCCTGGTTCAGCAGTTCAACTCCAGGCACAATTGCCCGCTGGTCAACCGCACCGGCCATAATAAACCCGTCAATGCCTTGCACAATGAAGGTGTCCATGTGGTTCATAATGGTCTGGGCATCACCCTCGCCATCACGAACAAGGAGGTTAACCCCCCGCTCCTGGGCAGCCTCACGCGCGGCGTAAATGAAAGCCTCAATGTAGGGCGTCCCTGGGTACTTTATCACCATGCCAAAGGTGACTTGGTCGTCGGCCTCGTCGGCGGCACAACCAACAACCAAGAGTCCTGCAGCAAGCAGCACCAACACAACTGCGGCGAGCGCTGTAAGTCTTGCTCTCATTTTTCTCATGTATCTTTCCTCCTATTTTTTTCGTCCTGTTTATGGATCGATATTCCTTCAATACCCAGTGCCTCTACCTGCTCCTTATGCAGCAGGTAACTGCGACGTCGCATGCGGGCCCTGTCCAAAAGCAGCGCAAGGAAAATGAGCCCACCTTTTGAAGCGTAGATCAGACTTGGCCCTACTCCAAGCAGGTTCAGCGCGTTTGAGAACATTCCTAAGAGCAATGCCCCACCCAGCATTCCGACAGGTGTTCCGGTGCCACCCTGCAGACTTGCCCCACCCATGAGCGCACCAGCAAAGGAGAGTAAGACCATGCCCTCACCCATTGCGTTTGAGACCGACCCCTGCCGCCCGGCGGCCAACAGTCCGCTCATGGCCGCCAGCACCCCGGCCAGCATAAAGGCGTAGATTGTCATGCGTTCCACATTTATTCCGGACACGTAGCTTGCGCGTGGGTTACCGCCGGTGGCTACAAACTTGCGGCCGAACGGGGTGTGCTGGAGCACCACATGCAGCACCGCAAACACAATAAGTATGAAAGGTATGGCTACCGGAATATTGCCCGGCAGCCGCCCTGCTCCGGCCCAGCGGTAGACCGGGCTCAGAGGAAACAATGAAAAGGGAAATATGAAGAGGAGAATGCCCCGGATCATGATCATTGTCGCAAGGGTCTGGAGCAGCGGATTGATCTTGAGCTTGGCAATGCAGACTCCGTTGAACCACCCCAAGGCGGCGCCAATAAGCAGCGTCACGAAAATGGCAGTCACGGGCCCAACCAAACCGGGCATAATGCGCATGGAAAGCAGCATGGCAATGCCTGGCGCAAATCCAAGGGTGGACTCAATAGAGAGATCAAGCCGCCCATTAATGAGCACCAGCCCCTGGGCCAGCACCAACAGGCTCATGATGGCCGAGTGGTAGAGAATATTCACGATGTTGCCGTAGGATGCAAAGCGTGGTGTCAGTGCGGCATTGAGAAGAAAGAAGACCACAACCAAGACCCAGATGAGGTTGTCTATAAGGAAGAGTTGCAGCTTGGTAGATGTATTCATGGTCGATGTAGTAGTAAGGCCTGCACTCATGAGAGCGGCACCTCCTGTCCTTGGATTGCTGCGTACAGCAGATCTTCACGAAACTCAGCGCGCGGGATGCTCCCCAGCAACCGGCCGTTGTGAAGAATGAGAATGCGGTCACAAATCTGCATCAGCTCCTCGAGTCCCGGTGAGGTCAGAACAACCGCCGCACCGGGAGCAAGCTCCTGCTTGATAATCCGCAACAACACCGCCTTAGCCGCTATGTCTATTCCCTTGGTAGGTTCATCCAGCAGATATACATCCGGCCGTGTAGACATGACCTTGGCGGCAACAACCTTCTGTCTATTTCCGCCACTGAGTTCCCGCACCTCCTGCTCAAGTGAGGCAAACTTGAGCTCCAGGCCAGCCGCAAGCTCATGAGCGAGCTGCGTCTCCGGCTGTGAAGAGACAAAGGGCCCGGAGCAAATACGGCGCAGAGCGCTCAACACCAGGTTGTTCTTCACACTCAGCGAGGCAATGAGACCTTCTCCGTCTCGGTCTTCCGGAAGGTAGGCTACCTTGTGGCGCAAGGCATCTGCTGGCCCGGAGAAACGAACAGGCTTGCCGTGGAGCTGAATTTGGCCTGAATCAAAGGGAAGCATTCCGTAGATTGACTTGAGGATCTCGGTACGGCCGCTGCCCATGAGACCGGCAATTCCCAGGATCTCGTTGTGGTGTACATCAAAAGATATGTCGATGTACGACTCAGCGGCTGAGAGCCCGCGCACCGACAGCACCGGAGTGTTGGCGGCAGGGCTCTGCTCGGGGGCGGCGGCTGCGGCCGGTGCTGGCGCGGCTTGGGCAGCCCCGGCCAGCCCAAGCGGCCCAACAATGAGCGCTGACAGCTTTTCTTTGTCTACCTCGTCACGCCGCACTGTTGCAACCGCGCGTCCGTCACGCAGCACCGTCATACGGTCACAGACCTCAAGTAGCTCGTCAATGCGGTGCGATATATGCAGGATAGTGCAGCCCTCGGCCTTCTTGTCCCGCATGATCTCAAAGAAGAGCGTCTCCTCGTTCTTAGAAAGTGAGGAGAAGGCTTCGTCTAGAATAATGATCTCGGCCCGCTCCACATAGCTGGCCTTTAGCATAAGCAGGATCTGCTGCATGCCTATACCCAAGTCACCCGCCTTGGCGCGGACATCAATACTCAGTCGACCCTTGGCGACAATCTGCTCGGCCAGGGTGTGGAGCCTTGCGCGATCCATGAACAGCCCGCCGCCACGCGTAGGGAAGTCAGGCATAAACAGGTTCTCAGCCACACTGCAGTCCTGCACCATCTGCGGTTCCTGTGGCACAATTGCCACCCGCTCCTTCTTGGCAACAATGCGCGAGAGGTCTGTGTACTCGGTACCGTTAATTATTATGGTCCCGGCCGTAGGCTGCACGAGCCCGGCGACAATTCCCACCAGCGTGGTCTTACCCGCTCCGTTCTTGCCTATTATGCCGTGCGTCTCACCGCGCCGCACATCAAGACTCACGTCCTGCAGCGCAACGGTACCCGGGTACACCTTGGAGAGTCCTTGCAGTTGTAGAATTGGCTGTGAACCGTGTTGCGTCGTCACGAGAGTTATCCTTTGTGTAGCCCGGGAGAGCATAGCACTTGCTGCCCTACGACTCAAGAACGCCCCATCCCGAAAAACGCACTCCGTTATCAGCTTTCTATGAACGATCAGCGGTCCCCGTATGCGGTACTTGACTTACTGACTCAGATTTTTTAAGAGTAATTAGTTTTATGAAAAAGGAGTTGTTATGGTGCGTTTAACAATACCGAGCGTGGGGTTGGCGGCAGTTGCCGTAGTCCTGTTGATGTCGGCATGTACAACCCAAACGAATGTAACCTTCACCACCAATGTGGAGGCGGCCGAGGTTCGTCTTGACCACTCGCCAATAGGTGAGACACCTGTTCAGCGACGGCTAAGCAACGGGATTTGGTATGATCCTCAAGTAGTAATACAGGCAGAGGGCTACCGTGAGATTCGCAGTAAGCTGCAACGTGAGTTGAAGGTGCTGAACGCTGTCAGCGGCATAATCTTCTGGCCAATTTGGCTTATGGCCTACGGCCCCCAGCCGACCCAACACTTTGTACTGCAACCTGAAGAGATAGAGAGTATGGAGTAGGTCACCCAAATCTGTAAGGATCAAGGACCGGTAAAAGTCCTGTCATACAGGTCCGCCAAACGTGTTTCTTGCTTGCGGGATCACCGTACCCGTGCTACGTTAGCGTCATAACGTGTCACATATTTGGACGAACATACCACGCCCCGCGTAGTTAGCGCACGCATTGCGCGTGGAGTTCGCCCAATCACGGCGGTTTGGCCGTTGATAACGTGCACACAGGCCGGAGGATCCCTATGCTTAGAAAGCACTACCAGAACCAGTTTTTGTTATGGCGGGCGGCCTGCCTTGGAGCGGCGTTGTTGAGTATAACCGCGCTACTTTGGGCCGCCCCAGCCCAGGAGCACCCAGCAGCCTATGGCGAGTCCGCTGTACACACGCGAACCATAACCGACATGGCAGGACGTGAGGTTACCATTCCCGCCACCGTAGACCGGGTCATCTGCTCTGGCTCCGGCGCACTTCGACTCCTCACCTACCTGCAAGCACACGACAAAATTGTGGCGGTGGACAGTGCCGAGATGGGCACCCCGGTTGATGTACGTCCATACGCCATTGCAAACCCACAGTTCAAGGACTACCCGGTCTTTGGCGACTTCCGCGGCATGGACAACCCCGAGCGCATTCTGGGACTTGAGGTGCAACCGCAGGTCATTCTCAAAATTGAGGGCGGTTACGACTATGAACAGCTGGCTGCCCGCACCGGGATTCCAGTGGTTGTCATTGGTTACGGTGATCTCAACACTGACCGGGCGACCCTGGATGCGACACTCCGCCTCATGGCCGAGGTTGTAGGCGCGGAGGCCCGAGCAGAGGAGCTCATTACCTATTTCAATTCGCTCATAGAGGACCTGAGGGAACGTGGAGCCGCTTCCTCGTCCTCAAAGCCAAGCACCTTTGTCGGCGGGATTGCGGCCCGTGGGGCCCACGGCTTCACCGCAACCGAAAGGAACTTCACACCCTTTGCCTTGTTAGGTGCACGCAACGTTGCTGCTCGCACCGCCGCCAACGGCTCTTCTTCAACCGAGGCGAGCTCATCCCACGCAACTATTGCCCGCGAGCAACTCCTTGAGTGGGATCCGGACTACATTTTTCTAGATCTGGCGACTACGCGGGGTGGTGGAGGCGGGTTAGAACAACTCCGCGACGATCCAATTTACCGAGGCATGAGTGCGGTGCAAAACGACCGAGTCTTCGGTCTACTCCCGTACAACTCGTATACTCGAAACTTTGATACGGTACTTGCAAACAGCTACTACATCGGTACCGTACTGTATCCGGAGGCCTTTTCGGATATTGACCCACATGCAAAGGCTGACGAAATATACACCTTTCTCAACGGTGCAGCGGCGATGGCGGAGCTTAGAGCGATGTTTCCAGGCAAGGTGTTTGCACCCTTGTCAGTCCGTTAGGCTCTAGGTGGAGCAGCCATGTCACATCTAAAGCGCGTTGCTGTGCCCACTGAGTATCACCACTATATTCGCCACAAGCGAACCGCGCTGGTGCTCCTTGGTCTGCTTACAGCGCTGCTGTTCCTGACTGCGGTAGGCATGGGGCCGGTACGCATTCCGCTCGCCGAACTCATTGGAGTGCTGCTTGGTCGGTCAGCAAACGCTCGGTTTGCAACCATTATCTGGAACATTCGGCTACCGCAGGCGACGGCCGCGCTGGTAGCCGGGGTGGGGCTGGCCGCGGCTGGCACCGCTATGCAGTCCATTCTGCGCAACCCGCTCGGCTCACCCTTTACCCTTGGCATTGCAAATGCGGGCGCATTCGGCGCCGCGCTCACGGTTACCTTCTTTGGCACCGGCGTCATGCGCAGCACCGTTGCCGACGCCATTACTATAACCAGCCCAGTGCTTACCACGCTCGGCGCCTTTGTGTTCTGCATGCTCACCGCCTTGATCATTGTGTGGATAGCGGAGCTGCGGGGCGCCACCCCCGAGACCATGGTGCTCTGCGGCGTGGCGTTGAGCTCCTTGTTCAGCGCTGGCACGATGTTCCTGCAGTACTTTGCCGACGACGCGCAGTTGGCCGCAATAGTGTTCTGGACATTTGGCGATGTTGCACGGGCCAGCGTTCGGCACATTGTTATCATGGCGGTGGTGACCGGGGGCGGGCTGCTGTATTTTTGGTTTCACCGCTGGGCCTTTAACGCCATTGATGCCGGGGATGAGACCGCCCGCGGCTTGGGCATCCGGGTTCAGCGGGTTCGCATTACCGGCATGATGGTGGCCGCCCTCATGACCGCGGTGATTGTTTCCTTTCTGGGGGTCATTGGCTTTGTTGGCCTGGTGGCGCCGCATATGGTACGCCGCCTATTGGGTGACGACCACCGCTTTTTGCTTCCTGGTAGCTGCCTGGCTGGCGGGGCCTTGCTCTTGGCCTCCGACACCGTTGCCCGCGTCTTGCTCTCACCCCATGTGCTACCGGTAGCGGTGTTGACCGCCTTCCTCGGGGCTCCGGCATTCCTGTACCTGCTTATTCGAGGGTACCGCCGATGAAGCTCGCAGTTGAGGCCCTCCGTTTTTCCTATGGTGATCTCCGTGTCCTGCATGATATCAGCTTTGAAGCTGCACCCGGAACGGTGACCGCCATTCTGGGCCCAAACGGCTGCGGCAAGTCCACCTTGCTGCGCTGCCTGAACGGGTTGCTGAAGCCAGCCTCGGGTCAGGTGCTTCTGGACGATATCGACCTTTCGCTCCTGAGCGGTCGCGATATTGCGCGCCGTATAGGCTACGTGGCGCAGCGTAACGAGGCAGCCCGACTGACCGCCTTTGACGCGGTGCTCCTTGGCCGCACGCCGCACCTTGGCTTCCACGTTGGTAAACATGACCTGGAAATTACGCAGGCGGTGATTGAGAGCATGGGGCTTGGTGAGCTCAGCATGCGCTACATTGACCAGATGAGCGGCGGTGAGCTGCAACGGGTCTGCATTGCGCGCGCCCTCGCCCAGGAGCCAACCTTTCTGCTCTTGGATGAGCCGACAAGCTCACTTGACCTGCGGAATCAGTACGATATCCTCCATACCATTCGTCACCTGGCAGTGGAGCACGGGGTGACGGTGCTCCTCACCATGCACGACCTCAACTCCACCCTGCGCGTTGCCGACCGCGTGATCTTCCTGCGCGAAGGCCAGGTGTTTGCCAACGGCAACCCCGACGAGGTAACCCCCGACATAGTGGCCGCCGTCTACGGCATAGATGTAGAGATCATTTATCACGACGGCCGCCCGGTAATAATTCCCCTCAACGGACATCCCACCCACTGACCGCTCCGCACAGGCGGGTCGGCTCTGCAGATTGGGAATACAATTCCCAATCTGCAGTTGCGCCGGTTGAGCAAAGTCCATATACTGCCTATATGATCTCGCGTAGACTATCCGTCGCTTTTGAGCGAATTCGCCGGGCCTATCCAATTGTGTATGTCTCAGGTCCCCGACAGTCAGGAAAGACTACCTTTCTCAAGGCGCAGCTGCCGGACTTCACCTATGTCAACTTGGAGAATCCCGACGACCGCGAGCACGTTCGCGAAGATATACGCACATTTCTTGCCCAAACAGCTCCCGGTGGAGTCGTAGTCGACGAGGCTCAACGTCTCCCGGAGTTGTTCTCTTATTTGCAGGATTTCGTGGACCGCTCCGGCGAGATGGGGAGGATCGTGCTTTCGGGGAGTCAGAACTTCCTGATGATGAAAAGTATCTCCCAGAGTCTCTCAGGAAGGGTGGGCCTTCTGAACCTCTTTCCATTCACCTGGAATGAGCTTGCCGGACATACGGAAGCACCCTCCACTGTGGACGAGTTTATGTATCGTGGATGCTACCCTGCAATCTATGATCGCTCGATATCGCCACCAGACTTCTACCCTGCTTACGTGCAGACCTACATAGAGCGTGATGTTCGAAACCTTCAGAACATTGGTGACCTCAGTACCTTTGGGCGCTTTGTGGAACTTTGCGCCGGGCGCGTCGGGCAGATCCTCAACTACAGTTCCATCGCTTCGGACCTGGGCGTGGACCACAAAACCGTAAAGGCCTGGATCTCCCTTCTCGAGGCAGGATATATCATCTTTCTCCTTAGGCCACATCACCAGAACTTCAACAAGCGAGTTATCAAGTCACCCAAACTGTACTTCTACGATACCGGACTAGCAACATCACTGCTTCGCATCCGGCAAAGCACGTCCCTGAGAAGCTTCCATCTCCGTGGGAATCTGTTTGAGAACTTCGTTGTTTCGGAGTATGTAAAGCTACTCCACCATGAGGGAGTTCATCCGGACGCCTACTTTTTCCGAGACTCCAGCGGTAATGAGGTTGATATGATACTCGACCGGGGAACACACCTGGTGCCGGTAGAGATCAAGTCTTCGGCAACGATTACCAGTGAGTTTTTCCGAGGGCTACAGACCTACCAACAGCTGAGTGGAGCCACCACATCCAATTCTTACTTGGTGTACTCCGGTGAGAACTCAATGCCACGGAAGAATGCACAGGTACTCAGCTGGCGCCAGATCGCTGAGTTGCTCCCGTAGATTCACCGTTCTCCGAATACGGACGCCGATCACGCGTTGCACAGCCTCTGGAGTTATGCTATGCATTGGTGTAAGTTCTTAGCGGAGGTCAATCTGACATGAAATTTCACCTTATTCTTCGTCGCGCTCTTGTGAGCCTTGTATTGCTTGCTGTAGCCCCTGCCGCCTTTTCGCAGATGTCCTTCGCCGCCGGTCTGGGAGTAAACTTCTTCCGCTACGAGACTCCGTACCTCACCGCGCTCGCCGCCACCTATCTGTATGAGTACACTGACGGCGTGGAGCTCAACATTGGTGGTGAGTTTGCTATTAACACAACAGAGGACGATGACGGCGATGTTGTGCCGCGTTTCTTGCTCCCAGCCAACATAGGACTGAACTTTGTGTTTCCTCGCGACCAGGTGTCGGTGGTATTTGGAACCGGACTCACACCGGTTTTTGTCATTGATGAGGACGGTGATACAAGCTTTCTTATGGGCCCTTACGCTAAGGGCGCGGTGCGTGTAAATGTGCACCCCTTCATGAGCTGGTTTCTGGAAATTCAGCAGGATCTTCTTATTGGCGGCAGCGACTGGATTAACACCGGAACCCGTGCGAGCTCCGGCATTGTCTTTTCATTCGAGAACCGTTAGTCCCTAGAAGCGGTACCGGAAGCCGCTACTCATACTTAGTGAGCCAGGTCTATCCCAGCCGAACACCGCTGTATTGTCCCCGAGTTGGGCAGCAGCAAAGCTCTCTGCATAGAAGCCGGTAAAGATGTTCCAGCTGAAACCAGCAATGACAAGTGCAGAGCTGTCCAAGGGCGAGACCACGGCCCGACCAATAATATTCAGTGTGCGCCCCGGAGAAAAAACCAGCTCTGGGTGCAGTAGCACCGCGTACTCTGCGTCCTGGCTGTCCTGGTCAGACCAGGCTGCCCCAGGGCGAATAAGGCTCTCCATACGGGCGGTGAGGTTTCGGTCGTGCCCAACGCGGAAGGTGCGAAAGGCCCCAAGGCTCGCGCTGCTCCGCTCCTCAAGAACGCTGCCGAACTGCGAAGGAATCCTGTCGTCCAGGCTTAGCCGAGCCGCTGCGTAGAGATCGGCCCAGAGGTTCCCCTGAACCGAGAAGGCAGCGTGGTGCATGTCCTCATTCCCGTCGTACAAGTAGGCTGGCTCCAACGACAGCCCACCCATGACCGCGTGTAGCCGCAGACCCAGCCGCGACTCGTCTGCACCACCAGGCACCACCGCGGTGCCTGTCGCGGCAAGTTCGTCACCCAGGACGAGCTCAGGAAGTGGCGGCAGGAAAACCGGCTCAAGATACGCTCGTTCCCCAATAGGCAGATACGCCGAGTAGAGCCAGCTTGTCTCGTCCCGCAGGTCGTCAAGAGCGGTGAAGTCTGCCGCGCCGCTACCGTCGGCCCCATAAATGAGGTCACCAGCATTGAACAGGCTCCCAATGCCCCAGGCAAGGCGGTCACGGCCAGCAGCAACCCTCATGGTGTAGTCCTCGGTCAGCGGAAAACGGAACCGGAGCGAGGCGCGCGGCACATCCACAAACGCTGTGGAGATTGTGTCTCCATTGCTCTGGAGTTGTGCGGCCGTGGTGTTGAGCACCAGCCGAGCCTGAACCATGGGAGCCGGAGCGGAGCGGAACTCAATGCGCCCTACGGCAACTCCCCCAAGGCCAAGATCGCTGCCGTCCCAAACTCCAATGAGCTGATTCTGTATCTCACTTTCAACCACGGTCTCCGCGGCCGCACGAACCGCCACGCCAAGGAGCAGCAGCGCGACACAGCCCGCGCAGAGCAGCCGCCGCACACACGTTACGCTGTATGGGGGCACCACCCGTACGCCGCTTCCTTGGCCGCGGCTCAGGCCTGGCCCTACCATGTCAGTTCCTCCAGCGAGAAAATGCCGCGCGGGAGCTCTACATCGATCTGGGACGATGTTATTTTCATCTCGGTACCACTTGAGCGCCGGGTCTGATCCGTCACACGCAGGTGCGAGGGAAAGATATATCCGTCGGTCTCGGTTGTTTCCAGCACCTCGGTTACCTTGAGCTTGCGGCCGTTACGCGCAAACTGCTCGCCCCGGAGCATCACAAAGCGTTCTGCATCGACCCAGAGAATTTGTTTGGCGTAGGGCACGTTGGTGCTGCGCGCCTCAAGCTCAACCTTGTAGGCTTGGCGCCCCTCTACCCGCTCCTCTCCGAGCAAGGTAAAACGGTAGTCGTCGGCTAAGCCGCGGCCGCCGGTCATGTCCTCGTAAGAGATGTCCGAACCGAGGAGCGAGTCACGCAAGGCCGCCCCCTGAAGGCGAATGGTCTCGCGAGCGTCGGGGTAGTACAGATACAGACTGCCGTCGTGGCGGAGTATTTTCTGCCCGCGTTCATCACGCGAGGTGAACTCAACCAAGAATCGCGAGGCGCCCTCGGTGTGTGAGATAAAGGTGCTACGACGGTCACCAAAGCGGTCACTCACCACCAACTCACCCTCAATAATGCTGGTTGGGTGGGTCTGGTTGCGCTCCATCCGTTCAATAATTTCATCTGCGCTCAGCGCAAAGACCGGGGCGGCACCTATCCACAGCAATGCAAAAGTGCCCGCCAGGAAAGATAGCTTTTTCATTTTCCACCTCCAAAATAGCTGCAGACTCGGCCGAGCTTATCCACGAAGTGCATCGACCGGCCGCAGCCGAGCGGCTCGCACGGCTGGCGGAAAGGACGCCAGCACGGCAACGACAAAGGAATACAGAAAGACCCAGACGGTAGAACGAAAGTTCAAGACCGGGTACAACACAGTGGAGATATCCATTTCCACCATCTCCATGGCTGCACCAAAGTCTATTCCAACTCGGCCGAGTGGAACGGCAACCGCAACACCGAGCAGGACTCCAAACAGAGAACCTGCGAAGCCAAGGTAGGCGGCCTCGGTAAAGAAGAGCCGTACCAGCTCCCGCCCGCGCATACCCATGGAACCCAGGGTGCCAATCTCCTGCGTCCGCTCATGCACCGTCATCATAGTGGTGTTAATAATGACGGTTCCGGCCAGCAGAAAGAAGAACAATGCAATAACTGAGTACACCACATCAGCAATGCGGAGAAAGCGGTATCCGGCACTTAGCTCGGTCCAGGAGCTTGCCTGCAGCTGCCCGCCCAAGTACTGTTCACTATCATGGCGTGGCGCAAGCTCGGCGTTGAGCCGCTCGGCTAAGGCGTCTCCCGAGCGGCCGTCGGCCTTGATCAGGATCTCACTCACCGCGTCACCCATACGAAGATACCCGGCGGCTACATCAAGCGGCATAATGAAGGCAGCGCGGTCCAGCAGTGCAACCGGGAAGGAGGCAAGACCCACTACATCGACCGTAAAGGCATTGGAGCCGCGCACCCGGGTCTGGGTAAGAAAGGTTGCCGAGTCGCCGACCTCCACCCCCAACTCACGCGCAAGGCGGCTTCCAAGCAGAGCCTCAGCCCGGCCGGACTCCGGTAAGCGTCCGCTAACCACCAGGGCATCCAGATCCTGGTAGCTGCGTTCACGCTCAAGATCAACGGCTATGCCGCGTGCAAGAATCCGTCGTTCTCCGCGGAACGCGGCGGCGTTCACGTTAATGCGGGGGCTCAGGGCCGCGACTTCCGGCATCGACTCCAGCTCCTGCAGCACCGCTTCATAGTTCGGCAGAACGTAATGAACCGGGTTGAGGTACTCGTAGCGGTCGAACTGTGAGTTCCGAAGCCGCACCTCGCCGCTCTCATAGTTCCAGGCGTTGTGGCGGACATCTTCCTTTATGCCTTCAACCAAAGCAAACAGCAAGGTAATGCTCATGGCCGCAACCGCCACGGCGAGCACAGACAGCACGCTGCGCCGACCGTTGCGAAAAATATTTCTCAGGGCAATATTCCACAGCTTCACAACAGGCTCCTTCGGCACCTATGAACGGCGCAGACTCTCACTTACCGGGCGCCTCAAAATGCGGCTCGTTGGCAGGAAGGATGTGACCCCCGCAACCACCACCGCAAAGGCTGTGGCGGCGACCATGGTCGCCGGGTTCCAGACGCCGTAGAGCACGGTCCCGGTACGGTAGCCCATGTCGATATCCTCAATCATTGCACCGTAATCAATTCCAACATGCACCATGAAGGCCACCAGGCCAATGCTGAAGGTGATACCTATCAGCGACCCAATAAGGCCTATACCCGCCGCCTCAAACATAAACACCTTGCGGATCTCGGCGTTCCGCACTCCCACCGCCCGCATCATGCCAACCTCGCGTTCACGCTCCAGCACCGACATCAACATGGTGTTGGAGATTCCAACAACCGCTATCACCGCCAGGAGGAATAGCACCACGTTGTTGGACGCCTTCTCCACCTCCATTGCCTCGGCCAACTCACGGGTCATGTCGGCAAAGCTCAGAACAACCGGCGGCTGTTCTTCCTCCCCCCGTGCCTGCGACTCCTCCTCCGCTCCCCCTGCCTGGGGCAGTGCTTGGGAAAGTGCCTGACGCGCGGGCTCAAGATCAGCTGTACCGGGTACACTCTCACCCAAGGCAAGATGCAGACTTGTCACCGCGCCGCGCATTTCAAGATACAGCTCGGCTGTGGAGATAGGGAGGAAGACGGCACCGCGGTCAACCACCGGGTTTGGCGTCTCAAAGATTCCGGCAATTTCCAGGTCAATGATCTGGTGAAAGCCGTCACGCGTCCGGGCAAGCACGGTCACCGGAAAGCCAATCTCGGCACCAAGGCGGTCTGCCAGCCAACGGCCTATGAGCAGCCCGTACTCGTTCTCGCCAAGGAACTCACCCTCCACAATTCCGTCGGCAAGGTCAAAGACCGTGACATCACGCACTGGGTCGATTCCGTAGAAGGCCAGGTGCAGCGAGCCGTCCTCCGGGAAGGGATCGTAGTGAACCACGAGTTCTCCCTGAAAGGCCACTCGTGGAGCTGCCGCGATGCTGGCGCGATCAAAGGCTTCCAGGACTGCTTCTGCATTCTCCACTACCAGATCAAGCGGATACTGTTCACGGTCGTCCCAGTACTCCGGATGCGCAACCGCGGCGCTGCCGAGCTCATAGCGAGCCAGGTTGCGGTTTGACTCGGCCTCAAAGCCGTCAAGCATTGAGGCCATGGCCACAAAGATTGCTACTCCAAAACCAATTGCGGTTGCGGTAATTGCGGTTCGCCGCTTGTAACGCGTGAGGTTTTTGACGGCCAGTTGCAACAAGAAGGTTCCCCGAGTTCTCGGCATCATGCACTCCTGTGTTCATCTGAGACAATGAGCCCGTCATGCAGCAGGCAGAGCCGGCGAGCGTACTCCATAACCATCTGGTCGTGCGTTGAGAACACAAAGGTGGTGCCGAGGCGGCTATTGAGCTCGAGCATAAGCTTGAGCACGTCCTCACCCGTCTCGGAGTCAAGGTTGGCCGTTGGCTCGTCGGCCAGCACAATGAGGGGTTCCTTCACCAGGGCGCGGGCCACCGCAACCCGTTGCTGCTGTCCGCCGGAGAGCCGTGAGGGGCGGCGGTCTTCCATTCCTTGGAGTCCAACCTCGGCAAGCATGGTCATACTCCGCTCGCGGATCTCCGCCTCGCGCAGTCCCAGCAACGCCAACGACATCGCCACATTTTCGTAGGCCGTGAGCACCGGAATGAGGTTGAAGTTCTGGAAGACAAAGCCAATCTTGGCACGGCGAATTTCAACTAAGTCACGGGTCTTTCGGCCGGTTACCAGCTCACCATCAATCTGCACCTCGCCCGAGTCAGGCGTATCTATGCAGCCAATGATATTGAGCAGGGTGGACTTCCCGGAGCCAGAGGGGCCGGCAATTGCCAGGAACTCGGCCTCGCCAATGTTTAGGTCAATACCGCGAAGCGCATGCACCTGAGTCTCACCGTCGATGTAGGTCTTGTGAACCACCTGTGCCGAAATCATTGTGTGCTCCTTGCAATAACGTATGCGCGCAAGGGCTCAAGAATCGCCCTCGCGCCAATGCTAATTGTTCCGTCTTCCAGACCTAACATCCGGTTGATGCTGTGCTCAACCATCTCCATGAACTCGGCGTAGGCATCGATATTGTCGGGGTGCTCAAGCAAGCCCGCCACCATCTGCCCTTGCGCTTCCGCGAGCCCGACCATCATGGACAAGAGAAAACTACCAAGGCGGTTACCGTAGGGGGTGTGAAAAACCCCAGCCTCGGCGCCGCGGCGCACCACCTCGTTTAGGTAGGGACTAAAGGCCTTTACGTTCTGCTCATTCATGCGCTTGCGGAGCACAAGATTGTCGTCTGTATACAGTGCTTGAATAGTAGCCACCATGAGCTCCACGTTGTTTGCCTTCCAGACAATGCTAATGTCAAAGAACAACTGCAGCTGCTCTACGGGCGACAAATCTGTGCGCTCCAGCGCGGCGTCGTAGGCAGGCAGCAGGCCCTGGACCTGACGTTCCACCAGCGCCTCAACGAGCTCTGCCTTGGACTTGAAGTGGTGATAAAAGGTACCCTTAGCGATTCCGGCTTCCTCTATAATTCTGGAAATGGGCGTAGAGTCGTAGCCGTCCTGGAGGAACAGGCGTTGGGCAAGGTCAAGCAGTTCTGTTTTTCGAGTAGGTGCGTCCATGAGGAGTATTGTAGACCGACCGTCGGTCGGTGTCAAGAAGGATCTTTAGGGTTGTTGACAATGAGAAACTCGTGGTGCTCGGATTCCGTGAGGTTTGTACACTGCGGTCCAAAGCCGTATGTTAGAGGGACAGTAGGGTTTGGAATTACACATAGTAGGGAGTTCACATGGGAGATTTTTTGCGCATTGTAATTGCAATACTTGTTCCACCACTCGGCGTGTTTCTCTCCGTAGGTCTTAGCGGGGCCTTCTGGCTTAATATTCTTCTCACCTTGCTCGGCTATGTGCCCGGCATAGTTCATGCGGTCTGGGTAATAGCCAAGAACTAAGCGCGGGAATCTAAACAGCGCCTTCAGCAGTACGCGCGCCCGGCGTAGCATTCAAAGTTACGAAATGCTGTCTCTATACGGCGAGTAGTACCGAACATGGTGAGCGCACTCTCCAGCGCCGTGACGTCCATTAACTCGGCCTTGAGCTGCAGTCGCTCATACACGTACGGCGTCCACCCGCGTGGTGAAAGGTACCAAAGATCAAGTAAAGCCTTATGGGGCAGCGCAACCCTCGCCTGCCCGCCACCAACCAGTTCTTCGCTATATCCCCAGAACAGTTTGGAATGCACGCTGTGCCGACGAACCTCACCAAGAGATGTTTGGTTGATTCCGGAATGCTTGGTACCAACAACACTAAACGTCTCCGGCGGATCAAACGACCCAATAAGCAACGCTGCCTTTCGCGGCCCCAAGCCCCGGATTACCTCCACCCGAGAAGCACTTGCCTCTACCGATGAGGCGGCTCTCACCTGATCCCGGGCCAAGGTGGCAGGATTGAGGGCACCGTGGAGGGTGAGTGCGGTGCAGAGACTCACATAGCTCGGAGCGTGAATCTCACACGCAAGCTCAAGTGGATGAATTACCGGGCCGCCGTAACGTGGGTCAATACTGTACAACTCGCGGCGCCAAGCTATGAGCTTACCAGCCTGTCGCAAACGGTAGAGCTCACGCACTATTGCGGAACGATCTACGTCTGGCCCCAGAGCCCGCATAAGGGTATCCAGGTCAAAGAACCGCACTCCGCTTGTCAGTTCTTGAAGTTGTGCAAAGTACATTGCGCTTGCCCCCCTACCCGCCCCGTGTTCACTCACGGGGACACTCGCCAGCGACGGCGAGAAGTTTTGCTTACACACTCCGACTCAAGTACGATACTACGACTTTTCTGGTATTATCGAACATGACCCAGAGCCTTTTTTGTATTCAACTCTCGCTCTTGGGTCGAGGTCGAGGTCGAGGTCGAGACCACGAATGGCATTCGTGTGACAATTGATGTCCCGTGTGGCAGCTATCTGGGCCGTCACCGGCTGCCGAGAGCCTCGGCAATTGCGGACAGGTCGTAGCCGCTGGGTTCTTGGTAGACTCGCAGATCAAACTCCGGAATTACGGCAAGCAGGTGATCAAAGATGTCGGCCTGTATGCCTTCGTAGTTGGGCCACCGTTGGTCTGCGCTAAACACAAAAATTTCTATAGGGATGCCGGTCGGCCCTGGCGCGAGTTGCCGTACAAGGAAGGTCATGTCTTTGCGGATAAGCGGGTGACTCTCAAGGAAGGCTGTAATGTAGGCGCGGAAGACTCCCAAATTCGTCATTCTGCGGCCGCTCACCGAGTCCTCAAGATCTATGTTGTGTTCCTGGTTGTAGACCTCAATTTCAGCTTGGCGGGTGCGGAGATACTCACGAATGCGGGAGTAGCGCTGGAAGCGCTCGAGCATCGCTGGGGTTACGAACTTTACCGACCGCATATCTATGCTCACCGCACGTTTGATACGCCGCCCGCCACTTTCGCTCATGCCGCGCCAGTTGCGAAAACTATCCGAGACAACTGCGTAAATGGGGATGGTCGTAATGGTTTTGTCCCAGTTCTGAACCTTAATGGACTGGAGCGTGATATCAATGACATCACCGTCGGCATCGTACTTGGGCATTTCAATCCAGTCGCCTATGCGCACCATGTTGTTGGCCGAGAGTTGTATACCGGACACCAGTCCCAGAATTGAGTCGCGGAAGACCAACATGAGAACCGCACTCATTGCACCAATTCCACCCAGCACCCCAAATGGGGACTGATTAAGAATGGTGGTAAGCACCACCACACCGGCCACAATAAACAGGATTACCTTGCCGAGTTGAAGGACCCCCTATATGGGTCGGCGGTTGTCACACGCCGAATGGCTTCAACTATCCACGGGAGCTCAGGGGCAACCAGCGCCGCGCCCGCGTAGAAGACCAGCGCAGGAGTACTACAGTTACAAGCAAGCGTTCTAATCCGACCGCAACCGCTCGGCTTAGCCCTAAGCCTTGGAACAGCTCAACGAGAGCAAGCGAACTTAATAGTGATTCCATATGGAGCCTCCGGCACGAGCCGCTGCTCGCGCCTGAATGGTGTTCCTATGCTTTTCCACGGCAGAGAATTTCCACCAGTTCGGCAAAGCCTTCTGCATCGTTCTTGCTGCAGATGAAACGTGGCGGATAGCTTACCAGGTGCTGCATGGGCTTGAAGTTTGCTACACCACAGGAAAGATCAAAGAACTCAAACATCGGCTCGTCGTTCGGAGAGTCTCCACTGAAGCACGCAATGGAGTTGTCCTTGTCGAGGTCTATGCCATACTTGGTTGAGAAGAAGAGTTTGGTGGTTGCGAGTTTGTCGTAGTTGCCGAACCACGCGTTCACATGAATTGAGCTGATCTTTGCCTGAGCACCATAGCTTTCGCAAATCTCTTTAATTCGTTCAGCGTCCTTGAGATCCAGAAAGGGGGGCTCCTCCTTGAAGTCTATGGCCAGGTCAAACTTTCTGGAGAACTGATCCTTGGCGGGTCGGGTTCCAGGAACCTGGGCGTACACCGAGTCCGACATCTCCTGCATTTTTTCCTTCATGGCCTCCGGGTTCACTGAAGGATGATAGAACTCCTGCAGCTTGCCGTCCTCCATGTAGAGGACAAAGGCGCCGTTCTCACCAATGATTGCCTCGACTGGCCAGTGGCGGGCAATGAGGTCACACCACCCCGCTGGCCGTCCGGTCACCGGAATGACCTTGAAGCCCTGTTCATACAGCCGCCAGATACTGGAGTAGGCCACTTCAGGCAGGCGCCCGTCCCTGGTGAGCGTGTCGTCGATATCAGTGAGGACGTACTGCACCTGCGCGGCCTCCTGGGCCGTCATGGATTGTACTGGCTGCATCCTCTCTTTGGCTGCATGGGTTTGTTCGCTCATGTGCTGGGCTCCTTACATGTTCATCTCAAGTCTTATTTGGTGGAAGAAATAGACCTTAGTACTCCAACGCAGCCAAAAAGCGGCGCAAGAAGTATTCCTCGTCCTCGGGGGTCTCACAGTGATAGGTGGCGCTGATCATGTGCCTGAGCGTTTCTCCGGTGTTGCCAACCACATCGTCACCTTCGCTCATGTCGACTGCTGCAAGATCATCTTCCGACAGACCGTCCTCCGGCATCTCATAGATAGTCCAAATGTCCATCATATTGATACGTTCGCCGTTCGACAACGCGAGATTCTGAAGTAGGTGATGGAGATCCTCTACAACAACGCCTTCTTTCAGAACCTGATCGAGCTCCGGACCCACGCACACGTCAAGCATGGGCTTCTTGTCGTAGAAGGTTATGTCCACCGGGCGCCCTGACTCAGAGAGCTCTATAAGCTCGGCCCCAATTGTATCGAACCTTTCTTTATACTCGGGACTCGTGATATCCACGGCCACTCCTCACACACCTTAGCGGCTTAGGCGTTGGATGGTTGCAGCAACACTACTGAGATCACGGCTGCTGGCCGAGCTTGCGCGGCTGGCGCCAAGCTCCGGATGGAGCATGGTCCGGAACAACTCGTAACAGGCCTCATCATAACTCAAGCCGGTGCGCCCTGCAATAATTCTTGTGGAGCGGTCGACGAGCTTTTTGTTGGTTGGATCAACCTGCACCATGTAGTTGCCGTAAATGCGCCCCATCCGCGCCATGCAGGCCGTTGAGCTCGTGTTCATAACCAATTTAAGTGCCAGGTGAAAAAACAAGTCAGTGGGTCGATGTTCGCAGGTGAGCGCGATATTGAGTTGTCTTGAGTCTGCCAAGGAGTCGGCTGTCCGGTCGGTTGTCTGGTCAGATCTATGGCCGGTGCCGGAGTCAGCACCCAGATGAAGCCCAATGACCTGGTCAAACACCTCTGTCGCGGCCCCCGTCACCTTCTCCGCCGCCCTCGACTCTGTCTTTGTCTCGGGCGCGGGCAGCAGCTGACTCGACTCGACGCTAACCAACACCCCTACGCTTCGGCGCGCACCGGAAGACCGGCGAACAGCCAGACCCTCGCGGCCAACAGGATAGCTGTAGAGCTCCTCTGTCGCGAGCGGAGGTGGCTCGGCAATGAAGCGCGCCGGACCGCCGAGTTCACGATAGTCCTCAGGCCCCCAGGAAAGCCCGCGCGGCTCACGCAGCAGCATGGCAAACCAGGCTTCCCTGGTGTTTCGCAGCGGATCCAAAGGAAAGGCCCATGACGGGGTTTCGTGCGCCTCATGCAAGGCACGCATCGGTGGCAGGTTAAAGGTTGGGGTTCGCTCCGAGGTGTCGGCAAACACATCCAGCAAATAGGTATCAGCCAGATAGGTCACAAGGCCGCCAGCGCGGTAGCAGTCCTCCTCGACCTCTACAAGACTGGCAAGCGCGCTGCGCGCCTGGGGCAGCTCGAGATCACCCAGAAGTCGCTCAAAGCCAGCAGCATATCGCTCTGGGAGCCAAGGTGTGAATCCAGCCGCCTCGGCGCGGGCGGTGCCAACCAAGGACGCAACGCCACTACAGAGCGCGTCGTCGAGGGCGGCCCCTACCACCAGCATCTCTATGGTGGTCGCCTGCATGCGGGTAGAACCCGAGAGAGCCATAGGCCCAGTGCACAGGTCAAGGCAGGTGAGCTCCGGGTGTTCAATAAGTTCACGTGAGCGTTCAATGTGGGCACAGAGCAGATCGGTAGGATTGTTGTACACAAAAAACACTCGTGCCTTACTGTGAAGAGCCTCCCAGGCGGTACCAATGACCGAGGAGGTCTCACCGCCCTCGGAGATTGCCACGCACAGGTCACCCGGCCCTATTCCTACATCGCGCAGCTGCCGCGCCCCAAAGGACTGATAGTCTTCAAAGCTCTCAACCGACTTCACCAGCGCACGGTCTCCACCGGTAATAATGCCAGCGGCAAGATCCGCCTGAGAACGGCACTCGCGGGCGAAATCCGGGAACCGCGCTGCGGCCGCCAGCCAACCCCGCCGCCACATGGACTCCAGAATAACCGCCAGCCGCCCGGTTGAGCCACACCCCGAAAAGCGCAAACGCCCACCGGCGGCCGAGACCACCAGCATGGCATCCCGCAGGCTGCGCCACTGTGGCGAGGCAAGGGCGGCCGCCGCCACCGGAGGCAGGTCACGGTCTACACTTTGCAGCTGCGAAACACCGGCGACAAGCGCTTCGCGGTCACCGCTTATGACATCGCTCAGGTTGCGAGTCTTGGGATGTGACTGTTCGGTAATGAGCATACCAAGGTGGAACTGCTGCTCGTTCTCTATGAAATTGCGGGCCGCGGCACGTGCGTCCGGCGAATGGTCGCTCGGAGAACGCCCGCTCGGAGAAGCGCCGCTCATGAAAGTATCCCTGCTTTCTCAAGGCGTTGGAGACGAGCACCCGTTTTCAGGAGCGCACGCGGCAGGTGAAAGCACCCCTTCCATTTCCCGCCCTTGAGTCCGTTACTTGGTAGCCCCTGGCGCGTAAGATACCCAAACCACTCGCCGTAGTCGGGGTCCGCAAAACGCTCCCAACTATATGTGTGGAGGCGTTCAAGCCAGTGTTTGTGCTGCTCGGAGCCAGTGTATTCGTAAGCCGCCGCAAAAGCATAGATCGCCTCGGCATGCACCCACCATAGTTTCATGTCGGCCTCGAGTTTCTCCGGCGGGAAGCCCTGTGCGTCCTGGTAGTAGTACAACCCACCGAATTGGCGGTCCCAACCATGTTCCACAGTCCACAACAAGGCCTCGGTCGCGGTGTCTATCCAGTCGCGGCGGCCGAGCTGGTCACCAGCCTCCATGATCATCCACAACACCTCACAGGCGTGCCCCGGATTGAGCAGCCGCCCATCCATACAGTCAGGATGTGTTCCGTTAGGCCCTACTCGTTCGAAAAGTCGTTGCGCCTGGCGGTCCAGATGCAGACCAAGCACACGCTCGACGTTTGCCGTTATTTCCTGTTCCGGATCAAGGTCGATATCGGAGAATGCCTCGTTGCCGAGCGCTGCCTGCACGACCATGGCCATGTTCACGCCGATCATGGGAAGCGCCATGGCGTGAAGCGGCCGCCCCTCGGGCACCTGCTTTGTGAAGCGGCCCTTGGGGTTCTCCCGTCGTGGCAGAATGCGCCGGTAGGTCTCAAGCGCCACCGTACGGGCTTCATCGGCGCTGGGGCCCGCGCCGGGCGTGCGGCCCGAGCCGGGCACGGCACCCGAGTTCAGGCCGAGGCCGGTGTGTTCAGACAGCGCGGCGGCGGCCGCATACTCCGCCAATGCCATTGTGGCAAAGCAGTCTGAGAAAATGTTGTAGGCCGCGACCAAGGGCCGCCCGTTACGCCGCACTGAGAAGTACCAGTCTTTGTTCTCGTCTCGCCCGTGCTTCAGAAGAAACCCGGCTCCTAGCTGCGCTACCTGCAACCACTCAGGTCGTTGGGCAACTACTCGGTAGAGAAAGGAGTACATCCACACCTGCCGCGCCTGCAACCAGATAAATTTGTCGGTGTCAAACACCTGTCCCTCACGGGTAAGGCAGGTGAAGTAGCCACCGACCTCACGGTCCAGCGAGTATTGCTCCCAGAATGGGAGCACGTCATGAAACAGGGCGTTGGTGTAGGTACTGGAGCAGAGCGGCGGCGCGGCTCCAAGAGGCGCAGTGCGACCCTGCGCAGAGTCGTGGTAGGTCACTTGAGTGCTCCTGCGGTCATACCCTTAATGAAGTACTTGGACATGAACAGATACATAATGAGCATAGGCAAAATAGCAATGGAGAGCGCGGTAAAGACCAAGGCCCAGTTGATTTGGAACTGACCAAAGAAGGTGCTCATTCCCAGCGGCAGTGTCTTGAGTCGGTCGCGTTGAATGAAAACAAGCGGGAAGAAGAAGTCGTTCCAGATTGGAACCATGTTGTAAATGGTGACCAACGCAATGGAGGGCGCAGAGAGCGGCATAATGACTCGCCGGTAAATACTAAAGTCGTTGCACCCGTCTATGCGCGCAGCATCTTCCAGATCGCGCGGGATTGTCCGCATGAACCCGGCTAGGATGAACACCGTTGAGGGTATACCCATTGCCGCAAAAACAAAGATCAATGACAGATGTGTGTTCATGAGACCGA
>REEM01000138.1 GCA_007695055.1 Spirochaetaceae bacterium | reverse complement strand
GGGGCGGTATGTCCGTACTTGACCGAGATCACACCCTCGGCTATTCGGTCTCCAAGGACGGACTCCACCGCACGAGCCATTTTCGCGGTGGCTTTTCCGGCTCCAAGTACGACAATGCGCCGGAAGTTGGTGAGATCAAGCTCGTGCCTCTCATTCTCGGTCGCCACAACAAGGTGGTTGTCCTCAATGCTCAGGGCTTGCTCAATCATCTGCTCCGGGTCGACACGCTCGAGTGCGGCGCGGGCAATTGCTTCTGCGTGGGTTTGGTTCATAATGTCATTATTGTAGCAGCAAAACTGTAGTATGCAAGAGCAGGGCAGCAGGAAGTGCCGGTCAAACAACTTGACCGGCACTTATTCCCAACTGTGACTACTGTGACTACTGGGCGGTAGTGCCACCGTCCACGGTGTAGAAGCTTCCGGTCAAATAACTTGCCTCGTCTGACAGCAACATGACCGCGAGGTTCGCGACCTCTTGCGGAGTTCCATAGCGGCCAAGGGGCACAATCCCCTTGAAGGCATCTTCTTCCTGAGCACCAACATTCTTCTCAATGCTACTCATCATGCGGCCTTTGATTGGCGCCGGGCAGATTGCGGTAACACGAATATTCTTCTCGGCTAACTCAAGCGCGGCCACGCGTGTCATGCCAATAACCGCATGCTTTGATGTGACATAACCCACGAGCCCTGGTGAGCCTTGGAGTCCCGCAACACTCGCGGTATTCACAATTGCGGATCCGCTTTTCATGTGGGGAATGACACTCTTCATGCCAAGGTACACTCCCTTCACATTCACCGCAATAACCTTGTCAAAGGCATCTTCCGGATAGTCGGTGATAGGTGCCGCCGGGCCTTCTATGCCAGCGTTGTTGAAAAACACGTCAATGCGTCCCCACAACTCCACCGCCTTGCCCGCATAGGCCTCGCAGTCTGCGGCCTTTGAAACATCGGCGGTAAAGCCTTCAGCTGTACCGCCCGCTGTGTGAACCTCGTCTACGGTGGTCTTAATTGCGTCCTCGTTCATGTCTACAACCAGGACTTTTGCGCCCTGTTTTGCCAAGGTGACACAGGTTGCACGCCCAATATCACCGCCTCCACCGGTCACAACTGCAACTTTTCCGTCAAATCGTAACATGGTTGCCTCCTGTTAAAACTGCTTTGAAGTTGTACACACTTCCAAGCCCTCATCATAACATGGATAGTTGGGACCGGCGGGGAACAACTACACAGCCGAGCTCTTGCGGAAACTCTCGGAGTTGATGATCAGGTTCAGCAGTATGCCCACAATTGCGGCAAGCGCCAGCCCGCCAAGTTCAAAGGTACCAGTCTGGAAATTGGCGCCGCCTAAACCTAATACCAACATTGCTGAGGAGATAATGAGTGGGCGAGGGTCGTCCATGTTGACGCGTGCATCAACCATGTTGCGAATACCTATGGAACTGATCATGCCAAAGAGCAGTATTGAGATTCCGCCAATGACCGGGCCGGGTATACCGGCAATGAGTGCAGTGAACTTGGGAACCAGCGACAGTATGATGGCAAACACAGCCGCAATCTGCATGACTATTGGCGTATACACTCCGGTAAGGGCCACAGCGCCGGTGTTTTCGCTGTAGGTGGTGTTGGCCGGGCCACCAAGCAGAGCAGAGATCGATGTAGCAATTCCGTCTCCCAACAGGGTGCGGGTTAGACCGGGATCTTTGAGGTAGTCCTTCTTGACTACATTGCCAATTGCAATCACATCGCCAAAATGTTCTACAACCGTAACAATGGCAATGGGAACCGTCATAAGAATTGCGGTTGTTGAAAAGCGAGGCAGCATGAAGGCTGGCAGACCGAACCACCGTGCTTCAGCTATGCCTCCGAAATCGACAATGCCCAGAATCACTGACAACAGGTAACCAGCAACCAGGGCTACGAGAACCGGCAGTGTTGATACAAATTTCCAGCCAAATTTCAGGGCTCCAACCTTGACGAATACCGCCACCGAAAAGGTAAAGATCGCGACCGCCCATGCTCCACCGGTGCCAATTGTCTCAACCACCCAGGCCGGTGAGTTTACGCCGCCAGCGCTGTCTATAGCGACAGGAGCAAGAATGAGTCCAATAAGGATAATGATTGGCCCGGTTACATGCGGTGGAAGAATAAGCTTCAGCACCTCATAGGATACAAAGCGAAAGATGAACCCAATGACCAGGTACACCAGGCCTGCAACCATAATACCACCAGTTGCGTAGGCAATGTTTCCACCAGACGCCGCGGTCACTGCGAGTATGGGTGGAATGAAGGCAAACGAGCTACCCAGGAAGACCGGCATCTTGCCCTTGGTCAGCACATGGAAAATCAGGGTGCCCAGCCCTGCCGCGAACAAGGTGACCCCAATATCAAGCCCGGTGATGATTGGCACCAAAACCGTGGCGCCAAACATCACAAAGGTGTGCTGAAGCCCGAGCACCACAGTTTTGGCCTCAATGCGATTCGCCGCTATATCCGATACATCCGACATGAAATCCTCCTAGTGTTACGAGCGAAGCAAAAAGCCCCGCATAAATTGAGGCACTGTGTACTAGAAAGCCCGCTTTTATCAAGTTGAGTGAGGTACCAATTCGCCATTCTGACTGGAAAAGTTCTGTAAAACACATACAATTTTGGAGTATGAACCAGGAACGCCTCATTTCGGCCGGGCACCGCTACTTGGCCGCATATGCCCAGCTACGCAGACTCACGGTTGGGGTATTCCTTTTTCTCATGCTTCCTGTGCCGAGCCTGCTTTCACAGACTGGTGGGCCTACCGCACTTCACTGGGCGGCCGGTCGTGGCCATACTGAAATTGTATTAGTACTCATTGAAAACGGGGCCGAGCTGGAGGCGCTGGACTACCTTGGCCGGACTGCCTTGCACCTGGCCCACCGCTATCCGAGTACGGTACAGGTCTTGCTCGAGGCTGGCGCCAATGTAAATGCACAGGACAGTTTCGGAGCTACGCCCCTGCATATGGGCATTAGAATTCCCGAGACAATTGAACTTCTGATTAACGCCGGTGCGGAAATTGACTCAACCGACGCTATTGGGCGTTCGCCGCTTGACCTGGCGGTACGGGGTGGCTCGTCACGGCGGAACCTCCGTGTGGTAACCGCCTTAGTTGAGGCTGGCGCCCGTTGATTTTTGACATGGAGGTAGCCGAAGCACCACTTTTGCGCTACAGTGTGAGTCATAATGCGAAAACAGTATCCATTCTCGGCGGTGGTTGGACAGGAAACGCTCAAAACCGCCTTAATCCTCTGTGCCGTTGACCCCGGTATAGGTGGCGTTCTCATACAGGGGCATAAAGGCACCGCAAAAACGACAACGGTTCGTGGACTTGCCTCGCTCATCCCTGGAATCAAGGTGCATTCCGGCTGCCGTTTTAACTGCGACCCCACGGATCCAGCGGAGCTGTGCGATGTATGCACAAATGCAGACGCAGAACTTGTCACTATACCTAGTCCGGTGGTGAATTTACCGCTTAATCTTACCGAGGATCGCTTAGTTGGAAGCATGGATGTAAGTGCGGCTCTATCACGCGCCGAACAACGCTTTGACCCCGGTTTGCTTGCAGCTGCACACCGCGGAGTTCTCTATGTCGATGAAGTAAACCTCTTGTCTGATCACTTAGTTGACATGTTGCTTGATGTTGCCGCTTCCGGTGAGAACATTGTGGAGCGTGAGGGAATGTCTTTTCGGCATCCCTCTAACTTCATTCTCATTGGTACTATGAATCCGGAGGAAGGAGAACTAAGGCCGCAGTTCCTGGATCGTTTTGGTTTGTGTGTTCAGGTACGTTCGGTGCGCGATATTGAGGCTCGCCGAGAAATTGTGCGCCGCCGGCTATCCTTTGAGCGTGATACCGAGGCCTTTGTCCTGGAGTATTCAGACGAGGAAGGCCTGCTTAGACGACAAATTTCACTGGCTAGGACTCGTTTGGCGGCGGTACATATTGCCGAGGAGGCCTGGGATTTCGCGGTTCGCGTGGCCGTGAACGCCGGAGTGCAGGGGCACCGGGCCGAACTCACCATTATGAGAACGGCAGTAGCCTTGGCCGCGTTCCTGGAGCGTGATGAGGTGCGCTTGCGCCATGTAAGCGAGGCCGCGCGTCTTGTTCTACCTCACCGCATGAAAAGTTCACCCTTTGCAGATGAAGAGCAGACCATTGCCGATATAGACGACCTCATAGCTGGAGCGGCGGGTGAAGACGCGCTTCAAACGCGAGTGCTCGAAGATGAAAACGGCTCAAAGTTTGAGAGTTCGGACGGCGACTCCGCCGAGGGTGATCCAAACGCTGTGGACTGGGCTCCGTCCGAGGACGGGATGTACGATCTCGACGCAATGGCCGTTCCCGGGGCGAATGCAGCTGGCGGCATTGTGTTCCAGTTTCTGGAAAAAAAAAATTCACAAAGGCGCCAGCGCCCGGCGCGGTTGAAATAGACCTTTCCTTCTCTGGCATAAAACGGGTTGCTACGCGCAGCGCCAAGCGGGGAACATCCGGTCTTGGTAGTTCAGGCCGGCGTGTAGGTGTGGAACCTCTTCCAACCGGGGCAAGTTTCACAGGGGTTGTTCCGGCAGCGACGCTGCGAGCGGCCGCCTCAAGGGGGCAAGCTAGACCCGAGCGACAGGACATACGCCGTGCGGTTCGCAGGGCTCCTGTCAGCGCTGTGGTGGTGTTCGTGCTGGACTGTTCGGACTCCATGCAGACCCAGGCGCGCATAACCGCCGCCCAAGGGGCTGTGGTTGGCCTGCTAGCACCCATATATCAAAGTCGTTATGAAGTCGCCGTGGTGGTGTTTCAGGATGAGGAGGCAAGAACGGTCTTGCCAGCTTCACGAAGCGTTGCACGGGCACGTACCGTGTTGAAGAATCTCTGGATTGGCGGGGCAACCCCGCTCGCGCAGGGGCTCTTAGAGGCTCGGCGAGTGGCGCGAACAGTGAGGGCCAAGGCGTCCGAGGTAGAGGCGCTCCTTGTACTGCTTTCCGACGGTGAGTCGAATGTACCGCTGGAACGTGGTGGAAATATTGGTAGAGAACTCGACGAGATCACCAGTGTGCTGCAGGCTGA
>REEM01000039.1 GCA_007695055.1 Spirochaetaceae bacterium | reverse complement strand
AGATGATCCTCGACGGTGAGGAACGCGGCCGAGCTGAAGGCATAGAGCAAGGCATTGATCAAGGACGGATAAAGGAACGTCGTGAGACTGTCGCCAAGATGCTCGCCAAGGGCATGGACGAACAGCTCATTGGAGAAATCACTGGCCTCAGCCCCGCAGAGCTTGCGGAACTGAAATCAAAGCCTTGAAGCGATGTCGACCACGCACAAGCCTGAGCTACATCAAGTCCCGAATTGCGCGTCCCAGGAGCAGTCCAAAGAGTTCCATATCTGCTGAGGTTTCAAGGAATGGGCTCGCTCCGGCATCCTTCTCTATCTGCACGCCGTTGGAGTAGATCTCAAAATCAAGGATTCGGTTGAGCCGAATGTTTTTGTTCCGGCGGCGCCCCATGAAGAGAATGCGCTTGTTGGTGAGGAACAGCACGCCGTCATCCAAGTGCTTCACTACATCCTCGGTGACTCGCTGCACACCAAGACTTCCTGCCCGCCAATAGACGCCCTTCATGATCTTAATGCGCATGGTGGGCCCGCCATAGTTGAGTCTGCGCGTGACCTGCTTTAGCTCATGCCACGCGGCATCACAGCGAAAGAAACAGCGCTCTCCTCGGAAAAGATGAATGTCTGCATCAATCTCAGGCACCTCACCATTTTCAATCTGCCAAAAGAGACGATATCGATCCAAGGTGCGTTGCGTGGCAGAGTCCATTGTTGCTGAGACACGGAGGTTGCGAGCAAGGGCGCGTAGCTCCTCATCTTGTTCAGGCGACAACTGCTGATCCGCAATGGCTCCGTCGAGATAGCGCTGTATCCGCGCACCTGCAACTTCAGAATAGATTTTGGCTGCCATCGTTTCCGGTAGGGCAATGGAGTCGGCCAGTTCAGTGAGGGCTTCTTGCTGCTCCATTGAGAGTTTGCCATCTGAGACTGCACTCTCTGCTTGGCTGCGAAATACCGAGGCAACCGCCTCCTCACGAATCTGCTGGGCTACATCATGGGGAAGCCCAAGGATTTCGCGGAGCCAGCTAAGATTCGTACGTTCCCGCTCAGATAGATACTGGTCACCAAGATAGGCGTTGAGTACATCCTGGAAGAGATGCTTGCGATCACCAAGTGCGGTCTTCGCCACCTGGCATTTGTATGTAGTTTCCAGTCCAACGACATGATCTGCTGAGATGCCATCTATATCATGAGAGGCAATCATGTTGCGGAGCTCAACCAGGAGATTCGGGCGATAAGGACGCCCAAACATACGGTGAAGGAAAGATGGCTGTTTCAGCGTTTGTCTTTGAAGCTTCATAGTCTTGATTCCAATTCTCTTTTTTGTTCCTCGCAATGCTGCCGGTTGTACCGAGATGGAGTTCCCTGTACTGACCGTAGCGGAACTTGTCGCGGTCGTCTACCAGGGAGTAGCTGGAGGCATCTCAAAGGACGCAGTCAATGTCACACAGTGGGCAGAGCACGGTCTCATCAAGCACTTTGCGGCTGTTGATGGTGTGCGTGTTGGCGCGTTCCGATACGGATAGTCACATTTTGAGGCGATCTCATGACCGGCGGAGGTGGCGGTGACCGTCTCGTGTGAACTGATGGACAAGGTACAGAGTTCGTACTACAGTGATACTGGAGATACGCATGAACTTCAGTGTAGACGTGATTCCAGAAGAGTTCCGCTCCGACCTTATGAAGGCCACCGAACTGCTCCGCGCCTTTGGGGCTGAAGAGATCTATGTATTTGGTTCTATGATAGATCCGACACGAGACCATGAAAAATCCGACCTTGACTTGGCGGTCGCGGGGCTGCCTCCGGAGAAGTTCTTCCGTACCTATGGTGAGTTGCTGGGTATACTCGATCATCCTTTCGATCTCGTAGATCTTGATAGTGATAGTCGCTTCGTCAAGAAGCTCCGGGAGCGAGGGCGCCTTGCAAGAGTGGCGTGAGGTCGTTGAGCGAGTTCAAGAAGAGCTGCAGTCTCTACAAGAAGAGATAGATGCGGTAGGGCCTCTGCTCAGAAAGCTAACGCAGGTGGAACCCGATGAGGTAGAGATGCGAGCCGCTGCGGCAACTCTCCATGCCTTCTACAGTGGAGTAGAGCGGCTTCTGCTTGTCATTGCCAGGCGATGTGATGCATCAACTCCGCAAAGCATCCGCTGGCATCGAGAGCTTCTTGATCAGGTTGCGCTGCCCACGGATTCCCGTCCACGCGTAATCAGCAGTCAACTACATTCTCAACTCATTGAGTACTTAGGCTTTCGGCATGTCTTCCGGCACAACTATTCTGGAACTCTTCGGTGGGCGCAATGCGTTGGTCTTGTTCAAGCGCTCGAGGAAACGTGTAGTCGCTTGCAGCAAGAAGTGTTGGCATTCATCGAAGGTTACGCTGACTGAGGGGCCCTTTTTCTTCTGTTCGTCATTCTCTTGTCGTTAAACCATCGGACGTAGCGATCCAGTTCATCAATGCTCGTGCCGCTCAATTCTTGTTCTGGGGCTATGAGTCTAAGTAAGTCGAAACGATGCGGTTTTTCTACGTCGATAATGAAGTCGATATCACTGTCGGCGGGGGCGTTTCCCCGAGTCCGACTGCCAAAAAGCTTGATGGATCTACTACCGTACTGTGCATACAACTCATCGCTGCGGTGGTAGAACCCACACCAGGTGCGGCGTCACGCAGAGAGCTCGACACCGACCCGGCGGGGATAATCTGGGGCTGGTAGGCTTAGCGCTCTACGACAATGCGTCCCTCGACGGTTGGGAAGAGCGGTGAGTTTTGCTGAATGTACTGAATGAACATTGCTTGATCATGCACGTCACCCATGTCAACTTGCTCGGCGTCTACGAACATGGTGTAGTCGTCGCCTCCGGCAGCAAGGAATTCATTGGTCGCCACGGTATAGTTGCGGTCGCGAACGAGCTCGCTACCACCAACCAGTACCTTAGTTATGCGACTCCCGGCGGACCGTTCCGGGTTAAAATAGAAGCGAATGCCGCTGACCTGCAGGAACTTTCCCGATGCCTGCGGGTAGGAACTCACCGCATACTCCAGTGCTTCTAGGAGCTTGGCGCCGCTGAGCCGCATTGTTACTACATCGTTTTGGAACGCAAGTATATCCATGGCGTCCTCGAGAGTGATCTCGCCCATGTCGGCCGAGGCTCGAATACCGCCGCCGTTGTAAATGGCTATATCGGCCCCCATTCTCTCACGAATAACGTCGGTTACCAGGTTGCCTAGGTTGGTTTCCTGGGAGCGTATATGCTCGCGCATACCGTTGAGCATGAGGCCGGTCTCACCAATGACGGTGTCCAGACCTGCGGCTCCAAAGGTGACCATAGAGAAGAGCAAGGCTACGACCAGCAGTTTCTTTGTGTTAGAGCGAAAGTTTCGTTTCATGGGAAGGACCTCCACGTCCGTGAACGCTGTGCGTTCGGGTTTGGGGATAGTTTGTCTCACATCTGCTATGACATACAACCGAAATGTGAGTCCAAATGCTCCATACATTACTCTAAGCCCAATGTGAGAAGGGCGCAAGCCTAACCAGATGCTCGTCACGCTCCCCAGCTCGCCGTGAAGTCCTCCGGCTGCTTGTCCGTGGCCAGCGCTCGGAAGTATATTGGCGTTTTGGGGGTGCTTAGATATGTGGAAATTCAGTTACGCACAAAGGCTTCTTTGGATAACGGCGCTTGGGGTAGTGCTGACCTTAAGTGTGACGGCCGCAGAACCGGATATCGTCATTCTGCATAGCAACGATATACACGGGCGCATTGAGACCGACGACGGGGTGCTAGGAATGCCCTACATTAGCGCGCTCATTCGCCAACATCGTGCTGAGCACGAGCATGTGCTGGTGCTTGATGCAGGCGATACTATTCATGGGCGGCCGGTTGCGAATCAGTTGGAGGGCCATAGCGTGGTGGCAACCATGAATGCCGCCGGGTATGACTTCATGGTACCCGGGAATCATGACTTTAACTTTGGGTACCAGCGCCTGTTGGAACTGGAAGAAGAAATGGAGTTCCAGTTGCTGGCAGCCAATGTATACAAGGACGGCGAGCTGTTGTTCGCTCCGTATGCCATTCACGAGGTAGGGCCGTATCGGGTTGGGATATTTGGCTTGGCGACTCCGGACACCTACCAGACGACCCACCCTCGAAACATAGAGGGCATTGAGTTTGCAAGCATGATTGAGGCGGCAGAGCATTACGTGACTATCCTGCAACAGCAGAACGTAGATCTTATCATTGCGTTAGGCCATGTGGGGTTTGGGCGGAACTACCCCTCCACCGATGTTGCCGATGCCGTGGACGGCATACACCTGTTTGTTGACGGGCACAGCCATACGCTGCTGCCGGAAGGGCGCTATCACAACAACACTTTGTTTGTGCAGGCTCATGAATACGGCAAGTACCTTGGCCGAGTTGAGGTGTTCTTGTCGGGTGACCGGCCGGAGTTTAGTGCCTCCCTCATTCCGGCAGCGGGGGTGACCGACATAGAACCCGACATGGAAATTACCGAGATGCTAGAAGACTTCCGGGCCGAGGTCAGGCGGCAAATTCTCGGGATATAGCTGTAACCGAGCAACGTATCTTTCCAATTCCAAGGAGCCACAGGTGTCCGAGCACAACGGTGCAATGATGCAGTATTTTCATTGGTACACCGCCGCCGACGGCACGCTGTGGCGGCAGTTAAGCGCAGAGGCGAGCGATCTTGCTGCAGCCGGGATCACCGCGCTGTGGCTACCGCCTGCCTACAAAGGGGCTGGCGGCGGGAGTGATGTTGGCTATGCTGTGTATGACCTCTTTGACCTTGGTGAGTTTGACCAGAAAGGGTCGGTGCGAACCAAGTACGGCACCCGAGATGAGTACCTTGCCGCGGTCAAAGACGCGCAAGCGGCAGGGCTGCAGGTCTATGCCGATATCGTCTTTAGTCACAAACTTGGTGGGGACAAGCAGGAAGAGTTTGAAGCCACCCCCTATGACCCTGAGGATCGCACACAGGCCATAGGAAAACCACAACGCATTAAGGCCTGGACACATTTCAACTTTCCCGGCCGTGCCCGCACCTACTCGGAGCTGCACTGGCATTGGTGGCATTTCAATGCGGCCGACTACAATGCCTTGGACGACAAAACTGACGCTATCTACCTGTTCAAGGGCAAGACCTTTGGAGACAACGTTGACCTTGAGAAGGGAAACTTTGACTTTCTCATGGGCTGTAACCTGGACATTAACGACCCGGACGTGCGCACCGAGCTCTTCTACTGGGGTGAATGGCTTATGGACACCACCGGTGTGGACGGCTTCCGTTTTGATGCGGTCAAGCATGTGAGCTCCGGCTTCTTTGTGGACTGGCTGAAACATGTACGGGCCTCCACCGGGCGCAAGCTCTTTGCGGTTGGCGAGTACTGGTCCGGAGATGTTGAGGCCTTGCAGGCCTTTCTTGACGCTACCGACGGGAATCTCATGTTGTTCGATGTCGCGTTGCACTTCAACTTTGCTAAGGCGAGCAGACTCGGAGCTGAGTTCGATATACGTTCAATTTTTGAACAAACCCTGGTGCAGCAGAACCCGCAGTTGGCGGTCACTCTGGTTAGTAATCACGACTCACAACCGCTCCAGTCGCTGGAGTCGGTGGTAGAGGCCTGGTTCAAGCCGCTTGCCTACGCGCTCATTCTGCTGCGGCGTGACGGCTACCCCTGCATCTTTGCCGCCGACTACTACGGAGCCCACTACACAGATACCGGCAGCGATGGCGAGCCGCACGAGATCTGGATGGAGTGTCACAAGTGGATGATAGACAAGTTTCTCTATGTCCGGCGCGTTTTTGCCTTTGGGGAACAGTACGACTATTTTAATGATCCCGGCTGCATCGGCTGGACGCGCATTGGGACTAACGAGCACCCCGGGGGGCTGGCGGTGGTGTTAAGCACCGGTGCCCGTGGCGCTACTGGGGCGGGTGACTCCACCGGAACGGGTGGGAGCGGCACCGACATGCCCCAAGCCGACATGAAGGGCGGCACTGCCAAGGACAGCCCGGTGCACGAGAGCAAGACCATGCAGACTGGTGCGGCCGCTACCCGCTACATCGACGTGACCGAACACATACGCGAGCCCGTCACGACCAACGCCGAGGGCTGGGGTACCTTCCGCTGTCTCGCTGGCTCTGTCTCGGTTTGGGTTCCCAGCTGAGTTCGAATGAGTGGCGCCGTGTAGGGTACCGACTCGCTACAGTGTCCGCTGCACTGTGAGACTACAGGGTGCGCTGCCAGTAGCCGACATCAATCCAGCGACCAAACTTGAAACCGACCTCTTCCAGGTGCGCAACCTTGTGAAAGCCGAACTTCTCATGCAAAGCAACGCTGCCGATGTTCGGAAGGGTAATCCCCCCGAGTGCCACATGTATTCCCAGGCTCGCAATCTCCGGGAGCAGCCGACCGTACAGTGCCGAGCCCACTCCCAGACCCTCACGCCCGGGGGCCACGTACACCGAGACCTCGGTCGTGTAGCGATACGCCGGGCGGCTCTTCCAGCCGGTTGCGTAGGCGTATCCAACAAGCTCGGGCGAACTGGTCTCGGGCGCCAGCTCCGGGGGCGCCTGCTGGGACGGCCCGTCGGCAGGTGCCGCAGCCGACTCCGCGGGCGGCCCGTCAGCGAGCTCGGCCACCAGCCAGGGGAGACCAGCCTGGTGTACTCCAGCTATGCGTTCCACGACATCGGCAGACGAGACAGTTTCCTGTTCAAAGGTCACGACCGTGTTGATAATGTAGTAGTTGTACATTGTCGCAATTGCGGGCGCGTCTACCGGGGTTGCCGCGCGAACCGAAACCGTGCTGGGTGTGCGGGCATGTGGTGTGTCCGATCTTTGCATACCACATTCTAGGCTCCGAAGGCGCTCATAGCAAGTCCCCAACTTGCCTTGTTGGCTGGCTTGGAATAGCTTACAACGCATGCGCAGGCGTACTACGGTTACCTACCTACTTTTTCACTTCTTCCAGGACTTTGCACTGGTGTATCCCGTTTACCTGATCTATTTCCAGCAGGTGGGCCTCAGTTACCTGCAGCTGTCCTGGCTCCTGGCAATTTGGGGTGTGGCGGTGCTCATTATGGAGGTGCCCTCCGGGATCATTGCGGATCTCTGGAGTCGAAAGTGGTCCTTAGTCATTGGAATGCTGCTGAAAGGAGCCGGGTTTCTTATGTGGCTTGTGCGTCCGGACTTCACCGGTTTTGCTCTGGGCTTTGTTCTTTGGGGGCTTCAGGAGGCTATTTGTACCGGCACGACCGAGGCACTGCTCTTTGACACCTTGAGGGACTCAGGTGATGAGTCCAGGTTCGTGGAGATCTCAGGCAAGGGGCAGTTTTTTGGGCGCCTTGGGGTTGTTTTGTCGGTGCTACTGGGAGCCTGGGTCTTCAGCCGTAGTCCGGCAGTGGTGATGACGGTCTCCGCTCTTTCCATGGTGGTGGCCGCGGTTTGTGCCGCGCTCATAGCTGAACCGCTGCCTGCCTCCGCCTCCGGGGCTGCCGCCTCCCCGGCAGTTCCGCATACGCCCGGGTTCCAGCTCCAGGTGCAACTCCGTGCCATTTTGGACTCAGTTCGGGCGGCAGGGGCCGTTAAGGGAATGCTACCCCTCGTTCTGTTTGGCAGCCTGTCAATTGTCGTCTACGGTGTTTTAGATGAGTATGACTTCCTGTTTGCGCGGCACTACGGAGTGCCGTTGGCCTTTGTCGGTATCTGGGGAGCGGGGCGCTTCATTCTGGAAGGGTTGGGTGCAGGTCTTGCCCATAGGCTGGAACGGCTTCTTGGCTTGCAGTCACCGGTACGCCTGGCAGGCTGGATGACGGCAGCAGGAGTACTGCTGGGTGTTGGGGTACTCAGCGGCAGCCGAGTGCTTTTGGTCTTCTACTTTGGGTTCTTCATTATGATGGCGGCGGCCGAGGTGATTTTCCAGGGATGGGTGCAACACCGCGTTGCGTCGGAAGGAAGGGCCACAATCTCTTCCTTAGTTTCCTTTGTGTATGAAGCCTTCGGCCTGGGCTTGGTGCTGCTGTCCGGCCCGGTTGCCGAGGCTTTTGGACTGACGAGTCTGTTTCTTTTGGGGGCATTTGTCGTGAGTGCCGCCTCGGTGCTGTTTGGGATCTCCTTTTTTATGGCGCGGAACTGAACTCCTTGCTACACTCTTATGGCGCACGAATAGAAAAAGCAAAAGAAAGGTGGTCCGCATGAAACTCAAATTGAGGGATAAAATTCTTCTGCCGACGATACTCGCCATTATCGCCGGGCTGGCGGTGGTTGCATGGTACTCCTACGACCAAGCCGCCCGAGCGCTGCAAAGCGCCTATAGGCAGGCCCAAGAGCAATTGGTAAGCTCTGTCGCAACCCAAGCCGAGAGCTGGATTAGCGACCGCCTTGGAGATGTGGGAATTGCCGGTGACAACCACCGCGTGCAAGCCGCCTTAGCACCAGATGCCGACTTTGAGACGATTCGGGCAGCTAATCAGGTGTTGGCGGGTGTGCTTGAGCGCTACGGTGTCTTTGCCACTCTGGGACTGCTGGATACGACCGGTCTCGCTCGGGCGCATTCCGATATTTCGCAGGTTAACCGGCTGAACCTTTCAGAGCGAGGCTATTTCCAGGAGTCCATGCGCGGCAATGAAGCGGTCTCAGATGTCCTCATTAGCGCGGTAAGTGGTGAGCCGGTTCTTGTTGTCTCGGTGCCAATACACGGGGAGTCCGGTGAGGTGATTGGCGTAATGTATGGAGCCGTTGAACTTGCCCGCTTCTCGGAGGTATTCATTGACCCCATTCGGGTAGGTAGCGACGGCTACATCTATATGTTTGATCATCGCGGCCTCATTATTGCACATCCGAACCGCGACTTCATTCTGGAACTTGATGTCACGCAGTACGACTTTGGCCAAATAATGATGTCCGAGCGCAGTGGATTTTTAGAGTACATGTGGGAGGGCGAGCTTGTCGTGGCCGCCTTCCAAGACATCCCGCGCACCGGGTGGATTGTCACCGGTAGACTCGAGCACAATGACTACTTCGCGCCCATGTTTGCGTTGCGTACCACCGTCGCCATAGCTTCCGTGGTCGTGGCCATACTGGTGGCGCTTCTCCTGCTTCTCATTGTGCAAAGGATTGTACGTCGTGTGGTGGTGACAGTGGATCGGCTCCGTGACATTTCCGAGGGTGACGGCGACCTCACACAACGACTCAAGGTAGAAGGTGAGGACGAGATAGACAACCTTGCTCACTACGTCAACGTTACCTTGCAGAATCTCGCCGTGATGGTAGGGGCTGTTAAGAAAGAGGCAAACCGGCTTCAAGACACCGGCGGCGACCTGTCCAGCAACACCGCCGAGACCGCCTCCGCAATCAATGAAATCACGGCCAACATTGAGAGCATTAAGGAACGGATTGTGAATCAGTCGGCAAGTGTAGATGAAGCCCAAGCAACGCTTGAGGAGTTTGTCCGCACCATTCAAACGCTGGACGAGAGCATTGAGGAGCAGGCGGCAGGTGTCACCGAGTCCTCCTCGTCCATTGAGGAAATGGTTGCGACTATACAGTCGGTGACCAACAGCCTTAATCACAACGCCGACTCAATGAAGGAGCTGCAGCAGGCATCGGAAACCGGACGGAACTCCATGGAAGAAGTCACCGAACTTGCTCGTGGCATTGCCGTGGACTCTGAGGGATTGGTTGAAGCGGGCGACATGATTCAGAAAATTGCGTCACAGACAAACCTGCTGGCAATGAATGCTGCAATAGAGGCAGCTCATGCCGGAGAGTTCGGCAAGGGTTTTGCGGTTGTGTCCGACGAGATTCGCAAACTGGCCGAGGAGGCAGGATCTCAAGGAAGCACTATTGCCCAGGCGCTCAGTTCTTTGAAGGTCTCAATTGACAGCATCTCTACTGCGCTTGTTGAGACTCAACAACGCTTTGAACAGATGTACCGTCTGAGCAAAACGGTTGCTGACCAGGAGTCCACCATTAAGAATGCAATGGACGAGCAGTCTATAGGTAGCCGACAGGTTCTTGAGGCGCTCACCGAGATCCGTGATGTGTCGGCCAAGGTGCGCGAGGCCTCACAACAAATGACCGGTGGAAGCTCCGAGATTCTTGGTGAGATGAAACGTCTCTCACAAATAACTGAGGAAATTAGCCAGAGCATGAACGAGATGTCCGCAGGTGCCGTGCAGATCAATCAGTCAGTTACCCAGGTGGCCGAACTTGCTGATAACAACGCGGATGGTGCTAAGGCTCTTGGTGAACAGGTAGTGCGCTTCCGAACCGAGTAGCGAACTATGCACTTTGCTGATACTGTGTGAGCCATGGCAAACTTGAGATCCCGGGTTAGGCTCCTCACACTTCTTGTCATGGGGGGCTTTGGTGTGATGGGTGGCGGCCTTCTTGCCCCCGCCCTGCCAACCCTTATTGGCCCCTTTGGGGTAAGTGCTGGCGCGGTTGGCTTGGTGTTGAGCGTCTACACGCTCGCCGCAGCGCTGACCTTACCGTTCACTGGGCTCCTGCTAGATCTGATCGGGCGCCGCCCTGTTGCTCTTGGGTGCCTCGTAATCGACGGGAGCTTCGGGCTTCTGTGCATGTGGGCGCCAAACTTCTCAACTCTGCTACTGTTTCGTTTCTTCCAAGGAATTGGCATTGCGGGACTCATACCGGTTGCAATGACCATTGTGAGCGACTGGTATACCGGTGAAGAGCGACTGCGTGTCATGGGATATCTGAGCGGTACTATTGCGGTGACTGCAGTGGTCGTGCTCTTCCTTGGCGGTCTACTGGCAGAACTTGACTGGCGTTTTCCTTTCGCCGTATATGGCCTATCACTTCTGCTTGCGGTTGCATTCTTTTTGAATATTCCTGAGTCGGGCTCATCAACGCCGTTTGCGGAAGTGCGGGCCTCTACTGGCGCATATATCCGGTCGCTGCGCGATACACTGAAGCTTGCCGAGGTTCGCGAGGTCTTTCTCCACGCCCTGGTACTCCACTACTTGCTGTACGCGCTGGTGACTTTTCTGCCGCTTTTTCTGGCGACCGAACACGGGGTACGGGTTGGAGTTGCCGGGCTGGCGCTCGCATTTCACGGTCTCGTTGCGGCACTGGTCTCGGCGCGTGCGGTCGGTGTGAAAAAGCTACTTGGACAACGGGGCACGCTGCTCATGGGCTATCTGTTCATTGGAGTCGCGCTGGGAACGGTGGTTATGTGGCAGCAACTCCCTGCAGTAGCGGTCAGCCTGGCCTTTTTTGGGGCGGGCATGGGCATAACCCAGCCAGCCGTGTTCCATTGGGTAAGCGGCGCTGGCCCTCCCGAACTTACCGGCGCTGTTGTCGCGCTCTTCAACACCGTCAAGTTTGTCGGCATGACCTTGGCCCCACCCACCCTGAGGTGGGTGTTTGACTATGCCGGTGTGAGTTGGACCTTCTACGTTGCTGCAGGCATTGCCCTACTCTGGGCCCTGCGCGCAGCTACTTACCCTTACTCAAGCACAAAGAGCAGCGCCGGCCTATAACCGCCTTCGTACGCAATGCGTGTCGTCCACACCGTGGTATGGCCAGCTGTTCGCCATCCTCTCCCGTCAGGTCCGCGCACCAGAAACTCGTATCTGACATCACGACCCTCGGTGAGCTGTATTGGTTGGTCAAAGTTGAGCCGTCGCCCAGCTTGAATTCCCGCTCCAGAGCGTACCGGGCCGCTGAAGAGTTGCGAACCTGAGTCGGCATCCCGCACGGTGAGCTGCACACCTGCTTGTTGCGCACCGGCAGCGCCGCGGGGCAGTTCCTCAATACCTTGCTGGCCACGGCCAATTTGACCCGGGGGAATGAGAGAGTACTCAGCGTCTACCGCAACGGAACTTCCGGGCGCTGGCCAGCTTACGCGTGGGTTGCTGGAGAATAAGAAGAAGGGCGGTGCCATGCTGAGCGCACTGGCTGCTGGAAAGGCCTCGGTGTAGTGCAGATAGTTTCCGTTTCCGGTAGGAATGCGGATCTCAACCTCGACGAGTTCATTGGAACTCATGCGGACACCGGGAGAGTTCCAGTCAAAGCTCAGTACCGGGGGATTGTTGCCTCGGCGCTGCACATTAACGCTGAATGCATCCTGCGCGAGTACGGTTTCAGATCGATATCTTCGCAGCGTGACCTGACCCTCGGGGGCAATCTGGCCACGGCCCAGGGCGTCGGCCTCACGTCGGCCAAGCTGTACATTGCGTGCGTTCACCGCCACCTGCACAGTGAGTGTCTCTACCGTTGGTGGCGCCGGGGCCGGGGCCGGAGTGGGTTCAGGCGCGGGCGCCGGGGTCGGCGCCGGTGCCGGGTCAGGACTTGGCGCGGGCGGCTGCGCTGGGGGACTTGGTGTTGGAGCTGGCGCCGGACCTGGTGCAGGCGGTGTTGGTGAAGGCCCGGGTGTCGGCGTCGGGGCTGGTGAAGGCCCGGGGCTTGGTGGCGCTGCACTCACCGGCGGTGCCGCGCGCCGGACATCAAGGGTATGGTTCAGGAGTGTCCCGTCCTCTGCTCGCACCGTGACAACAACCCGCAGCCTGTCGGTATCGCGGAAGCTAACAGTGGCACCGTGTGATGACGCTGCATCTCCGGAGACTGAAAGCGACTGCTCACCGGCGGGAGCATCCAGCGATACACGTGCAAAGCGGCTCTGGGGCTGAGCAATTATGGTGAACTCGGAGGTCTCGTAGGGCACCTCGGTCGCGTAGTGGAGTCTGTCGGAACGGAAGGCAGGCGAGAGGGTTGCGCCGGGAACACTCAGTGCCGCCAAGGCGGGATTGCGGTCAGGCTCGGCACGCACCAGGGTGATGCGGTACAGGTCTTCGCTCACCCGGTCTTCTGCAAGTGTCTCTATGCTAATCTCGCGGCGGTCAGCCGACTCAAAGCTAACCGTTACGCCGGAAGAGCTTCGAACAACCGCGCCATCTACAACAATACGTTGCAGGTAGGGGCTGCGACCGCGGGCGGTGACCTGGAGTTCGCGTGTTGAGTACGGGACAGTCACGGTATAGTTCTTTGTCTCGGGGCTGAAGCGCGGTTCAAATGAGAGCGCATCGGAAACCTGAAGTGAGGCCAAGGCCGCGTCGGTATGTGCTTCGCGGACAACCACCCGGTACAGCCACGGCTCGTCATCTCCAGGAGTGATGAAGGAGTAGGTAACCGGCACGCTAAAGTCGTTGGGGGTTTGGTTGTTAATCTGGGTCACACGACCACCGGTAGAGATAACTGCTACCGATGCCTCGGTATTGAGGGTTATGGTTGCGACCAAGGAGCGGACATTCGTACCTGGAGGCACGACCATGGTGACCTCTTTAGGGTCGGGTCGTTCGCTAATTGAGCCAATCACCGGGGCGGTCAAGTCCGGGTTATGTTGCGGTAAGAATGCAATAGATTCTACAGGACCGCGACCTCGTCCAAATATAGTCCGACATCCCGTTAGTCCGGCAAAAACCAATGTCACAACAAACAGACCGAGCAGAACTCGCTTCATAATGTGCCTCCACGTATTAGCGAGATGAAGTGTAGCACACCAAGGAGCCTGCGTCTAAAGGGAGCAGTAGTTAGATTATAGGTAAGAGGTGCCGATAACATAAAAAGAGCTTAGAAAAGTAGTGATAAAACGGAGCAGTTTGGGAAACTAAACAAACAGATTGCCAACTCCGGCACTTGGCTTTACCATACTTCATGAGAGATTGAAGACTTAGCAGCTTTTCGAACTCATTTTAAGACCTGAAGAGAGACTGCAAGTGGGGATCTGCGTATGAGCATGGCAGAAATCAAGGGCAGCCTGGCGGGAAGCACTATAGCTCCCGGCACAGAGGGCTGTACCGAGTCCGGAATTCAAATCCCGTTTCTTCAAGAAATGTGTGACCAGTTTCACGATGAATTCGGATACCAAATGATATTCGTGTCCGAGCGCGGAGAGATTATCGCGGCGGTGCTTCGGGAACGCATTGGTACGACCCATGCGATCGGAGCCGAGATCATGAGCGGGAAACGGGATGAAGGTATTGTGACCGAGGCCGACGCAGCACAGTCCGACTTCATGAAGGAAGGTGTGAGTGTTGGAATTGACGTAGATGGAACTCGGGTCGCCGTCGTTGGCATAACCGGACCGGTTGAGAAGGTTCATCCCCTCGCACGGCTTGCCGGAATGTGGGTCATTGCCATGGTGCGCGCAGAGAATGCCCGCTGCGCTCAAGAAGAAATGGCTGAGCAGATGATCACGCAGCAGCGTGAGATACTTGAACAGCAGAAAGAGTATGTACAAGAGCGAACCCGTTCCATTCAGAGTCTGTTGGACCTCTCTGGGCAAGGCTTCCTCTCCTTTGGTGCCGACATGAAGGTGCGTCCTGAGTACTCGCGTGAGTGCGTAGAAATTTTTGGAGAAGAAATTGAGGGGCATGACCTTTCAAAGCTGCTCTATTCCGACCCGCAGGAACAAGCCGACTTTGTGGACGCACTCGCCCTTGTCTTTGCGGGGGACTCGAGTCCGGATGTAGTGTTTAGCCTGCTTGATGCAAGCGTGAAGATTCGCGACAAGACCGTGGAACTGGACTTCCGGGCAATCGACACCGACTACATTATGTGCTCACTGCGCGATGTGAGTGAGCAGCAGATGCTTGAGGCGCGAATATCCGAGGTCAACGAACTGCGTGAGATGCTGCTTGGCGTTGTAATGAACAGGCCGCACTTTGCCGCTCTCGTCCGCGAGGCCGACCGCCTGTTTGAGTTGCTGAACTCCATGACTGCCAGCGGTGAGTTCACCGGCGAGGAAGAAAATGTCGCGAGCGCCTATCGCGAGATTCATACCTTCAAGGCGAACGCTTCGTATCTCAAACTCAAGCGCAGCGTTGATGCCGCGCATAGGCTGGAAGACGCACTTGCCGAGTTTGACGTGTTAACCGACGGCACCTCGGTTCTACTCCGAATTGAGGAGATGCAGCACGCCTTTCGCAAGGATCTGTTCACGGTCAAAAACAATCTCGGGCCGGAGTGGATTGCGCCGGATGAGACCATGGTCATTCCGCGACTGCAGCTAGAAGAGCTTGAAAGGCAACTGCGGAGCGAGGTCTCCGGCGGGGGAGAAATTGCCGACCGTCTGCAGCGACTGCAAATGGTGCCATACAGCACACTAGAGTCGCGAGTTGCGGGCTTAGTGCAGGATTTGGCCTCAGCTCGCGGTAAGCGACTGAAGCCACTTGAGTTTTCCGGAAATGACTTCCTGCTAGACCGCGAGTACTACGAAGCGCTGTCACATGCTGTGACCCACATTATTCGGAACATGGTGGACCATGGAATTGAACGGCCGCGAGACCGCGAGCGTGCGGGCAAAGCCGCTGAGGGAGTTGTCAGTATTAGCTCAGCCGAGCAGAACGGCCATGTACGCATTATCATTGAGGATGACGGCCAGGGCATTGATGTACAAAAAGTTAAGGCCAAGGCAATCTCACTCAACTTGGTGCAGCACAATAGCCAGCCGAGCCGCGAGGAACTCCTGAAACTGATATTCAAACAAGGCTTCTCTACCGCGGCGTATGTAACTCCTACTTCAGGTCGCGGAGTAGGGCTTGTAGCAGTGCGAGATGAGATCAAGCGCGTGGGGGGTAAGTTGTCGGTTAGCACGCGAAACGGCAAAGGCACTCGCTTTGAGATAACTATTCCAAAAGGTTCGGCAGTAAGGGGATTGCATGAAGGCTGAGTACGCAAACGTTTTCATAACCAGTGCGGTGCATGTGTTCCAGAAGGAGCTTGGAATCAAGCTCAGTCGCGAGAGTCTCAAGCGCAAGTCGGCGCCTATACCAAGTCTGCCGGTTTCCATTGTGCTTGGAATAACCGGTGCGGTGCGTGGACAGGTGGTGTACTCGCTCGATACCAGTTTTGCAGAGGACATTGCACATGTCATGATGCCCAACAAACTGCCGAGCGAACTGCGAAAACTTGTAAATAGTGCGGTCGGCGAAATAGCCAATATGGTGACCGGTCAAGCCAGCATTAAGCTTGCAGGCCAAGACCATATTATTCATCTCACTCCCCCCGCAGTTTTTACCGGATCAAATCTCCAGGTGGACTTCCTTGAGGTGCCGACTATTTGTCTACGCTTGCTCTCCGAGATGGGGGTGCTGGAGATCAACATTGGGATCCTTGCGGACCAGGGAGGGCAGGTATGAAGACCGGGCTGGTAGTCGACGACGCCGCCATCATGCGAATGCGTCTGCGTGAAATCCTCGAACCACTCTATACCGTAATTGGCGAGGCAGGTGACGGGGACGAAGCAGTGCGCCTCTACCAGGAATTAAGCCCGGACTTTGTGACCCTTGATATCTCCATGCCGGGAACCAACGGAATGGAGGCCCTGGAACAGCTCCGGGCCTATGACTCCACTGCCAAGATTGTTATAGTTAGTGCGGTCGGCCAGAAGCGGCAAGTCATAGATGCGCTCCAAAAAGGGGCCGCCGACTTTGTCATTAAGCCGTTTGAGCGTGACCGGGTACTTAAGGCCGTTAAACGTTTATTTCAAGGGTAGGGCGTAGGTGAAAAGATTTCGTACTTTGGTCTCAGTGGGCTTGGCAGCTGTCGTTGTTATTGCCGCTGCGGGCCTCGCTCTTGTTTCGTGTGCATCATTGGAGTCCATGATGCGACCGCTTCCTCCCGAGGTGAGCCTGCGCGAGGTGCGCCTGACGGACCTCAACTTCACCGCCGCCGGTCTTGTGGCCGACGTAGAAATCTCAAATCCTAACACCTTTGCTATCACTCTGGAGCGCTTCTCCTATGTCCTTTCGGTAGAAGAACAGGCCTTCTTGTCTGGTGAGAATCCGGAGCGGCTGAGCATAGGCCCAGGGGGACAGGAAAGCGTAACCTTGCCTTTTGAGTTTACTTTTGCAGAGGCGCTCAATGTCGCCCGGGCAGGCGTTACAAGCAACCAGCTTGACTACAGGGTGCAGGTCAACTTTGTGTTCGATGTCCCCTTGCTCGGCGAGGTGCGGCTCCCGGTTGAGCAGAGCGGCACCATGCCGGTTCCACGGCCACCACGTCCGCAGCTTCGTGCGGTACGTCTGGACTCTCTGGGGCTGACCGCCGCGGAGCTCACCATGACTATTGGCCTGGAAAACCCCAACGTGTTTGCCTTTGTCATAGAGACACTGCAGTATGAATTGTTTGTGCAGGGGAGCAGCTGGGTAGGCGGAAGTATTGCCGCAGGCACCCGCATTCCTGCCGAGGAAGTGACCGAGGTCGATGTTCGCTTTGGGCTCCGTTATCTGGAAGTAGGTGTGGGAGTGAATCAGCTTCTCAGGGGCGCAGAGCAGCTCGAGTACCGTTTCGAGGGCCTCAGTGCCGTGAGGCCGGATCATCCGCTTATTCCAGCGGCCGAGTTCCCGCTGTCCCAGGCCGGAGCGGTGCCCCTACGAAGGTGAGTCACGGCTCGGCGCGGCAGCCTGGCGCGGCAGGCTGGCGGCAGGATCACGGCTCAGGCTACGCCAGCACCTACGTCACGGCTCCAGCATAGAGAGTGAGATCCGCTTGCGACCTGCATCGACCTCAAGCACCGTCACCATTACCTGCTTACCCATTTGCACAACCTCATGGGGGTCACTCACGAACCTGTTGGCCAGCTTGCTAATGTGAACCAAGCCGTCCTGGTGCACCCCCACATCGACAAAGGCGCCAAAGGCGGTAATGTTGGTCACCACGCCGGGCAAGCGCATGCCGGGCGAGAGGTCGCTCAGCTCATGGACATCTGCAAAGCGCACGGTCTCCAGAACTCCGCGTGGGTCGCGCCCCGGTTTTTCCAGCTCCTGCATAATATCGTGCAAGGTCGGCAGGCCGACATCGTCTGAGACATAGGACTCCAGGTCGATATTGGAGCGAGCGTCCGCATTGCTCATGAGCTCCGCCGGTGTAACGCCTTGGTCGCGGGCCATGCGCCGCACCAGGTCGTATCGCTCCGGGTGTACCGCCCCGGCATCAAGCGGCTCATTGCCACCACGAATGCGCAGGAAGCCCGCGGCTTGTTCAAAGCTCTTGGGGCCAAGCCCCGCAACCTTCAGAAGCTCCTTTCGGTTTTGAAAGCCGTGCACCTCGCCGCGGTACTTCACCACCGCATCTGCAAGACGCCCGCTCATACCCGAGACGTAGCTCAGCAGCGGCTTCCCGGCGGTGTTCAGATCAACCCCAACCCGGTTGACGCAGGACAGCACGACCGCATCCAGGCGCTCTTGAAGACGCTTCTGGTCGACATCGTGCTGGTACTGCCCCACACCTATAGCCTTGGGGTCAATTTTGACTAACTCCGAAAGTGGGTCTGCCAAACGGCGACCAATTGAGATAGCACCTCTCACCGTCACGTCCAGGTCCGGGAACTCCTCGCGTGCCGTAACCGAGGCCGAGTACACAGACGCACCGGCCTCCGACACCGCAATTGCCGGAATCCCCAGCTCAAGACTCTCTATGAAGGCCAGCGCCTCCCGCCCACCGGTGCCGTTCCCAACCGCGACGGCCCGGCTGCCATGCCGTCCCAGCAGCGCACGAATGATCCGGGCCGCCTCCTCGGTCTTCTTGTGGGGCACCAACGGAAAAATGGTTGCGCCTTCCAGGAAGCCTCCCCGCGCATCCAGACATACCACCTTGCAGCCGGTGCGTAGTCCCGGATCCAATGCCAGGAGCGGCGTGTCCGGTAAAGGTGGCGTCATGAGAAGTTCATGCAGGTTGCGAGCAAAAACCTCCACCGCGGCTGCATCTGCCCGTTCCTTAAGCACCCCACGCAGCTCACTCTCAAGCTGCGGAACAATCAGCCGCGAGCAGCATTCCTCTACCGCCCGCTCAAGCAGCACCGCGCGCTCGGCCTTGAACGGTACCGTCGGCTCGGTAGGGAGGCGCAGCTCCTCGGGAATGTGATCCCAATTCAGTTTCCCCTGCCGGTGTCGCCCAGTAACCAGTTCCAACAAGAGCCGCTGAGAAGCCTCCTCCTCGGGTCGAGTGCTGAGACGCAGGACATCCTCTGTCTCGCCCCGGAACATGGCTAGAATGCGGTGTGAGGGCGCCCGCGCCGCTGCCTCGGCATGCTCAAAGTAGTCCTTAAAGCGCAAGGACTCGCCGTCCTCTTTCAAACCACGTTTCTTCTTGGCCTTGAGCACAGCCGAACGACTAAAGAGTTGCCGCAGAACGGCACGGACATCCGGGTGCTCGGAAAACCATTCCGCTAAGATATCGACCGCCCCGGCAACTGCCTCCTCCGCCACGGCGGACCCGGGCAGGGGCAGCGCATCCTGCGGGCCGCCACAAAGAACCGCATAGGCCAAGGGGGCGTAGCCTGCCTCTATGGCGGCCGACGCGCGTGTCTTTCTCTTGGGCTTGTAGGGAGCATAGAGGTCCTCAATAGAGGAAATATCTGGGGCGGCATCCAGCCGCGCTGAAAGCTCCTCACTCAACATGCCGAGTTTTTCAAGGGAAGCACGGACCGCGGCACGGCGGGCTTCTCGAGTGCGAACCTGTTTCGCGGCATCCTCAATACTCCGGATCACCTCCTCATCCGCATTGCCGGTGTGCTCTTTGCGGTAACGTGCAATGAAGGGCACAGTTGCTCCTTCATCAAGCAGCTCAAGCACCGCCCGGATCGAGGCTGACTGCGGCAAGTCGCCGACGGGCGCAGGCGATCCCGGCGTTCGGGCGCGAAACTCGGCCTGTATGAGATCACATAGTTGTTTGGTATTCAGTGCGATGTTGGCTTGGCTCATGGCGGCTATCGGAACACGGAGCCTTATGGGCTGTCAATTGGGTCAATCCATGACAAAAAAGGTTTACAATTACCACCCCAGCCATTATGATAGGGCACCGAAACAAGTAATCTCAAAGGAGGGATTGTAAAATGCATAGGAAATTGTTATTGGCGGTAGCCATAGTTGGGGCTGTTGCTCTGGCATTAGCTGCCTGCGCTACTGACCGTGGCGACGCGGCTGAGATGCAAAGCTACGACGACGGTACCTACCGAGGCGTATTCTATGATGGTGGAGGGATGCAGGTGAACATTCAGTTCACTCTTGCGGACGACGTCATAGGGTCACCACGGTTCCGCTATCTATTTCATCGGGATATCAATTACCGAGCGGAAACTGACGACGCATGGATTGCCGGAATCAAGAATCAGCATGATGCTATCCTAGAGTATCTCGACGGGCGTCATGTCAGCGCAATGTACGATCTGTACGATACAGGCGCTATGCTCGGAACTGAGTACGATGTAGATGGTGCAACCGCCGCTAGCATCCGGGGGAACAAGATCTTCTCCGCAATGCAAGACGCACTTAACCGTGGCGTGTACTCACCGGCGGGCGAGGTGACTCGTGTTCTGCCAACGGTCCAAGACGGCCGCTATCGAGGCACTTTTGGTGACGGTGGTAACATGCAGGTCAACGTGCAGTTTGATGTACGTGATGGCGTAATCACTGGAGCAAGCTATCGGTATCTCTGGTACAGTGATACCGACTACCGCGCGGCAACAGATGATCCTTGGGTAGCTGGAATAAAGGCACAACATGATGCGCTGCTAGACTACCTTGTTGGTAATCCTGTCGGAGCGATCTTTGATCTCTACACACCCGGCGAGGTTCTTGGAACTGAGTTCGATGTGGACGGTGCCACTGGCGCAACCGTTCGTGGAAACAAGATTCACTCAGCGTTTCGGGACGCAATCAACCGTGGGATTTACTCTTCGGCAAACGGCTTTGAGCGACTACTACCTGTACATGCCGACGGGCGCTTCCGAGGTGAGTTTGGAGACGGTGGGTATCAACAGGTAGGTGTTCAGTTTACCATTAAAGACGGTGTCTTCGATGGTGGTAACTATCGGCATCTGTTCTACCGTGGTGCGGACTATCGTGGCGACACCGACGATGAGTGGATCGAAGGCATCCGCAATCAGTACTACGCGCTGTTTGACTACCTTGAAGGGCGTCCAGTGTCCGCACTGTATGATCTTCATAATCCCGGTGAGGCGCTTGGAACCGAGTACGACGTAGACGGGGCCACTAGTGCAACGCTACGCGCCAACAAAGCCTTTTCGGCCATTATGGATGGCCTTAATCGCGGAACCTACTAGCCTAAGCTCAGAAAGAGGGCCCGCTCCACCCGGGCGGGCCTTCGCTCTCTCTACCCAAAGGCAGTGAAACGACCCTATTCCACACTGCAATAGAGCGGTATATTGACGGCGGAATGAACGGCTCAAACCCGATTGCTGAACTCATGAATAACGTATTCTCAGACCCGGCCTTCGAGTATAGCAAACGCCGGGGCTGCTTTGTTGACTCCGAGATGGAACAACAGTATGACCAGGTGCGTTTGGCCACTGTCTTGCCTTTGGCCCGACTGGCGGTGGTGTTGCTTGCGCTGGTAGGGCTTGCCTTTCTGTACGTTGATTATCACCTCATTGGTTGGGAGCCGCGGCTCCTTGTGCCTGCATCCTACCGGGTTGGGCTTGCTGTGTTCGCCGCCGCCGTCATACGCATGAGCTATCGCGAGCGTGACCCCGAACGGTTCTACCGCGTCATGACAGTCTTTCAGGTGTGCTTCTTGCTGTCTGTTCCGCTCATTTTGTTGCTGCGTGATCCGCGCAGTCCCGTCCACGTCGCGGTCATGGTAACCGGACTTCTTGCGGTGGTAATGCTCCTTCCCAACCGGCAATGGTTCTCATTTGTTGTGGCGCTCATTGGTACTGCGGTCTACCTTGCGGTATGCGTTCTCTACCTCTCTCTGAGTCCTCAAGATCTCTTTACTGCATTCTTCATGACCATTGGAACGCTTATAGCAACGGTGTTCATTCTCACGCGGACAAACGTGGAGAGCCACCGTGGCTTTGCCGCCTTGGTGCTCGAACGTCGGGCGAGTGAGCGGCTCAGTGCCGAGGTAGAGGAGCGCAAGCGCCTTGAGTATGAGCTTCAACATCAGGCAACAACCGACCTTCTCACCGGTCTCCCCAACAGGCGTGGGTTACAAAATGTCCTTGAGTCGGAGTTTGACAGGTGTGTTCGTTATGACCGCCCATTTGGAATTCTCATGATCGATGTCGACCACTTCAAGCAGGTCAATGACACCTATGGGCATGAAGCCGGAGACGTGGTTCTGCAGGAGCTTTCTTCTCTGATGCGCGGCGTCCTGCGGAGCCCGGACTCACTCGGCCGCTACGGTGGCGAGGAGTTTATTGCAATTCTCGCCGAGTCGAGCGACAGCCAGACCATAGATGCCGCATCTCGCCTCATTCAGCAGGTCTCGAACGTCTCCATAGCAGTTGCTCAGACTACGATACAGGTTACCGTGAGTGTCGGTGCATCGGTGCGGCACGCTTCTGATACCTCGGTAGATGCGGTGATCCGTCGCGCCGATGCTGCGTTGTACCGGGCTAAGCGTGCCGGGCGCAACCAGGTCTGTATTGAGGCAGCGGAGTCCGGCTGCCTGGGCTCAATCTAAGCGCTTGAGGCTCAGGCTATTGGAGCGACCAGTATGCGGGCTCCGGCGGCAAGTCCCAGTGTGAAGGGAGCCTTGCTCTCAATGTGACGCACGCTCACTGTACCTGCGGTTTCGTTTACCTCGGTTACCAGAATAGCCTCGCCTGGAGTCAGTTTGTGCTCCTTCATAAGAACAAGAAACTCCGGGTCTTCATCTCCTAAACGAACTACCGTTACCTGCTCACCCTGCCTGCAGCTGTCAAGCGGAACCGAGGGCCGTCGTTCAATAGCGCCGCTGGCGTCCGGAATGGGGTCACCGTGCGGGTCGGTTTGGGGGTATTCCAGAAAGCTGTCTATGCGGTCAATAAAACGTTCCGATACCGCATGCTCTAGGGCCTCGGCGTCGTCATGAACCTCGGTCCAGTCATACCCCAGCACCTGTTCTAGAAAGGTCTCAATCAGGCGGTGCCTTCTTATCATGGTTACCGCGAGCTTGCGACCGGCCTTTGTGAGCGAGACTCCCTTTCGTGGTGTGTAGTCTACCAGTGAGTGAGCGCTCAGGTGTTTCACCATTGAGGTCGCGGTGCCGGGTGTCACCTGCATGGCATCCGCCAACTGCTTCATGCCTACTATATCGCCACCGCTTCGTTCCTGTTGCGAGAAGATCACCTTTATATACTGTTCAACCGTGCTTGTTGGTCTTGTTTCCGTTTCAATCCGGGATTTTGTTGCCACGTGGATCTCTCCCTTCACCTGTATACATATCGGCGAGTGCCTCACGAAGCTCGCCGTCGGTATAGTGCTCTAGATAGTCTGCAGCCGGGTGCAGTTCATTCAGTAACACGTTTGCCTCATCATGGAAGAAGCGCTCCCAAAGGCGGTGTGAGCGCAGCAGCTCACGAGCCTGCTTCATTCCCTTTGCTGTAAGAAAAAAGCGCGTCCCAGTGCGCCGCACACAGCCACTCAGTTTGAGGGTTGCGAGGGCAAGACGCAACATACCTGAACTGGCAAGAAAAGGCGAGCCCGGAACCGAGCGTAACTGTTGCAGGTTGAGTCCGGCCTGCTCCGCTGCGTGCAGGGCGCCTTTCTCAGCTATCTGCACCTCAGCATTACGCACCAGGAGGCCCAGAATGTCCTGGCGTGCCACCACCACCCGCTGGCGCATGAGGGTTGCCGCCTGGGAAATGACCCCATTCTCGGGTGCTGCGAGCAGGGCAACTGTGAAGAAAAGGCCAAGCACCACGGTCATGCTGCCTGCCGTGCCGGTATCCTCAAACCCAAACATGGGGGGCACCGTGATTGCTGCAACATGACCCAGAACCGCGGCCGCCACCGCTACACCGCAGGCCACAATCAGGAAGCTTACCAAGCGCTTGGTCAACAAGTGAGCAGTCGCCCCGGGTACTATGAGCATAGCAATGACCAGTATGCTTCCTACCACCTCAAAGGACGCGACGGTGGTTAAGGCCACCAGTACCATAAGCAGGTAATGCATGCGCCCGGAGCCTATTCCCAGAGCGTCGGCCAGGCCTGGGTCAAACCCTGCCAGACGCAGTTCCTTGAAGAACAGCACCACCACCGCCAGGTTGAGGAGCGAGATAACTCCAAGTACAACAACGCCTCGTGGAATTGCCATACCCAGGAT
>REEM01000109.1 GCA_007695055.1 Spirochaetaceae bacterium | reverse complement strand
GTTCCTCCTCAAGCTCGGCAATGGTGTTTGGTAGCTGTTCAAGCGCCTCAAGCTCGCGGAAACTCAGTTTCCGTGGCCCAGAGCTTTTGGCCTTGGCCGAACGGCGACGCTCGGCCGCACTCGCCCCGCCATTTGAGTTTCCAGCGTTGCCCGCACCGGCCTGAGCTGCTGCCGAACTCTGCGACTGGCGCTTTGCCACCTCGGCTCGATAGTCCTTGTAGCCTCCAACGTACTCCTGAACTCGTCCGCCGTCACTCAGGACAAGACAGTCGGTCACCACATTGTCCAGGAACTCCCGGTCATGGCTCACAAGAAGTATGGTCCCGTTATAGTCGAGCAGCAGGTCTTCCAGAAGCTCCAGGGTATCAGCGTCCAGGTCGTTGCTCGGCTCGTCAAGAACAAGCACGTTGGAAGGCGCGGCAAAGAGCTTGGCCAGGAGCAGTCGGTTGCGTTCACCACCTGACAACATCGACACCGGCTTGCGCGCCTCGTCTGGGCCAAAGAGAAAGTCTTTCAAATAGGCGGTCAGGTGCCGTGTGCTGCCGTTAATGCTCACCGTGTCGTAGCCATCGCCCAGGTTTTCATAGATGGTCCGATCCGGATCAAGCACAGCCCGCATCTGGTCAAAATACACTACCTGAACCTTGGAGCCGAGCTTCACCGAACCTGAGTCCGGCTTGAGTTTGCCGAGGAGCAGCTGAATGAGCGTTGTCTTCCCTACACCGTTGGGCCCCACAATACCGACCCGGTCACCGCGCATAATGAATGTACTGAAATTTCGAATGATGTCGGGGCCATCCTGTTCATAGCGGAAACTGAGATCCTCTACCTCTGCTACCAGATCACCTGAACGCGCCGCAACGTCAATTCCCATACGCACCGATCCAGCCTGCGCGCGGCGAGCCATGTGCTCCTCGCGCATCTCAAGCAACCGCTTTACGCGACCTTCATCGCGCGTGCGGCGTGCCTTGACCCCGCGTCGGAGCCACGCCTCCTCGGCGGCCAGTTGTTTGTCAAAAAGGGCTCGTTGCTCCTCTTCATCCTGCAGCCGCTTCTCTCGACGTTGGAGAAACTCGTTGTAGCTACAGTCATGCCGAATAAGGGCGCCGCGGTCAATCTCGGCAACCGAGGTCGCAAGCCGTCGTGCAAAGGCCCGGTCGTGCGTGACAAAGAGTACAGCGCAGCTGCCGCCGAGAGTCAGTCGCTCCAAGTAGTCTTCCAGCCACAACACAGTGTCTATATCAAGATGGTTTGTTGGTTCGTCAAGAAGCAGGAGATCAGCCCCGGAGGCCAGGGTGCGTGCAAGCAGCACCCGACGTTTTGCACCGCCCGACAGAGTCGCTGTCTCCGCAGCCGCGTCGATATCGAGCCTGCTCAAGACCTCCTCCGCTCTGTGGGTAGGCACAAGTTCTTCCGAACGCCGGTTGCGCACCACGTCAAGCGCTGTCCCATGCATATCCGGCGGCAGGTCCTGCGGCAGATACTCGGCGCGCACACCGCTGTCAAAACGGAGAGAACCACGCTCGGGTTCAATCTCGGTGGCAATGAGCTTGAGCAAGGTAGATTTGCCTGCGCCGTTGCGCCCGGTCAAACAGAGCCGCTCGCCTGCCTCGACAACCAAGGATACATTGTCGAGCAAGGTCGGCCCGCCAAAATTTAATAACAGATTATGAATACTTAGAAGTGCCACGATATGAACTGTAGCATAAAAAACGGCACCGACCCAAGAACAGGGCGGTGCCGCAATCTAACACGAAAAGACAGAGTGTTTAGAACGAGAAGCTGGGGTCACCTGACACACGGTTTGCACCAGTGTAGTCCTGTATTCCGCCAACGTTGTGCACATTGGTGTAGCCAATGGACTCAAGCGCTTGCTTCATGTAACCCGAGCGTGCGCCCGATAGACACATGAGAAAGATCTCACGGTCGCGGTCACCAAAGAGTTCCTCAAGCATGAAGTCGTCTTTGACATCACTTGCGGAGAAGTTCCAGCCGTCGCTACGAACAACAAACTCTTGACCTTCAATGAACTCAAAGAAGGACTTAGTCATGAAGCCGTCAATGTAGCCTTCGGTGTAGTACTGTATAGCGTTGCGGAAGTCTACATACTTTGCACCCGGGCGTCCGAGGTACTCGTCAATGTTGTCCATGGTAACGCCTGCAGGAGGTAGTCCCATAGCACCGTTCCAGGTCTGAGTTCCGCCCACAAGGTAGCGACCGTTGTAGTCACGGATACCGCCAGCGTTGATCAGGTTGGTGTAACCGAGGTACTCAAGAGCCTGCATTACGTAGCCACAGCGAGTCCCGGAGAGACACATAAAGACCAGGGTAGCGTCTTTGTCACCAAAGAAGCTCTCAAGCAGTTCTGCATCTACCAGGTCAGCTGGTGTGAAGTTCCAACCGGTGTTGCGTACCAAGGCCCGGTTTTCAAGATAGGCCTTGAAGGGCAAGAGCTCAAAACCAGCGATGTAGCCATCTGACATTGCGTCGACCGGGTCGCGCATGTCAATGAAACGAATGTTGTCCGCGAACAGGTAGTTGTCAATGGTGTCCATTGTTACCGCGGCGTCATCGGCCCCGGTAAGCTGAAACGCCGGAGCGCCTGCGCCGTTTGCTGTAGCACAGCCGAATAGAGTGATTGCCACAAAAGCGACCACAAATAAAGAAAGAATTTTTTTCACGTGAACCTCCTACCGTCCCGAGTCGCTTGCTCCCGACGCGAACGCCGCGAAACGACGATCTATTGAGACGATATCGATAAAGATTATGATGTTGGAACCCAGCATCAGAGGCAGTATAGAGCTACTTGCTTGTTTTGGCAACATAATTGTTTAACCGTTTTGATCACAATTTAGATTGCGTTCAGGCGTGTTATGCAATATGCTGGTGACAAACCCACATTTCACTCGGCGAACGCTGCGCTTCCTGAAGATGAAGCCATAGCACCTCGACCGGGGAGGAGAAAAGGAATATGACGGAACTGAACAGGCGAGACTTCCTAAAGGTTTCAGCCGTTGCCGGCGCCGCAACAGTGTTTGCTGCCGGTTGTGCGGGTGCGCCCGACGTCGCCGCCGAAGGCATAGCGGAAGACCGTCCGCGCGAACGAATGGCCTTGCTCATGGACAACAGCTTGTGCGTGAACTGCCAGGCCTGCCGCTTAGCATGCCAGAACGAGAACATGCTTCCAGTCGAACGCAAGTACATTCGCTTTGACTACCTGGATAAGGGAAGCTTCCCGAACACCACCCATTTCGTAAATCGCCACAGCTGCCAGCATTGCGGTAACGCTCCGTGCATTGATGTATGCCCGGTCGACGCCCTTTACAAAGGCGAGGAAGGCTTCACGCACGTGGACTTCGAGGCCTGCATTGGATGTCAACTCTGCGGAACAGTTTGCCCCTTTGACGTGCCGGTCTATGACGCAGACCCGCGGAGCGGAGAATGGAAGATGTACAAATGCAGCGCATGTGAGCACCTTGTATCGCAGGGGGGAACTCCTGCTTGTGCTTCTACCTGCATGACCGAGGCAGTGCAGTACGGGACATGGGAAGAGATGCTGGCTAAGGCCGAGTCTCGTGTCGCGCAACTTCGTGAGAAGAATCCGCAGGCCGAGGTCTACGGTTCAACTCAGCAGGACGGACTGGGTCTGCTTCTGGTGTTACGAACACCTGCGGCCGACTATCCACACCTTGTGTAAGGCAAGAAGGGAGAAGTACAAATGGCAATAGATAGACGCACTTTTTTCAAGCGCACCGCTGGCATAACCGCCGCTGCTGCTGCGCTGAACTTTATTGATATGAAGGCTTGGGCTCAGACCGTAGAGGATGGCCCGGTCGAGGTTAAGCCGTCCATGTGCAACATGTGTACCAGCGAGTGTGGTATGCAGATTCACGTCAAGAACGGCCGTGCATGGAAGGTGACCGGACACCCCGACCACGGGATCAGCCGCGGACGGCTATGCCCACGAGCACATGCCGGACTTCACTGGATCTACGACCCGGGCCGCGTGAAGACTCCTCTAAAACGTGTAGGCGAGTGGGAGTTTGAGGCCATAAGCTGGGAGCAGGCTACCGATGAGATTGCCGACAAGCTTAAGGCGATTTTGGCCGAACACGGCCAGGAGGCGGTTTTCGGCGCGCAGTACCCACGAACCACCGGAACACTGTACCTCAACCGTTTCATGCATGCGCTTGGTGTTGCAACAACTATGACTCATGAAGCCAGCTGTCAGTCGGCACGGCAGTTGGGCATGACCCACACCTTTGGCGCAGCCTATGACGCCGACTGGCGACATGCAAAGTACCTGCTCTTTATTGGACGCAACATGGGTGAAGGCATAAAGACCGGATCGGCCAACTGCTTTGCAGCCGCCGTGGAAAACGGGGCCAAGATTGTATGTCTGGATCCGCGACTGAACCAGAGTGCCGCAATTACTGAGTGGGTGCCAATTAGACCCGGAACAGACCTGGCGTTCCTCCTGGCAGTCAGCAACATTCTCGTTACCGAGAACCTCTTTGACCGCGACTTCATACGAAACCACACAAACGGGTTCGTTAACTTCCGGCGCGAAATTACGCAGTACACACCTGAGTGGGCAGCAGAAATCACCGGAATCCCTGAGGAAAAGATTCGTGAGATTGCCTACGACCTGGCCGATAATGCTCCGCACTGTGCGGTAGACACCGGCTGGAAGGCCGCGGTTGGTTCCAACTTTGCCAACGGCACCGACACTGCACGAGCAGTTGCCTATGTGAACGCCCTCCTTGGAAACCTTGGGCAACTCGGCGGTCTCTACGCCCCTCTTGGCGCAATTGTTGCCGAACCGAACTTCCCAACACCAGCTGTGCCGACCGGCGCGCGTAACGACGGTGTAGGAACTCAGTTCCCGGTAGCCCCGCCAACCGGACTGCCGCATGTGACCATGCAGCACGCCAAAGAAGGCAAGGTCAAGGCCGGATTTGTTCGGCACTTCAACCCGGTTCGCTCCTTCCCGGACTATGAGCACATGCGGGACGGCATGCGCGCCCTTGATCTCTTGGTCGTGTTTGAGACCCACATGAGTGAGACAGCCATTGAGGCACACTATATCCTTCCTGAACCGAGCTTTGCCGAGCGCGAAGAAATCATCAAGACCGACGGCGCAACGGTGAGCATGCGCACCAAGGCGGTAGACAAGG
>REEM01000212.1 GCA_007695055.1 Spirochaetaceae bacterium | reverse complement strand
CCTCACCGCCGAGGGCTTTACCCCTTGGAGCGATGATGTGGGCATTTACTCAATGAGTGACGAGATTGGTCACCATGAGGACGACATGCCGTGGGAATGGTGGGAAGAACGCCTGTGGACCTATGACCCCCAGTACGCAGCCGAGAATCGTGGCCTCGTTCTGGATGCATGGTTGCGGTACGTGCAGCAGTAATCACGGTAGCATTTCACAACTTTACCTGGAGCCCGTCCGCCCTTGCCTGGACGGACGGGCTTATTCTTAGTAACAGGAAGAACGATGAACACAAAAACGCTGTTGGGAACTGTCCGGAGGAACGCAACACCCCAGGTTATCCTATCGATTATTCTGGGCATTCTCCTAGTATATCTCGTACTGGTTCCGATTGTGGTCATGCTCCAGGAGACGGTGATTGTTCATGCTATGGAGCGCTTTCAGATCCCGGGGTCTCGTGTCGGCGACTTTTCAACACGCCACTGGGAGTGGATGTTCACTGGGGAGAACTCCTACGCGTTTCTGTACAGTCCGCTCATGAACACTCTTGCCGTTTCAATGAGCTTAGCACTGCTGTCATTGGTGATTGGTGGCGCCCTGGCATGGTTGGTCGTGAGAACCGACATGCCAATGAAAAAGCTCATCTCCAATCTCGGCATAGTTCCTTACATTATGCCGTCCTGGGCTCTGGCGCTTGCCTGGATCACGCTGTTCAAGAACCGGCGCATTGGTGGAAGCCTCGGACTATTCGAGTTCATTACTGGGATCGCGCCTCCCAACTGGTTCTCGTACGGCATGTTCCCGATCGTAGTGACGCTTGCTCTCCATTATTTTCCGTTCGGCTTTATGCTCATTGGGGGAGCCTTGCGGAACATTGACTCACAGTTAGAGGAGTCAGCGGAGCTGCTCGGAGCATCACGAGCGCAGGTCTTGAGACGCATTGTCATGCCGCTGGTATTGCCGATGGTGTTCTCCACATTTCTTCTCACCTTCTCTCGAGGCCTCGGTACATTCGGTACGCCTGCATTTCTCGGAGGACCGGTGCGTTTTACCGTCCTTTCCACGCTATTGCACGCCAACCTAGTAGGACAAAGGCCGGGCATGGGGTACATTGTGGCGTTGGTCATGATCCTTTTTGGTATGCTGGTGCTGTATATGGATCATAAGGTCATTGGCGCTCGTCGTAGCTTTGTGACTATCTCCGGCAAGAGCGGCATGAGCGGGCTAGTTCGGCTCGGAAAACTTGGTAAGCCGGTAGCAGTGCTCGTTGTGGTGTTTCTACTCAGCGTTACCGTTGTTCCGCTCTCGGTTCTAGCGCTAGAGACCGTCATGCTGATTCCCGGAACCTACCGTCTGTCAAACTTCAGCCTTCACTATTGGCTAGGGCCGGTGAGTCACTCTATAGGTCTTGCCACCGGTGAGCCGGGAATACTACGCAATCCCGATGTCATGCGTGCCCTTGGGAATAGTGTTCGACTGGGTCTGGTAACCGCAGCCATTTGCGGAACCACCGGAATGCTCTTGGGATACACCGTCGTGCGTTTACGTGGTAGGCGACTGTCGCGGTATCTGGACCAACTCTCGTTCATGCCGTACCTCATGCCGAGTATTGCTTTTGGTTCAATTTTTCTAGCTCTCTTTGCTGTGCAGCGCGGGCCAATACCAAGTCTCTACGGCACTTTCACTCTGCTGGTCATCGCCTCTTCGGTGAAGTATCTGCCCTACTCCTCGCGAGCGGGAATTGGAGCCATGATGCAGGTGGGGCCTGAACTTGAAGAAGCAGCAGTGATGGTAGGCGCTCGCTGGACGACGCGCATGCGTCGCATTATCTTCCCGCTTCAGAAGTCGGCTTTTTTCTCCGGACTGCTATTGCCGTTTATCTCTGCAATGCGTGAGTTGAGCCTTGTCGTGCTCTTGGTAACCCCGCGAACTCAAACTGCGACTGCCATAACTCTGCGTTTCACCGACCGCGGCTGGTATCCGTACTCCAACGCAATCATGCTACTTATAGTTGTAACCATTCTCATCACCACCATTGTCAGTAGAAAACTGATGAAAACCGACCTTGCAAAAGGGTTAGGGGGATAATCGCTCATGGCAAGGATAGAACTTAAGAACGTAACCAAGAAGTTTGGCTCGGTTGCTGCCGTCGACAACCTGGATCTTGTAATTGAGGACGGCTCATTCACCACGCTCCTGGGTCCCTCGGGATGTGGCAAGACAACTACACTACGGATGATAGCAGGTCTTGAGACGCCAAGTGACCAGGGAGAGATATGGCTCGGCGACCGTTGTCTTTACTCAGCCAAGGAAGGGCACTATGTGCCGCCAGCGCAACGCAAACTGGGCTTGGTGTTCCAGAGCTATGCTTTATGGCCGCATCTCACCGTCTTCGACAACATCGCTTTTGGACTTGAAATTGCAAAACTCAGCCGAAAGGAACTCACCAAGAAGGTGGAACACATTGCATCGGTACTCTTCATCGGTGAGCTCCTTCAGCGGTTTCCTAACGAACTGTCTGGTGGTCAGCAGCAGCGAGTGGCTATCGCTAGGGTGTTAGTCATGGAACCGGCGGTACTTCTGCTGGACGAGCCACTATCAAACCTAGATGCAAAACTCCGAATGGATATGCGGGCCGAGCTCAAGCGTCTGCACGCCGAGACCCAGTCAACCATAATTTATGTCACCCATGATCAACTGGAGGCACTCACGATGTCCTCCCAGATTGCAGTCATGAACCACGGTAAGCTGCAGCAGTACCAGGATCCAATGACGGTGTATCATCATCCGGCGAATATCTTCACGGGAGACTTTATCGGTAACCCAAAGATAAATCTTCTGCCTGCGGAGGCTATTCAGGCCGATGGTGGGGTACAGGTGAGCATAGGCTCGCTGACAACCGAAATTGCCGGAGCAAGAATGCCGGAGAACATCGGGACTGAGCCGCTAAAAATCACGACAGGTGTGCGTTCGGAAGACTTTCGTGTTGCAACCGAGGCGTCACCAAACATGGTGCGAGGAACCGTATACTCGGTACTACCGGCTGGCTCGCAATTCTATCTCAAGGTAAAGCTGGAAGAAGAGATGATCACCGTTACGGTTTACGAGGATCTGCATCTGAACATAGACGATCCTGTATGGATCAGCGTCCGCTCCGATCGAGTCAAGTGTTTCGACGAGACAGGCCTCCTCATATGGAGGAACTAATCAACGAGGACCTCAATCGGCACGTCATAATTCTTGTCGGCCACCGCTGCAGTGGACGCACTGAAGCAGTCAGGGCGATGCAGGACCTAGGAGTAGTTGGGGTGGACAACTTGCCACCTCAACTGCTATCCGAACTGGCCCGCATCCGCTATGAGGAATGCCCTCCTGGTCGCAGACACGCGTGCGCGGTTGCACTTGACTTAAGCGATGAGGTTGGCGTGCGGCATGCTTTAGACTCCTTAAAAGAACTCGACAAGATGGCAGTTCCGTACCGAGTGCTGGCCTTGGAATCACGAGAGGCAACCTCTCTCCAGCGCATTACCGAGAAATGCAATCTGCCCGCGGACTCGCTACAGGCCGTGACGGAGGACCTTCTCAAGGAGAAGCTGGCTCTCCAGCCGCTGCACTGCCTTGCGGTTGAAACCCTTGATACCTCGCAGCTCTCGGTCTACGACCTCCGCGAGCGACTGGGCTTACTCATTAAGGGTGCGTCAATTCACAGAAACATCAACATAGACATTCACTCATTCGGGTTCAAATACGGGCCATTTCTTCCGGCAGATATTCTTTTCGATGTTCGCTTCATTGCAAACCCATACTATATTCCCGCGCTTCGAGAACTGAACGGGAAGGATGAGGCATGTGCTGAGTACGTTTTAGCCCAACCACATACACAGTTCTTCATTCAACATCTTACCGAGCTAGTGACCACCATAGCTCCCTCGTACTCGAGGCTCGGTAAGGCTCGATTAAGGATGGGGCTTGGGTGTACCGGTGGACAACACCGGTCGGTTGCGGTTGCGGAGCGGGTTGCTCACGAAATACGACTACACGGTTTTCATGTTTCGGTTCATCACCGAGAAATGGGAGACAGCAATGGCCGGAGTGCTTGAGCTTATAGACCGCCACGAAGCCAAGTTGTCTCAACGTCAAGGCCTGATTGCCGAGGTTATTCGGGAGCAACCGCATGAGTGCGCTATGTGGAGCATTCAGGTACTTGCCGAGAAGGCCGGTGTGAGTGAAGCCACGGTTCTGCGCTTTGCCCGTCTCCTAGGATTCTCCGGCTACCCCGAGCTCAAGAGTTCGCTTCAACATAGGGTAATAGAGAACTTGTCCTCGTGGCGCCGGGTCGAACGTACCTTGACAACCATGCCGAGCGAGAGTTCAGTCATGCAGGAGTTCGTCGGGAACCAAATTCGCTATATGCAGGCGATGTTGGAGCAGATTCCAAATGACCAAGTAGAACGCTTTTCCGAGATTCTTTCGCATGCTCGCCGCGTCTATCTCTTTGGAGAGGGCGCCGCTACCACCCCTGTCCATGCGCTGCAGTTCTGGTTACGAAGGTTTGGTCTTGATATCTCTCCAATTGTGCACACCGGGCGACGCCTACTCGACCAGATCGTGCATGCCGAAGCCAAGGATGTCTTAGTGCTGTTTGTCTTTGGGCGGGAGAGTAAGGAAGCAACAACCCTGATCGACTGGATGCAGTACAAGGCCGCCTCCTGCCTCCTCATTACCGACATACCTTCAGAGCAACTCAGCCCAGGGGTTGACTCCGTTATCCGCTTCGAACGCGGGCCGGTCAGCGACTTCCACTCCATGGCTCTACCGGTTGCCCTCGTAGACGCCATCGCCCTGCAGTGCGCCAGAATACTCGGCCCACGGGCGGTTGAAGCAGTACGGGTTCTGGAGGAGGCTCGAACTAGATACGGCCTCTCGTAGTTTAACTCCGCAAAGGCATTAAAGTTCAACTCTCAGATATCGGTGTTTGCAGTGGTAGGTACTACTAGACCTATTGCCAGCTTTTGAGAAGAGTGGCCCGCATAGGGGGCGGGCCAGCCTTCGGCTTTGGCACTTCTTGGACCACAGCTATTTCTCTGACTCGGTGAGGCCCTTCACAAACTGCTTCTGCATGGTGAGTACAATAATGATTGTTGGCACCATGGCAATGATGGTAATGGCCATAACTATATGCCAGTCGGCCTGGTGGTCGGCGGTGGCAAGCATTCGGCTCAGACCAATCATGAGCGTCCAGAAG
>REEM01000130.1 GCA_007695055.1 Spirochaetaceae bacterium | reverse complement strand
ACTCATGACATTTGCCCTGAAATGCGCCAGGTAACCGAGGAGTACACCGCACGTGACGGACGTGACCGCATTCTCGTGGGCGAGGTCTTTGACCACGATCCTAGCAATGCCGCCGCGTATCAGAATCATCAAAGTGAAGAACTTCACCTGGCCTTTAACTTTGACTTCCTGGCCCAACCCTGGAAGGCCTCACGCTTCTATAACTCAATCCGGAAATGGTACGACGCCATTGGCGATCAAGGCTGGCCCAACTTCACCCTGAGCAACCACGACCGCCGCCGCCACTATGGCCGCTACCGCAAGCCAGGCTGCACCGTCGCCCGGGCCCGCGTAGCGGCGGCTATGCTGCTGAGCCTTCGCGGAACCCCTTTCCTGTACTACGGCGAAGAAATTGGCATGAACAACCTGCGGATTCACCATAGGGAGCTGCAGGATCCACTTGGCATTCGCATGTGGCCGTTGTGGTGGTACGGCCGCGACCCGGAACGGACTCCCATGCAGTGGGACTCCACCCCACATGCTGGCTTCTGCGAGCCTGCGGTGCGGCCGTGGCTGCGAGTGCATCACAACTACGTACGCAAAAACGTTGCAGCGCAGCAACGCGATCCTAAGTCCCTGTGGCACTGGTACCGTTCGCTTATCTCGCTGCGCAAGAGCGAGCAGCTTCTGCGCTCCGGTGAGATTGAGTTTGTGCGCAAGGGTAACGGCAATCTGCTTGCCTACCGTCGCTATCTTGACGGTTCAGAGGGCAGCGCGGGCGCGAAGACAGGCGGCTCCAACGGCTCAGGTTCCATACTGGTGGTACTCAACTTTGGCCTGCGCATTTTTCCCAAACTACCAAGAGATTTGGCGGCGCTGCTGCCGCCCGAGGGCGCAGAACTGCTCCTTGGCACTCACGCAGCGCCCGGCACACGGATTCAGGCTGGACACGGCATTGCACCGCATGAGGTTCTCATTCTGCGGCTGGAGTAAACACCAGGTGGATCGTACCATGCCATGGGCCGACATCGACCCCAAAATTCAAATTACGCGGGAGTATCAGGGTCGCGTTAGATATTACTAGTTTTGTGGTATTATCTCACGCGAGTCGGAGCATAGAACGAAATTGCTTGCACGTGGGGTACCCACCGGTGAGAACACCTCTGGAATGGCTGAGCACCGGGGCTCAACATTGACAGCCGAGCGCGGGCTGGCTACACTTGGACTCACGCCCCCAGGTTGGGGGCACAGGCCCTGGTAGCTCAGGTGGATAGAGCGACTGCCTCCTAAGCAGTAGGTCCCGCGTTCGAGTCGCGGCTGGGGTAATTCTTATTGTTCAGCAGATTCAGATTCAGCGTTGCAGCTCGTCTATTGCAACCCCGTTAGTGCACTACATCAAGCGGAAACCTTTGTCTGAGACTGGTGAGACGTGATAGTATCAAAGTATGAGCACGAAAAATCCAGCCAAAGTAGTGGAAAAGCTTCATCCTCACTATGTGACAGATGAAAAGGGACGTCGTACTGCGGTCATGTTATCGATCAGAGAATACGACTCACTGCTCGAAGATCTGCAAGACCTAGCCACCATCGCGGAGCGCGTTAACGAAGAGAGCGTGAACCATGAAGACGTGATAGTCGAGTTGAAGAACAGTGGCTACTTATCGGATTGAGTGGAAGAAAAGCGCGATTGGCGAGCTTAAGCATATTGACCGCGCAGTCATTCCTCGGTTGATTACGGCTGTTGAAGCCTTGTCTGATAATCCGTTTCCGTCCGGCGTAACTAAACTCCAAGGCAGCAAGCGGTCTTATAGAGTACGCGTGAACGACTACCGCATTGTATATGAAGTCGATCACGAACGTGTAACCATCCAGATACTTCGTGTTCGTCACCGAAGAGATGTTTACAAAAGGCCCACGTAGAAGCGTTATGTGGTTGGGGTAATCGTTGCTCTCTAAGAGTATCTCAACGGATGGACGACGAACTATATTCCCAAGGCCGTTCGTACATCCTTCAAAGACTGAGTCTCGGCGTCGTGCTCCAGATTCTTCGCCTCTCGCAGCTCTTGAAGATCATCATAGTCAGCGAGAGTCTCGGCAATCCGCTCGTACTCCTCATAGGTCAGAATCACGAACTCCTTCTTGCCATCCTTTTCCAGTATCTGGGGATGTAGTTCCATAAACCCTCCTCTCACCGGTATGCCTCTCGTAAAGAGACTAACACAGATTCCAAGGCTTGACGACGGAACCTGAAGGGAGTGTAGCGTACCGTCTCTTGTGTCAGGAGGGAAAACGGGTTATTCCTCAAAGTGAGATAGCTTAATCCGCGCTTTTCTGAACTGAACCGGGCCAGTGCTTTTTTCGTCGCTCACGGAGCTGACCTCGTTGATGCTTTTCATGGGCAACAGGGCCAACAGTCCAAGTCGACCTCGGTCACCGAAACAACCTCACGACTTACACCAAATATACACCACTTTCCCGCAAGCTATATGAAGCATATGAAGAAATGGCCGTAGGTCCCGCGTTCGAACTCCCTTGAAAGCTGATTGCACTGAGGGTATAATTAGCATTGACAGCAATGCTGTCGCAAGGAAAAGAAGGAGGTATCGTGGCTACCTTGACCATACGGAATCTGGACGACGAACTGAAGTCGCGCCTGAGAGTTCAAGCTGCTCGGCATGATCAGTCAATGGAAGAAGAAGCGAGATCGATCCTGCGGGGTGCGTTGTCAGATCCCCAGGGCTTTGAGGAACAAGCCGGTATTGGGACTCGAATTCGCAAAAGACTCGAAGACCTTGGAGGTGTTGAGCTTGAACTACCCGAACGGGTCGATAAACCTCGAAACGCTGAGAATCTTGAATGATCGTCCTGGACACGAATGTAGTTTCCGAAATCATGCGCCCCAAACCGGAGCCAAGGGTGCTGGCATGGGTGGACTCGGTTCCAGCGCGGCAGATAGCAATTACCTCCATAACTGTGGCTGAACTACTCTACGGGATCCTCCGGCTGCCGAACGGCGCACGGCGGCAAAAACTCGTGTCGGCCGTCGAGTCCATCATCGACCAGGACTTCCGAGACCGGATCCTTGTCTTTGATGCTGACGCTGCAGTCGAGTATGCTGCCCTGGTGGTTGAAAGAGAGGCTGCCGGGCGTCCGATATCAATGGCCGACGCACAGATAGCTGCGGTGTGTCGTGTGCATAACTGTGTGTTAGCCACGAGAAATCTTGGTGACTTCGACAAGACCGGCGTGACAACCGCAAATCCGTGGACTGATGTGGACTGATGGGACGCCGCCCCACCCAGGTGGATAGATCGCCCCCCACCTAAGCAGTAGGTCCCGCGTTCGAGTCGCGGCTGGGGCGGAGTGTTAACCGAGCATGAACAAAAACCTTTACATCTTCTCAGTCCCCCACTATAGTTACTTCATTATATAAAAAGTGAGCTATACACATGCACAATAAAAAGGCAATTCTCATTGTTGAAGACGAAGACTTCACCGCCTCGAGATTAAGAATAGAGCTTGAGGATCGCGGATACATTATTCACCATGTCACAACTGGGGACAAAGCCGTACAGACCATTGTAGATCGTACCTCTCCGGTGGATTTGATCCTTATGGATATGAATCTTGGTTCCGGCATTGATGGACCCGAGGCTGCTCGGCAGATCCTGAACGAGATAGAGATTCCCATTGTCTTTCTCACAATCCATACCGAGCCGGAAGTTGTTGAGAAAACTGAGAAGATTGCCTCGTACGGGTACGTGGTGAAAGGCTCGGGCATCACTGTGATAGATGCGTCAATCAAGATGGCCCTCAAGCTCTTTGAGGCGAAGACTGAAGCTAACCGAAATAAGATCCGGTTTCATCAACTGTTTTACAACAGTCCTCATGCGGTTGCCTTGCACGAAATGATATATGACGATATCGGAGCCTCGGTGGATTACCGCTTCATTGACGTCAACCCCATGTTTGAAAAGGTCACCGGACTCAGGGCAGAAGAAGTGGTGGACAGAAGAGTTCTTGAGGTCCTTCCAGGCACAGAACAACATTGGATAGACACTCTTGGTACCGTAGCCCGGACGGGAGTTTCGGTTACTGTGGAAAATTACGCAAGGGCTTTAGATAAATACGTTGAAGTAACCGCATTTCAACCTGAAGAGAATCAGGTCGCGACTATCTTTGCTGATATCACTCAGCGCAAGAAGGTCGAGGAGGAACTGCGGAACGCCAATATCCTCCTAAAGACACAACAAGAAACTGCTCCCTACGGCGTACTCGTTGTAGATAAAGACGACCGCATTACCTCGTTCAATCACGGGTTCGCCGATCTATGTAATATTTCAGATGTTGATTTGGCTCGTCAGTATAGTCAGGAAGCACTTGAGCTAGTACTGTCGCTCGTACCGGATCCAGACAGCTTCGTCGCGGAAATCGTTGCATTATCCGAGAATCGCCAGATAGAAGAGTCCAAAGAAATACCGCTTAGGGACGGCAGAACGCTGCTACGTTATTCATATCCAATGTTTTCAGGGCAAGACAATTACTATGGGCGTATCTGGTATTATCAGGACGTTACCGAGCGCAAACACGCCGAAGAAGAGATCCAACGCCAATTATCCGAGAAAGAAGCACTCCTCAGAGAGGTTCATCACCGAATAAAGAACAATATGAACATGATGATCGGTGTCCTTTCAATGGAGGCTGAAGGATTACAAGACCCCGCTGCCGTTGCTGCCCTGCAAGACGCCTCCAGTCGGTTCCACAGCATGGCGGTTCTCTACGACCAACTGTATCGGGCAGAGTTACAGGCAAGTGGCTCGATCAGGGAGTACCTCCCGCGACTTCTCGATAGCATTATCGCAGTGTTTCCGCAACAAGGTTCGCTAACGACCCTGACTGAGTTGGAAGACGTCATCTGCTCCGCAACGGTGCTCTCTAACCTCGGATTTGTCCTTAACGAGATCGTAACAAACTCAATGAAACATGCTTTTCAGAATCATTCCGATCCCCATATCACGGTGAAGGGTTGGAAGCAGGGCGAACGTTACCACATAACCTTCGCAGACAATGGGTCAGGAATTCCTGAGGATTTTGACTTCGCCAAGTTGCAGAGCTTGGGTATGATGATTGTCTCAACTCTAGTTGAACAAATGAGTGGAAGCATATATTTCGAACGGGATAACGGGACGCGGGTGGAGATTGAGTTTCCGCTGACTAAGTCATAACATACGATGACGTATGTAAGTTTTTCCCAGCTACGTGTGCCGATCAGAATCTGAATCCAACTCCCCCGCACAGTCCCC
>REEM01000113.1 GCA_007695055.1 Spirochaetaceae bacterium | reverse complement strand
GGGCCTGCATAGAGTCGCGCTTGTACTCCATAGCTACCGCAAAGTGGGTCGGGTTCGTAATTACTACATCTGCGGTCGGAACGTTCTGAATCATGGTACGCTGCATGAGTTCACGCATTCGCTGTTTGAGCCTGCTCTTAACAAATGGGTCTCCCTCATAGGTCTTTCGTTCTTCCTTTACCTCTTGTTTGGTCATTTTGATGCTCTCACGATGTTGCTTGCGTTGAAACAAATAGTCAAAGAGTGAAAGCACAAGAAAGATTATTGAAGTTTGTATCAGAATACGGAAAGCAATCCAAGCGATAAGCTGAAAGCCAATGATAAAACTACTATTCACTAGATTAAGAATTCGGTCTATATCACTCAGAATGTTCAGAGCCGCCATGAGACCAACAATAGCTACCTTACCAGTGCTCTTTGCGAGGTTGAACAAAGCCTCCATCGACAGAAAGGACTTCTTAATGAATTTCACAATGTCTGGAGCGATTTTCTTTGGGTCTGGCTCAATCGGCTTTGTCGTAAACAAAAACCCAACCTGCATAAGGTTACCAAGTATCGCAGCAATAAAGCAGACAATCGCAATGGGTAGAGTCAGCCGTACAAAGTAATGAAAGAACACCGGTACAAGGAAGTCATCTCGGGTGATATCAAGTTCCGTCGAGTTACGAATAAAATAATCGGTCATTTCCAGCGATCCGCGCAGAATAGACGGAGCCAGCAAAGCGAGCGCAACTGAAGCAAAAATGAGAACAACCGCCGCGCTAACATCCTGGCTCCGCGCGACCTTTCCTTCTTCGCGCGACTTGCGGATCTTATGCTCGGTCGCATCCTCGGTTCGCCCTTCCTCCTCGGCGGAGAACCACTGAAGGTGCAGAGTCTCAAGTTGAGTAAGAAAGGCGGCCTCGTCGGCGCGCTGCTGGTAGCCGCGACCCCAGAGGGCAAAGAGCACACTCATCCACCACCCCCAAAGAGCTGAGAGAGGAAAAACTCAATGGCCAAGAAGCCTTCGTCTATCACTCGAACGAACGCAGCCATAATGAGTGGCATGCCGACGAAAAGGAGTATAAAGGCAACGGTGATTGCAATTGGGAAACCAAGCATAAGAAGGTTCATTTGCGGCGCGGCCTTTGCCAAAAGTCCCATAGTCACCGAAATGAGCATAAGGGTACCGAGCACCGGGAAAGAAATTACCAGCGCTTGTTCAAAAAGTCGCGACAATGCCCCGGCGACCATCCAAACGATATCTTCTCTGTGGAGTGCCAGATCAACCGCTCGCATTGCTCTGAAGGACCCATAGACGCCGCTCAAAAAAATACGCTGCAGTCCTCCTGTACTTATAAACACCAGCATCGCAACGATATTGAGAAACTGCCCCATAAGAGGGATCTGCACTTGAGCGAGAGGATCAAAGACCTGGGAGGCACCAAAGCCCATCTGCAGCGAAAAGAACTGACCAGACACTAAGAACACGGAATACACAACGGTGAGGAAAAAGCCTATGACAATTCCGACCATCGCCTCACCAACAATAAGCAGCACATAAAGACCTGCCGCATCTGGTATCGGATACCCACTTGCCGCTACTCCCGGCAGCACCGCGACAGCAGCAAAGAATGCTAACGCGGTCTTGGCAATAAAAGGCACCCCTTCTGAAGACAACAACGGCGCGGTCTGCACAAGAGCAATAATGCGTGCAAAGACGAGGAAAAAAAGTTGTGCTTCAAGAACAAGTGCCGTCACTTTCCCACCTACTTGGCTCCTCAGCTACTCACGTCTAGCGAATCATCAAGGGTATTTGGTTGATGATATTGACCGTGAACTGCACCAGCAGGCGCAGCATCCACGGCCCAAACAAGACCACCGCTCCAAGAATCGCCACAATTTTTGGCACAAAGGTCAGCGTCTGTTCTTGTATCGATGTTGTTGCCTGAAAGATTGAAATAACCAGACCCACTGACATACCAATCAGCAAGGTTGGAGCCGAAACAAGAATGATATACAGCACGGCAGTACGAACAATGTTCACTGCAAATCCAAAATCCATCACAGCACTCCGAAGCTGGCAACGAGTTGCCGGGTTATGAGAGACCAACCATCAACGAGAACAAAGAGAATAAGCTTGAACGGTAGTGAAATCATTATGGGCGGCAACATGATCATACCCATAGACATAAGTGTCGAGGCCACCACCATGTCAATGATGATGAAAGGAATGAATAGAAGAATACCGATTTTGAATGCAACCGTGAGTTCATGCAGAATGAAAGCTGGCACCAGCACATGAGTCGGCACTTCCGACAAGTTACTTGGCCTCGGCAAGTCACTCATCCGCATGAACAGCTGTACATTCTCTGGATTGTGACGCATCTGCCGGTACATAAATACCCGCATAGGGCTCTCAAAATTCCTATAGGCTTCTTCCAATCCAATCTCTCCGTCCGAAAATGGCCGGTACGCGTTGTCGTAGACTTCGCTAATTGTTGGCCACATCACAAAGACGGTAAGGAACAGTGCTACGCCCATGAGCACCTGGTTCGGGGGTACCTGCTGTAGCGACAATGCACGCTTGATAAAGTCCAGGACTATAGCAATGCGCAAAAAAGATGTGGTGAGAATAATAAACGACGGCGCCAGGCTGAGCATTGCCAGCAACAGCAGTAGCTGCAAAGACAGCGCCACCTCTTGATTGTTTTGTGGCTCTCGAATGCTTAGATCCAGAAATGGAATCTGGAGTGCTTCCTCTCCGGGTGCCTCTTGTGCTGTGAGCACAGGCGGTACCACCGAGAATACGAAACTAAGCATTACAATCGCCAGGATCACTTTCCGCATTCTTCCCCTCCCAGTGAATGCTTCAGGCCCTGCGACCTAAGGACGTACTAACGAAGTCGGCGTAAGCGTTCTCGTTGTCGCCCGATAAAATCGAAGGTGCCTACTCCGGCACCGCCGCCCACCGAAACGGGGTTCAGTCCGCCCGCATTGTCCTGGGCAGTGGCGCCTTGTCGAGACATCTCGCTGGCGGCTCCCCTGTTCGGCCAAAGACTACTGAGCACATCCGAGAACGCTCTCGGCTGTTCAGTCGCCTGGGCCGAAACCGCCAGTCGAATTGTGTCGAGTGTCTCATCATCTGTTATCTCTGAGATGAGCCCAACCGAGTCGTCCCCTGCGCCAACAAGAAACACCTGCCGGCCGACCTCAATCAGATGCAGCGACTTGCCACCAGCAAGTGCATGCTCATCTACAATGCGCAACAAGCCCGCCCCGCCACCTATACGACGGCCGGAACTACGCTTGAGGAGATAAAACACTACATAGATGGAACCGATAACGAACCCAAGCACTAGGATCATTCGCGCAAGATCCCAGAATCCGAACGCACTGAAACTTTCGCCTTCAAGTTCTGGCTGCGCTTCAGCTTCACCGAAGGTCATGTCGGTCTCATTGCTGGCTGGCGACGTAGCAATCTCGTCGGCCAGCGCCTCGGGCGCCGTATCTACAGTTACAGCATCAGCTTCGTTCTGTGCGTAGAGCGACATTGGAAATGAGGTCGCTATTGTAATAAGTATAAGTATGAGGTACTTCAGTTTTCCCCTCCCAGATCAACTGAACCGCGCGTCGCGCGTAGCCTATGACATATTGGTTACCCGTTCCATCGGCGACACGATCTCAGTCACGCGCACACCGAAGTTTTCATCGATAACCACCACCTCACCTTTCGCTATGAGCTTATGATTCACCAAGATATCGACAGGCTCCCCCGCAAGCTTGTCGAGCTCTATTATTGTACCTTCTCCCATTCCCAGGATCTCACGGATAAGCTTTTTCGTACGCCCAAGCTCAACCGTCATCTCCATGTACACATCCATAAGGAGACCGATGTTGCCATGTTCCGGCGCGGTGTCTTGTGGATGCAGGTTTGGAAACTGTACCGACTGAACACTAGGCCCTGTGCCAGGCTGCATCTGCTGTTGCGGAGCCCCACCGCCATAACCGTCCATACCACCACCGAAACCGGCCATTGCGCCCTGTTGCCCATGTTGTTGGGGTTGCTGCTGTTGTTGCTGCGGTGGCGCTTGCGAAGCAAATAATTGCGGCACCAGAGCCGCATCATAATACTCTACTATGCCCGCGGGGTCTCCCCCTTCAATAGTCACGGTATATCGCGCCGCAACAATCTGAGCAGGCACGCTGAGAGTGTCAGGATCACCTTTTTCGTTGCTCGGTGGTTCGTTCATTATGTCTTTGCCGGATGAATCGGCAAGTGCGGTAACGACCGGGCCCGAAACCTGCGACAGCGCTTCCTGAAGCGCATTGAGGGCAGCATCGTCAAGGTCTACATCGTCCTGACCCATCATTGGACCTGCGATAGCAAGCGCCGCACTCTCAGGCATGAGATATCCGTGGTCACCCCGAACACCGCCCCCGAAAGCTAGCCCTATATGAACGACATCGCCCCCAAGAGAACCGGCGATGTCTGAACCTGAACCCATCTCCATCTCGGGCCCGGTGATGGTAACATCCTTGCCTACCAGCATTGAGAGGTTGGACTTCTGGGACTCGACTGTAGATGCCAGAATTCGTTTCAGTCCTTCTAGGTCGACCTGTGACCCACCGCCACCACCAGAAGGAGCTGCTGGCTCATCCGCGGCAAAGTCCATCCCACCGGAACCCTGTAACAAAGCATCAATTTCGTCTTGGGACAGTGATCCGTCGCTCATACTTACTCTCCTTCCTCAGCGGCCAGTTCCTCAAAGTCGTCTTGGTCGACGTCTTCAAGTTTCTTAATAATCTGAACCGCCAACTTCTTCCCGATCTGACCCGCCTTACACAGAAACTTCGGCTGGGAGCCGACAGTCAAGGTCATGGGATCGGTTGTACGGGTGTGTTGCAGCCTAATAACATCACCGGCGCGCAACGATAAAACGTCGCGAACGGTTAGATCTAGAGTACCAATCTCCGCGACGAGGCTCACGTCAATAGTCGACAAACGCTCCCGCAAGATATTCAGGTTCTCTGTAGTTGTGCCCCGACGCACCGAGCTGTACCAGTACTGCGCCGAAAGCTTAGAAATAATAGGTTCAATGGTGAGATATGGGATACAGAAGTTCATCATGCCCTCGACCTCACCAACCTTGGTCTCAAGGGTAACCAAGACCACCATCTCGGTCGGTGGTACTATCTGCGCGAACTGCGGGTTGGTTTCAATCTGCCCCAAACGCGGCCTAAGATCTATTACCTGACTCCAAGCCTCGCGCATGTTACCAAGCACGCGCACAATAATGCCTTCCATGACCGACTGTTCAATATCGGTTAAGTCGCGACTTACCTTTGCGCCCTCACCTTGGCCGCCAAAAAGACGGTCAATAATTGAGAAGGTGATTGCAGGGTCAATTTCCAGAATGGCAGATCCTTTAAGCGGGTCCATGTTGATAACAGCAAGTGTAGTTGGGTTAGGAATGGAACGGATAAACTCTTCGTAGGTGAGCTGATCTACCGAAGCCACATGAACCTGCACCAGGCTGCGTAACTGAGCAGACAAGGATGTCGTCGTCAAACGAGCAAAGGTTTCGTGCATGATTGAGACGGTACGAATTTGTTCCTTTGAGAACTTGTCGGGACGTTTGAAGTCATAGATCTTGATCTTCCGCTGATCGGTTGGCTGATGAACCTCTTCGGTTTCTACGTCGCCCGATGAAATAGCGGTGAGAAGTTGATCAATCTCGTCCTGCGACAGGACTTCGGTCATTGTCGCCTCTCCATTCTAGAACTCAACAATCTGATACTCATCAAACGCAATCTCCCGAATTTGCCCTTCGGAAAGAATGCGATTAATCTCGGCACGCAGCTCACGCTTGACCCGTTCACGGTTGTCTACTCCCTCAAGCTGACTTGCGGTACGCGAACTGAAGTAAATGCTAATAATCTCACGGATTTGAATGTTGCGAGCAATCAATTCCGTGAGCACCGTTTGTCGCCCGGGTTCATACCCAATATATGGACGCACCATGAAGGTACGTCGCGGGGTGTCCGCTGTAGACCCCCGAATGCTCTCTGCGGAGTCGCCCATGACATTGTGCCATTCCAAAATGGGAACACGCGCCTCATACGCCTCGGTGCGCGGAACCCTTGTCTGGGGGTCGGTGCCAGGCCCCATAATTCGAAGCGTGATCACCACAACCGTAACGATAAAGATAATGGCACCGAGTACTACACCGGCCCACTTGAGAATCTGTATAACAATGCCGGGAATAAAACCTATGCGTTTCTTTTCCCCCGCAGCAGAATCACTCCCGCCGACGTCCTCGTCTTCGCCTAAAAAATCTTCATCAGCCACGTTCCGCTCCTAGGATCATAGATGTCCCTCGCTGAGGATAATGACATCAACACGACGATTATACGCACGCCCTTCCGGGGTGCTATTGTCGAACAGAGGTTCGGTATCGGCAACTCCCATAACTTGGAACTGCTCTTCCAACTCACCGCCCCCAAAGTCAAGAAGCAACCGAAACACCGACAGAGAACGTGCTACCGACAGCTCCCAGTTTGTGGGCCACGGCCCCTGTGGATCGGTCGGCACACTATCTGTGTGCCCCTCAATCCGGAACTTTCGCTCAGCAAGTTCAGGTGAACGCAATAACTCCGCAAGCCTTTGGAGCACTGAGCGCGCCTCCTCAAGATTCACCTCGGCACTAGCGACCCCAAAAAAGGCGTCTGCAGCCAAGGAAATAACAAGTCCCCGCTCGTCCTGCGTGACTCGCACCCGTTGGCTCCGAATTTCGGGCTCAAAAAGCGAGACCGCATTACGGCGAGCATTGTCTAATGCTCGTCCGCGCTCCATGGAGGGGAGCATCATTATGGTATTCCCCAGCTCAGCCAAGGGTCCTTCTTGCAGCGTGTTTCCACCCTGCATGCTTCCAAGCCCAGGAAAGGAGGCTAGTATCAAACGTAAACGATACCCATCGATCTCGGCGGTAGTGAGCAGCATAACAAAAAAAGTGAGCAGAAGCGTAACCATGTCACCATAGGTGAGCATGTAGTCAGGAGCTCCCTCAGACTTCTTCTTCTTTTTTTTTGGCGCGGGCATAGCCCCTCCCCTCTTAGCGCTCTACAACCGCTTAATCTCTGCCAGACTCCGCCTTAATGGCTTCACGCTGTTTCGGTGGCAGGAAGGCCACCAACTTGTCCAGCAGTATACGCGGATTATCTCCCGACTGTATCGAGAGTATACCTTCAATAACAATTTCCCGCGCGCGCGTTTCGTCACCGTCGCGGTCTTCAAGTTTACTTTTCACCGGTATGAGTACAAGGTTGGCAAAAAAGGAGCCATACAGGGTGGTGACAAGCGCGGTTGACATACCACGGCCGATAACCGAGGTATCACCACCAAGGTTGACCAACATTGCAATGAGTCCAATGAGGGTACCAATCATTCCAAAAGCCGGTGCAATTTTCGACCAGTCGTCAAACACCTTGATACCCGCCTCGTGGCGAGTTTGAATCTGATTAAGGTCGTTATACATAATGGACTTGATGATCTCTGGATCGGTACCGTCAACCACGAGCTGTATCGCCTTGCGCATGAACTCGTCCTCTATCTGGTCAACGTTGTCCTCAAGGGCCAATAGCCCTTCACGACGGGCCCGATCCGAAAAGCCTACAAGATCACTTATCAGTTGCTCCTCACGCCAGTCGGTAGACTTCAGGGCGTGTGAGAAGTATTTCATAATACCGAGCATTCGGTTCATGGGGTTGGCAACAAGCATGGCACCAAAGGACCCGCCTATAACGATCAGAACCGAGTCGGGACTGATGTAAGGGCCGACACCCGCGCCGCCCAGCATAACTCCGATCAGCACCATTCCAAAGCCGGATGCCAATCCGATAATTGTCCCAAGATCCATGTGCGCCTACTCCTCGTTCTTAAACGCGCCGATCAACTTGCGGTAATCGACGATCGAACGAAATAGAGACTCGTAGTCCTCTTTGACTACGAGTCGTTTACCAGAGAGCATGATTAAAGTCGTGTCGGGATTACACTCGATGTACTCAATCTGATGCGGGTTCACGTAATATGAGGTTCCGCCTAATCGTGTTACCCTAATCATCTACCCCCCATTGTAACGGCTTAACGCTTAAGTGTTAAGACCTCTTGCAGTAACTGATCTGCGGTCTGTATGGTACGCGAGTTAGCCTGGAAGCCACGTTGGGTGACAATCATGTCGGTAAACTCCTCGGCCAGGTCGACGTTGCTCATTTCCAGAGCACCGGCAATGACCATACCCTTGCCCGCGACTCCGGACTCGCCAATGTCAGCCAGACCGGAGTTAATGGTTGCCTGGTAGCCATTTTCACCGGCCTTCTCAAGCCCTCCCGGATTCACAAATGAAGCCAAAGCAACCTGACCAAGAGCCCGATTCGTTCCGTTGGAGAATACGCCGGTGATAATGCCGCTTTGGTCTATGCGATAGTCCTCAAGGTATCCCATACCGTAACCGTTCTGGCTGAATACCTTGGTCGAGCTCCGCGATGCGTACTGCGTCATTGAGTCTGTGAAGGAACCAACCTGTCCAAGATTTATGCTAAAGCTCTGCGTCTGTGGATCTCCAGGAAGACCGGTTTCCGGATCTACCGGAACTGCACTTTCTGGTACTTGAAAGGTCACATCAACGAAAATCTCGTCCTCGTTGAGCAAGCCTCCCTGTGCGTTGGACACCGACTGGAGAGTTCCCGCATTGTCGAACTGGAGGGTGAATGTCTGCCCATCCGCACTGTCGACTCCACCAACCGCAACAGCCTGCGCGGTTGCTTCGTCAAGTTCGGGGTTAATGCTGACATTAGCGTTCCAGGTATTTTCTTCACCCTCAGCACGCGTGAAGTCAATTCGCAGGGTATGAGTTCCACCGTAGCTGTCGTAGACATCGTACTCAACTGACCATGTGCCTTCCTGGACCTGAGCAGCCGTGGCATCGGCCGGAATGAGCGGAGTGGTCTTGTTCAGGTTGCTAGCCAGAAATACCTCGGTGGTCTCTTGAGCCGCATCCTTTGTCCCAATGGGAATAATCAGATCATCGAGCGATGCAGATGTATTGATCATTGTTTGGCCGTCCACCTGTTCGGCAAGCCACCCCTGTACGCGCATTCCGTTACCGGGGTTCACCAGGCGCCCCTCACTATCAAGGCCAAAAGAACCGTCGCGGGTATAGAGCTGCTGGTCACCACTGCGCAGGACAAACATCCCATTACCTTGTATGGCCATATCACTCTTCACACCAGTTGTCTGCAAGGAACCCTGAGTGTGAATAGTGTCGATAGAGGCCACCATCATTCCAAGACCTACCTGCTGAGGGTTCACACCCCCGACCTCATCACGTGGTCGAGCCGCGCCCTGCATCATTTGGTAAATCATGTCCTGAAAGTTCACCCGGTTTCGCTTGAACCCGGTTGTGTTGACGTTCGAAACGTTGTTACCAATAACATCCATACGGGTTTGATGATTCTGCAGGCCGGAAACACCGGAGTATAACGATCGCATCATGGCTTGTGCCTCCTAATTCTTTATTCGTGAAACCTGCTCAAGATCGTAGTAACGATCATTGACCAGGATTTGCGGAAACTCGCCGCCGGTTACTTCCTCGACAACACCATTCACGGTAGTGTCACCTGCAACAATTTCAACCGCGCGCCCCAGCATCTGCATGGCCCTTCCCGAGCCCAGAACCGAGGAAAGACTACGGAAGTCGTTCGACATATTCGTCATCTGTTCAAGCGTGGAAAACTGCGCCATTTGGGCAATGAACTGCTTGTCTTCCATAGGCGCGGTGGGATCTTGATTCTGCAACTGAGTGATTAAGAGCTTCAGAAAGTCGTCTCTCCCAAGCTGCTTACTCGACTCGCGCGACCCCTGCAGTTCTTTGTTGAACGCATCGATTTGTGAACCAAGTCGTGCACGCTCAGAGCCGCTCATCATCCCTTCAAACTGGGCACCGATATCCATGATCTCTCCTTCCTACGCTATCAGGTCTACTGCATGCTCGGGAAACCCGAACTCGCTAATGCCGGGGACTGCCGCAGCTAAGCGATGTACTTCGCGCCGCGCTGTGTCCCCCTGGCCCTGCTGCTCTGCGTCTCCGTTTCCGCCGTTTCCAACCGAAACGTCGAGGCTACCGGTTTCTAAACCCGCATCTTTAAACGCCTGTTGCAAGCCCGCCAAGTTCTGTTCCAAAGCCTGCCGTACTCCGTTATTCTCGACAAGAAAGCGCACGGTTATAAGCCCGTCCTCCATTTGCATGCGAACTCGTACACTGCCAAGATGGTCCGGCCGCAAAACAAGTCGCATTTCCCCACTTTCCTTACCACGAACAACCATATGCGCGTGACGCACAATTTCGGCACCAGCATCACCTTGGAGGCGGCGAGACAGTTGCGACGCAAAGTCTGAACCCAAGGTACCGTTGCGCCCGGATGCGGAGTCTGTACCACCAAAGCCGTCGAGTCGTGTTGAGAAGGAGTTACGCCCGTCCTGCTCTCCACCACGGCTCTCTCCGCCAAATTGTTTGCTGCCAGCCTTGTCAGACTCACTCGTTGTATCGTACTTGCTCAGATCAACAACAATCTCAGGCCGAACTCGTGAGCGTGAGCGTCCGCTGTCACCATCATGCTTGTCGGCAGCAATGGCACCAGCCGCGACCCTGTCGAGTTTGTCGTCGCGGTTGCCGTTCAGACTCTCTCTCGTTACGACATCCGCCTTGTGCTCGTTACGGACCAACCGTGCCGTGTCCGTCTCATTCCGAGACTCGGACGGAGTCTTTGCCGCACTCAGCTTGACCTTCTCAGTCTCTTCAGCGTCTTGGGAATTTGTGTTCGCAAATGACTCGGCCACCGCACCCTGCGCCTGGCGCGAATGCTGTTTACCTGAATCCTGAGCACTTGCTTCTTTGGTTGAGTCGTCAGCCACAAAAAGCTGTTTCTGCCCAAGCATTTCCTGCTGGCCAGCCTCAGCACTCTTTCCCTCGGTGACAGGACGAGCTTCAAAACCGCTTTCAGCTTTGAGCTCGCTATCTGCATGCATAGACTTCAGGGTGTCATGATCTGCGCTTGATTTAGCGGCTCTAAGGCTGGAGGTGGCCTTTTCACGATCTGCTCGTGCCTCACCTTCCTTGGTGATTTGCCACTCGGTGGAGTTTTTGGTATCCAGGGCCTGTGCAAATGACGCCGCAGCCTTGAACTTGGCGTCACTCTGCTCAGTGACAGCCTCACCCTTGCTCGAATCATCGGCGGCCTTCCGACCGGACTCATCTGCCGGGGTCTTGGAAACTGCCTCGGAACGAGATACCTCCGCCTTGCGAGCTTCCGCCTTTGAGGCGCGGAGCTTCTCCGCCGCCTCGTCGTCCTCATGGGCAGACACGTTTGAATGCGGTTCTTCGCCGCGCTTATCGCTGTACTGATCTACCTCGTACTGCGAGCGATCGTCGTTGGGAACGGCGAAGGATGCTGGCTCATGTGACACATCCAGCGTCTTGTTCTGTAGCGGTGAGCTGAAGACTCCTCGGCCGAGCATCTTGTCAAGATACTCAGCAAAGCCAGCCGAGCCGTCATGCTTAGACAGCATAGCGCTCGTTTGGGGTGAAAGATCGAGAAGAGTCGGACTGCGTTCCGCGTGAAGTTGTATCACGCACTTACCTCCGCATTACTGCTCCGAGCGAATGGTCATTTTCCGCTGAATCTCGGAGGCTCGTTCGGCGGGTAGCCGGGCAAGCCATACCGGAACCATGGAAAAAGCACCTGCCTCCTGGGCAAGTTCTTCAGTCACTCGGAGTGTGTCTATAAGGAGCTGATCATCAAATCCCACCAGAATCCGCACGGCCTCTTCAGGACGCATATTTTGCAGGTCTCGTGAGTTCTGTTCCAGAACCTCTCTTCTATTGTCGTACCGACGCACCCTTTCGTTAAACGAATTCTCACGATCTTGAATATCTCTTTCGCGCGCCTCAATTTCATCCTGACGTCGGCTAATCTCATTGTCGCGGCTGATGAGCTCTTGCTCACGCTGCATGAGGGCCTCTTCTTGGAGTACCAGGGCTTCTTCAAGCTTTTCGAGTCGTTCGCGGTCAAGCAGCAGCTCCGCCTCAACACGAACCTCATCACGGCGCGCGTCTATACCCACCAAGCGAAGCACCGGCGAAAAAGTCTCAGTTACATCAATAAGACCAAGATAATTGAACCACAACGCGCCACCCGTAAGTAGCACCAGCACCAAGAGTGTTAAGGCAATAATCTGTGGTAACGCGCCTACCTGTAAGCGTCGCATCTATTCGTCCCCTTCTCCAGAATCCTGTCGTTCGCTCTTTCTCATGACATGAATCTGGCTTGCACTTTCATCCGAGACACGGCCTTCATGGCGCCGATACTCGCGATAATGGTCACCTGACCGGCGTTCCCTCAGCTTCTCAAGCACCTTCTCTTGCTTCGAGAGTTCGTTATATCGAGACTGTGCCTCAACACGTTTGGGTTCCATTTGAGTTCTCCGCCGACGCAGCTCTTCCATGCGCTGTTCAAGAAAGCTAATGTGACGCCCCTGTGACACCCGGAAAGAGAGATCCTCGGCTGCAACCGATATACTGTAGGTTGTAGTACGTCGATGTCCCAACTCAGCAATCTCACGTTCAAGCTTGAGGCATTCTCCGGTCACACGTGCCAACTCTATCTCGGCCTGCTTTGCACGATGCGAGCGCACCGACAGAATGGGTTCAAGCCTAAAGCGAAAACTACGCATTCGCGCTCATCTCCTGCTCGGCTGCAGTTGGCGACGGCACATCTGCAGTTGGCTCGTCCTCGACAATCATGTCGTTGAGGGCAAAGAGACCCCTCCGGGTATCCTCAAGCGAGGAGGACTCTTCCACCTCCTGCCGGAGAAACTGATGTATGCGCGGCATACGGTCTATTGCCGCATCAATCTCGTTATTGCTGCCGCGAGCGTAAGCGCCCACGTTGATCAGGTCTTCGTTTTCCTGAAAGACGGCCAAGTTTCGCCGCACTGCTGCCGCCGCGCTCTGGTGATTCCTCCCAGTAATGCGAGTTGTAAGTCGCGAGACCGAGCCCAGAACATCTACCGCCGGAAAGTGGTACCGCTCAGCAAGTCGCCGGCTCAGAATGAGGTGCCCGTCTAGAATTCCTCGCACAGTGTCCGCTACCGGCTCATCCATATCATCGCCCTCTACCAGAATACTGTAGAAACCGGTGATACTCCCTTTCGGCGCAGCGCCGCTACGCTCAAGCAACTTGGGAAGAATTGAAAACATCGACGGCGGAAAGCCCCGGTTAGCTGGAGTTTCACCAATGGCGAGCCCAATCTCACGCTGCGCCCGCGCAAAGCGAGTAACCGAGTCAAAGAGCAACATCACATCCTGTCCCTGATCGCGAAAATACTCAGCAATAGCGGTGGCCACGTATGCACCACGCAGACGTGCAAGAGGAGGCGTATTGGAGGTGGATACAACAATAACCGAACGGGCAAGACCTTCCTCTCCCAGATCGTTCTCAATGAACTCGCGAACCTCCCGACCACGCTCACCAATGAGCGCAATGACGTTCACCGCAGCGTTAGTATTGCGAGCTATCATGCCTATGAGTGTCGACTTCCCAACACCACTGCCGGAAAACACACCTAGACGCTGGCCCTTGCCTACCGGTACGAGACCGTCTATAGCTCGGACACCTGTCACGATCTGTTCCTGTATGGTGTTACGCTCAAGTACATCGGGAGGGTCACAAACCGCCGGGTAACGAAGCGCCGAGCCAATATGGCCACGGCCGTCAAGCGGGCGGCCACGTGAGTCAAGCACGCGACCCAAGAGCTCATCCGAGACCGGTACCATGAGTCTATCCCCGGTGCCTACCACGGGGCGACCTATCTCTATACCGGCCACCTCGGTGAAGGGCATGAGCTGCACCGTGTTACCTCGCAGTCCTACGACCTCGGCCTCGACCGTCTGATCCGGTAGAATTATACGGCACAACTCGCCCACAAAGGCCTGAGGGCCAACACTTTCAATGAGGAGACCTTGTACGCGGGAAATACGCCCAATTTGCTTTATGGGATCAATACGATCAACAACCGCACTGTACTTGTCAAAAATACTCAAAGGGCCCCTCCTTCCCCTTGGCCGCTCAACCAAGCGCCTATTTCAAGGCGGCATGGCTGGCTCCTACATCATTCCTGCTTCGGTGTACTGCGTATGGGCGAGATTTCACGAATGCGCTCCTCTATCTCTCGCAGCTGCGAAGAAATACGGGCATCAATCTCACCGAAATCGGTTTCTATTATGCATCCACCACGGTCAACAGTGCTGTCCTCAGCAACTGTGACGTTGTTCACGCGCTCAATACGCTCCATGATCTCCTTTGCGTGCTCGGTAGTCGTACTCAGATCATCAAGGTTGACACGAATGACAATATCGCTCTTGGCTCGTAGCTTGGCGAGCGCCTGCACAACGTTGTTCAGCACTACATTCTTCTGGCTCTCGGTAATTGCCTTGACCACTTTCCGGGCCATGGAAATAACAAGCTCCACAATTTGGGCCTCGCTCTCCTCCATGATCTGATGTCGTCGCTCAACAGCTTTGCTCAGAATAATATGCAAGCGCTCAATGACACGGTCAGCTTCCGCCTTACCTTCCTGCCACCCTGCATCAAAGCCCTCTTTCTTTCCTTTCGCATAAGCTTCACTTTCCAACTGGCCGGATTTGGACTCGGCATCGGCAATAATTTTCGCAGCGCGCTCCTCGGCTTCTGCTACAACTCGCTCGGACTCAAGTTCCGCATCTTTTTTTGCCTTCTGCGCCTGCTCGGTCTTCTTGCGAATTTCCTCAAAGGCGGTATTCTCCGCCTCTTTGATAATCCGTTCGGCCTCCGCCTCAGCCTCAGCGACCATGCCTTCTTTCTCCCGATCCCAGTTCTGCTTAAACGCCTCAGCCTCACGCCTTAAGTCATCTGCAGTTGGTCCGGTATACTCAACGGGCTCAAGGTCCTCAACAAAGCTAGGTAGAGGCATTACCCGTTCAGGAGCTGCAATTTGTACACGCTCACCGCTAACTTGTACCTCAACGGCACGAAACACATTCTTGGCCACGAGCTACTCCTAAACCACCAACTCGTCCTCGCCTGCACGAGCAACAACAATCTCTCCCTGCTCCTCAAGCTTGCGAATAATGGAAACGATCTTCTGCTGACTTTCCTCAACATCTTTCATGCGAATTGGACCCATGTACTCCATGTCCTCTTTAAGCAGCGTTGCGGCTCGCTTGGACATGTTGCGGAAAATCTTGTCCTGCACCTCGGTATCCACCGACTTGAGTGCCTTTGCAAGTTCCGAGGTATCGACCTCGCGCATAACCTTTTGTATTGCCCGGTCGTCGAGCATAACAATGTCCTCGAACACGAACATACGCTTCTTAATATCTTCGGCAAGTTCCGGATCCTCTTCCTCAAGGTTCTCAATGATCGACTTCTCGGTCGAGCGATCCACCAGGTTAAGGATTTCAACAATACTCTCAACACCACCGGCTGCCGTGTAGTCCTCACTAGAAAGTGTGGATAGCTTTTTCTCCAGTACCCGTTCAACCTCGCGCAGTACCTCCGGTGAGGTGCGATCCATAATGGCTATTCGCTTGGCCACATCCGACTGTATTTCGTGAGGGAGACTTGAAAGAATAATTGAAGCTTTTGCGGGTTCCAGATACGCCAAAATCAGAGCAATAGTCTGTGGGTGTTCCTGCTGAATAAAGTTCAACAGGTGCGTCGGGTCGGTGCGTCGAATGAAGTCGAAGGGGCGTACCTGTAGGCTTGACGTCAGGCGGTTTATGATATCAACAGCCTTTTGTGATCCCAGCGATTTCTCTAAGAGTTCACGCGCATACTCAATACCACCCGAAGTGATAAAGTCCTGCGCCATCATGAGTTCCTGGAACTCCTGCAGGACACGATCACGATCCTCTGAGTTCACGCTATCAAGGCGGGCAATCTCAAAGGTAAGTGTCTCAATCTCATCCTCACGAAGATGCTTGAAGATCTCGGACGATATCTCGCTCCCAAGAGTCACGAGGAATATTGCGGCCTTCTGACGCCCGGTGAGGTCCTTCTTGTGGCCTGAGGTCTTCTTCTGGGTGCTGGCGGCACCACCACCGCCAGCAGGTTGGGTTCCCTTGGCCATATGCTATTCCTCCTGCAACCAGGTCCGCACAAGCTGCGCAACATCTTCGGGATGCTCGCGAGCCATGTTGATAGCGGTCTCCTGGAGCTCCATTCGAGCCCGATCCTCGACCGACATCTCTACATCGGTGCCCTCTTCCTCAGCGCTCCGGAGTGCGGCCTCTCTCATTGCTTGGTGCTGTCGTGCAAGCTCTTCTTCACGTAGGCGTCGACGGCGCTCAAGCTCTCTTGAGATCAGGCGGAACGCTATAAATGATACAAGAAGTACCGCCACACCAATTAAGACGTAGAGAACTAGAAGCTGTATCTGGCGTTGCCGACGATATGCCGCGTCTTCTTCCTCAAAGAGACTGGAACGGTCAAACTGCACATGTTGCACCGTAACTGAGTCACCGCGGTCTTGGCGGAACCCAACCGCGTGTTCAACAAGATCACGTGCAACCGCCAGATTCTCCTGGCTGATGGGCGTGTATTCACGGTTGATGCTTCCGTCAGGGTTCATAACCACATTCCCGCGGTCGTCATATACCCGCGACCACACACCATCAATTGCGACACTGGCGGTAATCCGCTTGACCTCGGGGCTGCCTTCCTCAACCATACTACGCGTATTAATCTCAAAGTTGCTACGGTCTTCGGAACTTGACCACCGCCCTACCAAGCCCTCAAGGTCTCGGTACGCTGGAGGTGTCTGACCTTCCTGCCCTGGAGGCCCCTGCGGGTTGAACCCGGTTCCTTCGTAGTCTTCCCGCACCGTCTCAACTGATCTGGGAATAGAAAGGACAAACTCCGAGTCGTCGAAAGGCGTAGCGGGGTTATTCGGACGCGTAATTATGGGGAAATGCTCCTGGGTTTCTTGCGTGCGTTTTCCAAGGTCCATATCAACATTCACATTAATAACACGAACGCGGTCGTCTCCATACATGCGCGTGAGTGCCTGGAGAATTGAGTTGCGGTATGCCTGCTCCTGACTCCTTATCAACTGGAGTTCCCTCCGAGTGAGCTCAAGCCGGTCAAAGTCCTGCATACGGTCAAAGTCGTTTAAGACAACACCACGTAGATCGGTGATGGTAATGTTCTCAGCACTGAGTCCCTCAACTGCAAAGCGAATGAGTCTCTCAATACCCTCAATCTTGGCACGACTGTCGCGAATGTCGGACCCAGGCTTGGGGGTAAGAATGACCGACGCGGTTACTGGATTCTGATCATCGCTGAATAGCTCCCGTTCTGGCAGTACCAAGGTAACACTAGCCGAGTCAACATCCTCGAGTGCGGTGATATGTTGTTCAAGTTGTCGGGTTATGGAGCGCCGGAGGTTTACGTTCCGTTCAAAGTCGGTCTGCGTCCAACGGTCTATGTCGAAGAGTTCCCAAGGATCAACTTCCTGAGGAATCAAGTCCTCCCGCGCCAGAATTGCGCGGGCCCGCTGGGCGGCGGCGCTATCCGCCACCATCACAACGTTGTCCGCAGTAATGCGGTAGTCGATGTTTTCTTGGTCAAGGCGGGCAGCAATGCGATCTAAAGCAACCTCGTCACGCACCGGCCGAGTCAGTACCGGAACCGTACTCGGTTGCGCACTAAAGCGCATAAGTAATACCAGCCCGAGAACGGTCACGGTTATAACGGCCAGAAATATGCCTTTCTGAACCGGGCGCCACCCGGACCAGGCCTTCTTGAGTTGTTCACGAAATTTCTTGAGCCATTCGTTCATGTCCCCTCCCTTACTGAACGAAGCCGACTGCACCCCCGCCGGGAGTTAGCCGGGCGGAAACGTCTTATCGTACATTCGTTATGTCACGATATGCCTGCACAACTCGATCCACCACATTCTTGGTGATATTGAGTGCCATTTCGGCCTTGGCTGCGGCTATCGTAACGTCATGTGGATTCACACTGTCTGGATCCACTATTGCACGCACCGAAAGATCAGCATGTTGATGCTCCAGTGCGTTTACCTGATTGAGTCCGTCCATCACCATTTCACCAAAGCTCCCCGTTGCTTCAGTTGTTGGTACTTCAAATCGTCCCGGAACATGGTTCTGGTTTGTCCGAGCAAGCTGAAACAGATCGCCTCGCACCTGACTTGGATCTAGGTTAATCATTCACTACCTCCCTATATCCAATGCTCGTTGGAACATGGACTTGGCCCCGTTTATGACTGCAATGTTGGCCTCGTAGCTACGCGATGCAGATATAAGATCAACCATCTCACTCACGACGTTCACGTTCGGCATTTGGACATACCCTTCGTTCGGCCCACTCTTAATGGAGTCCGGATGAGTTGGATCCCAAACCAGCTTGGGTTGGGCATCCATGTCTTTCTCTATGCCCACAACCCGCACGCCCTTCCCAACTCCGTGATCGAGTTGCTTAGGAACAAAGGGGGACTTCCAATAGGGCCCGTCAACACGCGGCCGTACAACTACCCGGCTACGCTGAAATGCGCCGCCCTCGGTTGTTCGTGTCGTGTTGACGTTCGCAATATTGTCGGCAATCACGTCCTGCCGGAGCCGTTGAACCGTTAGGCCGCCTGCCGCTATGTTTATGCTACCGAACATTCCCATTAATTAGCTCCTCATCGTCGCAGTACGAGGTTCACTCGCGCAAACTCGCTACGAACCGAGTTCGTCATCATGGTGTACATTAGTTGATTGGTGAGCAGATTCATGCTCTCCTCCTCAATGTCCACGTTATTTCCATTGTTTTTTGAGACCGAAAGATAGTCGAGAAAGCGCTGCGGTCTAACATCACGGTAGTCGACCGGACGACTGAATGGAATATGCCTCTCGTTTGTCAGCCGTTCCTGAAATTTTGGCCGTTGTCCTTCCGAGTCTAGCGCATCACGCAACTGCGTCTCAAAGTTCACCACCGTTCGTTTGAAGTTGGGTGTATCTGAGTTTGCAATGTTGTTCGAGATCACGTTATTCCGCAAGCTACTCACATCCATACTACGATGAAGTATGTCCAAGGTCTTGCCGAAGCTGTTATTCAGAAACATTCCGTCCTTCCTTTGCCGTATCTGTCTTCTATCATCATATTCGGTCGCTTTAGCCCCTCATATTAGGCTTTTTCAGGATCACAAGATGTAGCGTGATAGATCCTGATCCTGCACCACCTCTCCTAATCTTTCCTCTACATACTCCGCAGTAATGGGTATGGTCTGGCCGCTCAGGTCTGGGGCATTAAATGAGATATCCTCAAGGAGTAGCTCAAGTATAGTGTGGAGTCGTCGTGCCCCAATATTCTCGGTCTTTGAGTTCACAGAAGCGGCAATCTCTGCCAGCCGCTGCAGAGCGTCCTCGTGCCAGTCCAAGGTCACTCCCTCGGTAGCTAAAAGCTCTGTGTACTGGCGAATGAGAGCGTTCTTCGGCTGCGTGAGAATTCGGAGGAAGTCGTCCGCCTCCAAAGCCTCAAGCTCAACCCGCAATGGGAACCGTCCCTGCAGCTCAGGAATAAGATCGCTTGGTTTTGAGGTGTGAAAGGCACCGGCCGCAATGAACAGGATGTGTGAGGTGTCGACCATTCCGTGTTTGGTTGTGACGGTAGACCCCTCGACTATGGGCAGAATGTCCCGCTGTACACCCTCACGGCTCACATCACCGCCGGAGCGACCCTCTTTGGACGCAATCTTGTCAATCTCATCAATGAAGATAATTCCCATTTGCTCAGCGCGCCGCCGCGCGAGTTCCGAAAGCTGATCCGCGTCGACGAGCTTCTCCATTTCTTCCTGCAGGATAATCTCGCGCGCGCGTTCCACCGTGGTGCGTTTCTTCTTTTTCTTGCCACCAAACAACCCGGAAAGATTACCAAGATTGAGATCCATTTCCTCAAACCCGGTGCCGGAGAAGATCTCAATTGCTGGTGAAGCATTCTTGGTCACCTGTATCTCAACTTCCTTGTCGTTAAGCTTGCCAGCCCGCAGCTTCTCACGAAATTTCTCGCGTGTCCGTGACTCGCGTTCCTCGGTGGAGGTATCGTCCATGTCAGAATCGGCCGGGTGCGGTGCAAGCAGGGGCGGTTCTTGTTTTCCCTGCTCACCGGACGGAGCTTGTTTGTCTGCTGAACGCGACTTTCCAACCCCCGGTAGCAGAAGGTCTAGCAGAATGTCCTCGGTACGGAGTTCGGCCTCTTCCTTCACTTCTTCCTGCAGCTCGGTCTTGACCATGGAAACAGCCACCGATACCAGATCGCGCACCATGGACTCTACATCCCGGCCCACATATCCAACCTCGGTGTACTTGGTGGCCTCGACCTTAATGAATGGAGCGCCGGTGAGTTTAGAGAGACGTCGAGCAATCTCGGTTTTCCCGACTCCGGTGGGGCCAATCATTATGATGTTCTTTGGCGCCACCTCATCTCGCATTTCGTCCGAGAGCTGCTGCCGACGAGTTCTGTTCCGCAAAGCAATAGCAACTGCCTTTTTCGCCTTCAGTTGTCCGACGATGTAGCGGTCCAGTTCCAGTACGATCTCTTTGGGGGTTAGATCCTGCAGATCTCGTTTCATAGAAGCTCCTCCACCGTCGTGTTTGCGTTCGTGTAGATGCAGATATCACCTGCAATTGCCAGAGAACGCTCAGCGATCTCACGCGCATTCAGGGTTGAACTGTCCAGATATGCGCGCGCCGCTGCATAGGCATAACTGCCGCCGGATCCAATAGCAATTACGCCATCGTCCGGTTCAATCACATCACCGGTTCCCGATATCAGGAGTATCTTGCTGCGGTCTGCAACCAACACCAAGGCCTCAAGACGTCTCAGTACTCTGTCGGTACGCCATTCCTTGGCTAGTTCAACCGCAGCACGTGTAAGATCACCGCCATACTCCTTCACCTTAGCCTCAAAGCGCTCAAAGAGCGTAAAGGCGTCGGCAGTTGCTCCGGCAAATCCAACCAGGATATTGTCGTCGTAGATCGTCCGCAACTTACGTGCACTGGACTTGACCACCGTGTTTCCCATGGTGACCTGTCCGTCCGCAGCCATAGCCGTATGGTTATCTTTTCGAACCGCAACAACCGTGGTGCTGCGTATTTTTTCGTGGTGTGTCTTACTCATGACTTTCCCATCCTTGTAACAACGGCCTCATCCAGATCCAGTTCCTTGCTTGTACGTCGTGACCCATGCGGGTGCGCCTGGGTATAAATCTTCTTGAGTGCGCCGAGTCCCACATGAGTGTAGACCTGGGTTGTTGAGGGCGTTGAATGACCCAAAAGCTCCTGCACCACCCGAATGTCCGCGCCCGCGTCCAACACATGGGTAGCAAAGCTATGTCGAAATGTGTGCGGTCCAGCATCCTTTAAGATACCGGTTTCCAGAATACGCTTTTGCAGCAGCCCGGCGGCACCTCGTACAGTGAGCCGTTCACCACTCTGATTAAGAATGAGGGCTGGTACACCGGTTTTGCCCCGACGCCGCAAAAGTGCGCTACGCAAAGGGAGATACTCAGCAATGGTTCTGGCAGCCTGCGGCCCAAAGAACACCAGCCGATCCTTGCGGCCCTTACCATGCACCACTACCTGGCGCTTTTTAAAGTCGATATTGGCAATATCTATACCGAGACACTCACTAATGCGGCATCCGGTCGCGTACAGCAGCTCTAGCAGCACGCGGTCACGCAAGGAAGCAAAGTCGCCGCCCTGAATATCAAGTAGCCGCTCAATTTCTTGTCCAAAAAAGAACTCAGGCAGGCGACGCTCACCCTTGAGGCTGCGCACGGCGTCAAACGGTGAGTTTTCTGCACGGCCATGCCGAATCTCAAAGCGGTAGTAGCCCTTAAGCGCTGATAGGCGTCGATTAATGGAGGAAACTGCCGCCCCGGATCGCGAGAGTCCTGCAACATAGCGCCGCGCAGAAACGAGGTCAACCTCTGACACCGAAATCCCCTCGGCCTCTAACCAGTCGGTAAATGATACCAGGTCGCGCTCGTAGGCCCTGATCGTTGCACTGCTGAGGTTACGCACGCTGCCAAGATACCGTGTATACCGATCAACCGAGTCACGCAGCTCACTCATCAATTGCCCCCAGCCCCAGTTCCTGCGATAGTTCAAGTGCCAACTGCCGTCCCGCACGGGCCGGACTCAACTCGGCCATTGCTACTCCGGCACACTCTGCCTCGTTATCTTCGCCTTCACATACCATTCCCCAGTCGGCCAGCACGTCTGCAGCGCAGGTCACCGTGGCCGCACCGTCATCAACCAGCCTTCGAATCCCTTCGCCTTGTTTAGTCTTCAGCCCTACCTCGTGCACCAGTACCTCTCGTCCCTGGTCCAATGCAAAGTCCGCCGTTATCAGGGCACCACTGTCGCCAGGAGCCTCAACCACCACAACCGAGCGGACAAGTCCCGAAATAATGCGATTCCGTTCCGGGAAGTGATAACGCATGGGCGGTGTACCCGGGGGGTACTCACTAATGAGTGCTCCACCACGGTCAAGAATGAGGCCAGCCAGGCGCCGGTTAGAGACCGGGTACACCTTGTCTATGCCCGCGCCGCCCACAGCGTAGGTCGCGGCGCCGCCAGCAATGCACCCGTCGTGGGCGGCGGCATCTATCCCGCGCGCGAGCCCACTCACGACAGCCACACCTGCAGCCCCAAAGTCGCGGCCCAGTTCGTACGCCGCTTCGTAGCCGCTGCGGCTTGGCTCGCGGGTTCCAACAATTCCAACCATTGGGTGATCTTGCAACGGCAACTCACCCCTATAGAAAAGCAGATAAGGCGCGTCGGTAATCGTGCGCAGCTGTGGTGGATAATCTCCATCTTCATAACAGGACACCCGAATGGATTGACTCGCACAGTACTCGGCGTCTGCCAAGGCATCGGCCAGCAAGGCCTTAGGGTCCCATGTTCTTAACTCCGGAAGACGCCCAATGATGTAGGCCAAATCCGTCAATGAAAGTGAGGAAAATAGGCTTTCGCTTCGCACCGTTTCGGCAAGTGTCCGACGTTCACGCGTTCGCAGAAAACGCATGCGCGCAATCGCGAAGCGTACAACCTCGGACGCTCTATCTGCAGTGTTCACTATCGTGCTCCCTGTAACAAAACCGAGGCGTTCCGTCGTGCGGCATCTCTCTGCTCGGGTCTCGGTGCCTCACGCGTAATAAACTCATACACCTCTACCGCCTCTTGCACTCGGTCCAGCATTACCAAAGCCCGGGCCTCAACAAAACGCCCCTCAATATGCCGTGGCTCTATGGCCCTCAACTGACGCACGGTCTCCAGGCCTGCCTCGGCGTTCTCCAACTCAAAAACCTGCACCACCGCCAAGCCATACCATGCGTCCGGATAATCCGGGCGCAACTCGACTGCTCGCTTATACATCCACTCCGCCCGTTCGAGCAGCTTTTGCCGGTCGCCCTCATCAAAGACTGCCTTTGCTGCGTGGCCCGCCGCGACGCCTGCGTAATAGAAGAGCGCCGGGTTCTGGGTCTGGACTGCCGCAGCCCGCTCGAACTCCTCCATAGCCAAGGCAAACATCCCGTTATTCATGTACTCAATAGCCAACATCCGCCGCGCCGTACTTTCGTTGGCAAGTCCCGAAACCGCATCATTTACCCGAGATTGATATCGCCGGATGTCACTCCTCAGTTCGCGAATGCGCTCGCCGGACGCCTCGTCATAGCTTTGCCCCTCAAGTTCAAGCAGATTCTCCAGCATTTCGCGATCCCCTCGCGCGCAGGAACTCAGTCCCAGCACCAAGAAAGCCACGCCCGCAACCATGAACAGAGTCGGGAGTGAAGATATCAGCTTAGGAACAAAGCCTCTCATATCTACTTACCGCCTTTTTGTTGCTGCTGATTGTTCATCCGGCACCCCTAGGGTGAAATTCTGCGTGGTATTGACGCAGATCTTCTCTATCAACATGGGTGTAAATCTGTGTCGTGTTGATGTCTGAATGGCCCAGGAGCTCCTGCACTGCGCGTAGATCCGCGCCGCCCTCGAGCAAATGGGTTGCATATGAGTGGCGCAGGGTATGTACCTTGGCGTCAATGCCAGCTCGTTCGGTTAACTCACGGAAACGTTTCCACATCCCTTTGCGGGACAACCCCATTCCACGGTGATTCAGAAACACCTTGGGCGAGCGTTTGTTTCCTTTTACCAGCGCCGGACGACCAAACTCCATGTACACACCAAGCCTATACACAGCCTCCCCACCTACCGGGACCAGTCGCTCACGCGATCCCTTACCAAAAACCCGTATCAAGCCTTCTTCAAGATAGAGCTTGTCAATTTCTAGTTCCACGGCCTCTGAAATCCGCAGCCCGCACGAGTAAATCAACTCAAATAGGGCCCTGTCGCGCATACCGTACGCAGTAGATGTATCTATGAGAGACAGGATGCGCTCGACTTCCTCGACCCGAAGGACACCGGGAATACGTTGCTCCATCTTGGGCATTTCAACCAGCCGTGCAGGGTTGTCCTCACGCTCCTGCTCCAGGGTAAGAAAGGTAAAGAAAGACCGCAAGGAACTCACAATCTTGGCCACAGTGCGTTGGTCTACCCCTTTTTTTGCGGTCTGTCGATCCACGAGATACTAAATGATTACGGTTGAATCTAAACTAAAGCCGACGAACT
>REEM01000142.1 GCA_007695055.1 Spirochaetaceae bacterium | reverse complement strand
GTAGCGGGTGAGCCGTCCCCAGAGCTGGTGAATGCCGTGCTTGCGGATATCTCCGAAAAGGCTCCCCAGAGCGATGTCGTAGTTGCGGTAGGTGGAGGCAGCGTTCTTGACGCCGCAAAGGCAGTGGCCGCCGGGGTGGCGATCATGCGGGCTGGCCCCCGGGCAGGCCCGTCCGGCGCACCAGGGGCGGCCAATGCGTCCGAGTCCGCCAGCTTTGACATTACCCGCTATCTTGAGGGCGTAGGTGATCTCACCCCGGACGGCAGCACCCTCCCGGTCATTGCCTTCCCAACCACGGCTGGTACCGGCAGCGAGGCGACCATGAACGCGGTGCTCAGTAGGCTTGGCCCGGACGGATTCAAGAAGTCTCTACGCCACCCGGGCTACGTGCCGCGACTGGCAGTGCTTGACCCGGACTTGTTTGCGGGCTGTCCGCTGGACATTACTCGTGCAAGCGGACTTGACGCCATCACCCAACTCCTTGAGGCCTACACCTCAACAAAGACAAATGCAATGGTAGACTCCTTAGCCGAGCTTGGCCTTAGCCGGGCTGGTAGTGCTTTTCCACGACTGCTTGCCGGAGAGGACACCCCGGACCTACGGGCCAACATGGCGTTGGCGGCCTACCTCAGCGGGGTATGCCTGGCAGCCGCCGGACTAGGCGTTGTTCATGGTTTTGCCGCCCCGCTTGGAGCCCTGCGCGACATTCCTCATGGCGCGGTCTGCGGCATGCTGCTGGGCCCGGTGATGCGGGCTACCCTCCGCGTGGAAGCTGTGCCCAAATACGACCGGGCAGCAGCACTGCTTGGGCTTGGAGATTCGGCGGATGCAGTTATAGAGCGAGTCGAGTCCTGGGCTGAGCCATTAGGCAGACTCAGTGATTATGGATTCGTACGCGAAGACCTCCCCACCATAGTCACTGGTACCGGTCTCAAGAACCACCCGGTGAAGCTGAGTGACAAGGAACTCACCGTGATATTGGAAGAGGTGTTGTAGAACATCTTTGCTCCGGCTACCTGCCGGTGGGAGACATGCATGCGCGACCTAGTAAATAGCAAAAAGGGCGTGGCCATTCGTGGGTATGACCCGGTGGCCTACTTCACTATGCACCAAGCTGTGGAGGGTGACCCCCGCTACTCACACCACTGGAACGGCGCGGTGTGGCATTTTGCGTCCAGCGAACACCGCGATCTCTTTGTGGCAGAACCAGAACACTATGCTCCGCAGTATGGTGGCTACTGCGCCTGGGCCATGTCAAAGGGCTCACTGGCCGGAATTAATCCAAAGGCCTGGCACATAGAAGATAACCGTTTGTTTCTCAACTACAACGCCCGCCTTAACCGACGTTTCTTGAAGGATCTCCCCACTCGCATCCGTGAAGCAGACCAGAACTGGCCGCTCGTTCGTGAGCGCCTGTCGGCAGCTTCGTGAGCGGCTGTCGTCTTAGAACAACACTCCTGTCGTCTTAGAACAACAGGAGAGCGGCCGCGCCGATTGCGAGCAAGGCCCAAAGGTACCGGTTCCAGTCAAGCACTCGGCGTCCGTTGAAGCTCGCCATAGGAAAGAACGGAATGAGCACCTCGAACACCAGAAGCACTCTGATATAGTTCAGCATGAGAGCAGCAAGGGCACTGTCGCCCAGTGCCGTTCCACTCGCGCGAGCCGCCCACAGCGCCCAGCCAAGCGCAAGCAGTACCGCCGCACCTGAGCACGCAATAGGGCCAAGCTTGGGGAGCAGTTCGGAATATCTATAGGTAGAGCGGTCGGGATACAGACCACCAGGTGCAAAGAAGATCCCGCCAAACAGCGTCGAGACCACCGCGACAATGAGCAGCCCGGTTTCCCATGCACGGTATTGGAGACGCAGCCTCAATGCAGCCGCGGCCGCCCACATCGCCCCAAAACGTAGCCCAAACATGAGGCCAAGCGCGGCTGGCACAGACCACAAATAGTCCGGAGCCAAGCCAGTCCCCTGCCGCACCGGCAGCAGGTACATGAAGAGCGTGTGCAGAAGGAGCGTAGCAGCCACAGCACCAAGCTGCCCGAAACCCGCACCCGCTCGCCCCGGAGGCGTCGCAGCCTGTGAGTTGCCTTCACCCGTGACCTCAGAGTCCGACTCACCCTGGACGCGTGTCCAGAGAAAATGCCCAAGATCAACGACATGAAAGGTCTTGAGCCAGACCTGTGGAAGGCGCATGCCAAAACTCCGCAGCTGCTCACCAAAGGAAAAAATGCGAAAGCCTAGCCCGGAAAAGCGGTTACTACTGCCGGTGTTATACCCCTCCACACATGCAAACGTGTGGGTACAGCCTTGCTCGGTAAACCACTCCATGGCGCGGTCAATGAGCAGTGAGGCCGCCCCATGCCCGCGAGCCTCCGGAAGTGTGAAAACCCACTTCACAACCCCACCGCGTCGAGTCCCGTCTATGCGGAAGGACGATATCGTGATACCTCCTGCAATAGCCCCGTCGAGTTCGTAGACATAGGCCATGTCACCCAGATCAAAAAACAAGGACCCAAACCATCCAAAACAGGTACGCATGACCCGCGTCAGTTCCTTTTTCTCCCCAGGCCGCAACTCCCGAATAATGCTGTTCATAGACTACTCCTTCTCCCCACACTCGCCGGATGCCAGAAAACCGCGAATGGCGTCCAGGAAGCGCGCCCCGTAGGCCTCAAGTTTGCGGTCGCCCACGCCATGACAGCGGAGCAGTGCCGACGGGTCTGTAGGCCGGTTGCGCGTCATAACCTTAAGTGTTTTGTCGCTAAACACTACATAGGGCGGCACGCCCCGTTCACCAGCAATCTTCTTACGCAGACCCTTGAGGCAACGGAACAGCTCCTCTTGGTCAGGGCGTAGCGCGGCTTGTGCGGCTGCCGCAGTCTGCGCGGCGGCCGAGCCCGCCTGCACGCCCCGTGCCGTCTTCGCGGCCGAGCTCGTCTTTGCTGCTGGGCCCGAGTCGGCGCGCCGGGCTGCTGCGAAACTCTCCTTGCCCCGCAACAACAAACGCCCTTTACTACTGAGCATAAAACCACCAGGACGACCGCCCTCAGACTCACGCCGCAGCAGGTATGATCCCGACTCCAGGTCGCGCGCCAGCGACAGCCACCACTGGCGGTCGTGCTCAGTACCGACGCCAAAGGTGGGGAGTTCGTTGTGGCCGCGTTCCAAGACCCGGTCGGTGGCGGTGCCGGTTACGATATCTACCAGGTGATGGGCTCCAAACACCTCGCCGGTGCGCACCGCAGCGGAAAGCAGCTTCTGGGCCGGAACGGTGCAGTCGTCAAACTCAATCTCACCCAGGCAGACATCGCAGCCGCCGCAACTTCCGGGGTAATGCTCGTCAAAGTGGGACAACAGCGTGGTACGGCGGCAGACACCGGACTCCACGTAGCGCAGCACCTGTCGCAAACGCTCCTCGGCCGCATGGTGCTCGTGCTCCACCTGCATGTTCTCTATGTGACGACGGATAATGGCAATGTCCTGTGCCCCCCAAAGGAGCAAGGTGTCTGCCGGTTCGCCGTCACGCCCGGCCCGGCCGGTCTCCTGGTAGTAGCCTTCCAAACTTTTGGGCAGATCACCATGGAGAATCCACCGCACGTTGGACTTGTCTATTCCCATTCCAAAGGCAATAGTGGCCACCACCACCTGAATACCGTCGCGCACAAAACGTTCCTGCACCTGTGAACGAACATCGTCACTGAGTCCGGCATGATAAGCCTCGGCCGCCACTCCAACCCGCTGAAGCGCCTCGGCGGTTTGCTCGGTTGCCTTGCGGGTAGACCGGTAGACTATGCCTGGATCGCCTGGGTGTTCAGCGACAAAGTTCACAATTTGCTGCTCGGCCTTTGCCTTGCGCAGAACCCTGTAGCGCAACTCCGGCCGGTTGAAGCCAGCGCGCACAATGAATGGGTCGCGCAACCCGAGCTGGGTGACGACATCTTGCTGCACCTCACGAGTTGCGGTGGCGGTGAAGGCGGCTATGGGTGCATCCGGGAACTCGGTGCGCAGGTTGGAGAGGGTGCGATAGTCGGGGCGGAACTCATGCCCCCACTCCGAGACACAATGTGCCTCATCCACCGCGAAGGCCGCCACCTTGAATGAGCGCAGCGCCGCACGAAACTCGGCCCCGGATAGGCGCTCAGGCGAGACGTACAAGAGCTTCACCTTTCCAGCTGACAGTTCCCGCCAGACTCCGCGCGCGGTATCGGCATCCTGACTGCTGTTGATGTAGGCCGCAGCCAAGCCGTTCTCACGTGCAGCATCGACCTGGTCCTTCATAAGCGCAATGAGCGGACTCACGACTACCGTCAAGCCCGGCCGCACAAGGGCTGGCAGCTGGTAACACAACGACTTCCCGCCACCGGTCGGAAGCGCGGCAAACAGGTCGCGACCGGCAAGCGAGGCATCAATGATGTCCTGTTGGTTGGGCTTAAAGCCCGAGAAACCAAAGGAATGCTTGAGGTGATGTTTGACGGATTTCTTCTGCTCGGCAGTCACCGCCCCAGTATGGCCAGCCGTGCCGAGGAGTTCAAGCGGTGGACGCACGGCCTGAGGGCACTCCGTTTACGCCGGACGCTCAGACTCACGTGAGATAATACCACAAAACTAGTAATATCTAACGCGACCCTGATAGTGCTGTAAAGACAATATATGCCGTCGGGCGGCGGGCCGGGCAGCGAACAGTGCCAGCCGTGCCCCTCGCCCAGCCGTGCCAGCCGTGCCAGCCGCGCCGTCGGGCGGCGGGCCGGGCAGCCGCGCTTGACCTGCGCCTGCGCGCTGCGGTACCTTGAACTCAGCGAAGGGGTGCTGCTTCCGTTTATGCGTTGCATAAACGGGCGGCTGAGATCACACCCGGGTACCTGATCCGGATAATGCCGGCGGAGGAAGTCGCGTCCTATGCAGACCTACCACCCGACACTTTTGTATCTCATCTCCCCGCGCATCTATAACCATGCAGACCCCAAAACTTGGAGGCGCTTTATGTTCATTCGTTCATGGTTCATTCCCCGAGTTCTCATCTCGATGTTGTTATTCACAGCCCTTGCTGTGGGGCTACCGGCCGGTGGCGCCCGAGAGGCTACCCACGCCCCGGTTGAGGAGCGCCGCGTCGAGACCGACGCACTGGTCATTTACGGCTACGACTCCTTGCCCGGAACGCTACGCCGCGCAATTGCCGAGCACTTCCTTGAGGAGTACGGTGTTGAGGTTGACCTGCAGCGGATTGGCGACACCGGCGCGGTGTACACCCAACTGTATCTTGAGCGGGAGAACCCTCGGGCCGATGTAGTCATTGGTCTGGACACCACCTATCTGCCGCGGTTGCGCTCGGACCGGCTGCTGGAACCGTATCGCCCCGCAAACATCGAACTGGTACGCCCTGAGCTAGACATCGCCCCGGATAACCTGGTGGTGCCCTATGACTTTGGCTACATCACCCTCAACTACGACTCTGAACTGCTGAGCGACCCGCCGCAGAGCTGGGATGAACTGCTTGACCCGCGGCTGCGCAACAGCATTATTCTTATGAATCCTGGCACCAGCTCACCTGGCCGCAACTTCTTGCTCTACACCATTGCGGTGTTCGGCGAGGACGGATATCTGGACTTCTGGCGCGAACTCGCGCCGAACATTCTCACCGTCACCGGTGGTTGGAGCGACGGTTACGGTCTCTACACCCAACAGGAAGCTCCCATTGTGCTCAGCTACGAGACCAGTCCGGCCTACCACCGCGAGTTTGAGGACACCGACCGCTACCGGGCAATACTCTTTGACGACGCCGCCTACCTACAGGTCGAGGTCGCCGGAATCGTACGCGGAGCTACCAACCGCCTCAATGCTGAGCGCCTCATCGACTACATTGTCTCACCGGAGTTCCAGGACCTTATTGCGCTGTCGCAGATCATGTATCCCATACATCCCGATGTAGAGCTACCCGAGGCCTTCCTGGCTGGCCCGACCGTTGAGACCTCGGTACACCTTGATCCCGACTACGTGGCCGAGAACTTCTCGGACTGGCTTGAGGCCTGGGAAGACGTAATGCGATGACGTCCCTTCGCCCGCGTGGGTCAGAAGCTTTGACCGGATCCCGTGCCAGAACTGGCCTCGGGCCGGGGGGCCGTTCAGTCGGCCCTGTACTCATAGCGCTGCTTTTCGGCGCCTTGCTCATTCCCCCAGTGCTGAGTGTGCTCGGCGCCGGGGTGTTTGACCACGGTCTACTTGAATGGGCAGACCGTGTCCGCGCCACCGTACTGCGGCCAAGTACCTTTCGGAGCCTACGCTTCTCTGCCGGGCAGGCGACAGTCTCGGCCCTCGTCTCGCTCCTGCTGGCCCTGCCCGGCGCCTTCTTCCTGGCCAAGGTCCGCTTTCCAGGCAAGCGCCTGGTGCAGAGCCTCACCTTGCTCCCCTTTGTCCTGCCGAGCCTCATTGTGATCCTGGCCGTCATTAGCTTTTACGGGCGCAGTGGCGTGCTTGGAGTACTGCTGCAACGCAGTTTTGGACTGGACCTCACCATGGTCTACTCGCCTGTGGGCATTATCATTGCACACGTCATGTTCAACATCTCGGTGGCCCTGCGAATTCTATCTACCGGGATGCTGGCCATTGACGATAGATACCGCGAGGTTTCACTCTCCCTGGGTGAGAGTCGCATGGCACGGTTCCGTTACCTCTACCTTCCGCTGCTGTTGCCCTCTATGCTGACGGCAGCAACCATCATTTTTCTGTACTGCTTTATTAGCTTTGGGATTGTGCTGATCTTTGGTGGTGTGCGCTACGCCACTCTTGAGGTGCGAATTTACCAGGAGATGTTCACCCACCTCAACCTCACCGCCGCTGGAGTGCTTGCGCTGCTCCAGATCGTGGTGTGTGGCACGGCGGTGTATCTGTTGCAGCGGGTTTCCAACCGGCGGCGCGCGGTAACCAAGGCCGGGCGGCGCTTCAGGGCCTACGCCTGGAGCGAGGTGTCGGCTGCGCTGCGCGTCACCTGTTTCCTGTACTGGTTGGTAATCCTGCTGTTCTTGTTTGCGCCTTTGCTGGCAATTGCTGTCCGTTCCTTTCGGCCTGGTGGTGAATGGAGCCTGCTTTCTTACAGAGCGCTGTTTGTCGGGCACATAGGTGACCGCAACATTGCCGAGATCATTCGGGCCGGTTTTCCCGAGGTGGTGCTCACCAGCCTCCAGATTGCGCTGGTCTCTGCGGCACTCAGCACGACCGGTGCGTATGCCGCGGCCCGCGTTCTACGCGGGAAACACCTTGCATATCTTGATACGCTCTTCACCCTACCCTTGGCAGTATCGAGTGTGACCTTTAGCCTGGGAATGCGCCTGCTGTGGTTTGGTACCTTTTCACCCTTCACGCTTATACTTCTCACTCAAAGCATTATGTCCTTTCCTCTGGTGTTCCGTGGCATTCGCAGCACCATGGAAACCCTGCCGATCCGCTACAGTGAAAGCGCCGAGAGTCTTGGCGCAGGTCTTGTGCGCCGGCTCTTCACATTGGAAATACCGCTGCTCTGGCGTGGTGTCGTTAACTCCTACATATTTGCATTCTCACTGAGTTTGGCAGACTTCTCGGCCGTGTTGACTATTGGCCGCGGGGAAATCGTCACATTTCCAATAGCAATGTACCGGCTCATTGGCTTTCAGAGTTTTGACGTGGCCTTGGCCCTGGGTGTCTGTTATATCCTCGTGACGCTGCTTGCATTTCTGGCACTCGATGCCACGTCCTACGCCCGGGAAGCGCAGGGGCTCTAGCAGACAGCGGGTAGATCGCAAAGCAGGTAGATAGCAACCGGACAACGCGCAGACGCCGTGATGGTAACAAACGTCACACCACCAAGCATCAGTTGTTCATTTTTGCGATTTTTTTATTGCCGTTAGAGCCGCCGAGGTGTAACATTTACCGACGGGAAATTTCACGTCTAAGGAGAAGGGAATGAAGAAACTCATCAACAAGCCGGAAGATGTCGTTCGAGAATCACTGGAAGGGATGCAGGCCGCACATGGCGACATCATTAAAGTATTCTACGAACCGCATTACATTGTGCGTGCCGATGCCCCGGTACAGGGAAAGGTCGGTGTAGTATCTGGTGGCGGCAGTGGCCATGAGCCAATGCATGGAGGTTTCGTCGGGCGAGGTATGCTCGATGCCGCCTGCCCGGGTGACGTCTTCACCTCTCCGACCCCGGATCAGATGGAAGCGGCGACCAAGGCCGTGGACGGCGGCAAGGGCGTTCTGCACCTGGTGAAGAACTACACTGGCGACGTCATGAACTTTGAGATGGCCGCGGAACTGTGCCAGGCCGAGGGCATTGATGTAGAGGCCGTCGTTATTGAGGACGATGTCGCGGTAAAAGACAGCCTGTACACCACAGGTCGCCGTGGTGTTGGCCTGACCGTACTCGCAGAAAAGATTATTGGCGCTTCCGCCGAGCGTGGTGACGACCTCAAGAAGGTTGCGGATCTCGCCCGTGCCTGTCAGGCAAATGGACGATCCATGGGAATGGCGCTCACATCCTGTACCGTACCAGCGGCCGGAAAGCCGACCTTTGAGCTCGGTGTAGATGAGATTGAGGTTGGTATTGGTATTCACGGTGAACCGGGCCGCGAGCGAATGAAAATGAAGAGCGCCAAGGAAATCGTCGGTATTATGAGCGAGGCCGTCATCAGCGACCTGCCATTTAAGAGCGGCGACGAAACCATTGTTATGATCAACGGTATGGGCGGAACTCCCCTTATTGAGCTGTACCTCCTGTACAATGAGTTTGTGAAGGTTGCTCAGGGCAAGGGAATAAAGATTGCACGGCGTCTGGTCGGTAACTACATCACCTCACTTGAGATGGAAGGGTTCTCAATTACCCTCCTCAAAGCAGACCCCGACATGCTTAAGCTCTGGGACGCACCGGTACACACGGCCGGACTTCGCTGGGGGGTGTAGGCAATGGTAACGACCAGCTCGGTAGTCGCGTGGCTGCAGAAACTCAATGATGTCTACACCGAGAACAAGAGTTACTTAACAGAACTCGACTCCGCCATTGGTGACGCCGACCACGGCATTAACATGGCACGGGGCTTCGCCAAGGTGGCTGAGGCAATAGAGCAACAGGCGCCCGAAGACATTGGGGCAGCATGTAAAACCGTGTCCATGACACTCATTAAGACGGTCGGCGGAGCATCTGGTCCCTTGTACGGCACATTCTTCCTCAAAGGGAGCATGCAAGCCGCAGGCAAGACCGAGCTTGATGCCAAGGGACTCCTTGACCTGCTGGAGGCCGGTGTAGATGGAGTAGTCGCACGAGGCAAGGCGGAACTTGAAGACAAAACCATGGTTGACGCCTGGCTGCCAGCTATTGAGGCCATGAAGGCAGCTGTGGATCAGGGTATTGGCCCTATGCTGGCCGCTGGGGTAGAGGCTGCGGAAAACGGCATGAAGGCCACCATCCCTCTTGTCGCGCGCAAAGGCCGCGCAAGTTACCTGGGCGAGCGCAGCAAGGATCATCAGGATCCCGGTGCGACATCGACACATCTTATGCTGAAGGCCGCCTCGGAAACCCTTGCCGGTTAAAGGTCGTTACAAGTCAAACGTACAATGCGGGCCCATTGGGGCTCGCATTTCTTCCCTACAAATTCTTCACGCGGAGTAATTTTATGGTTGGTCTCGTTATTGTGTCGCATAGTCGCGAACTCGCTGCAGGTGTAGCCGCCTTGGCTGCCGGTGTCAGTGAAACATCTATTCCCATTGCCCATGCGGGCGGGGTTGGGGACAACCACGAAGAGCTCGGCACCGATGCCACTCAGATAATGGAAGCCATTGAGTCGGTCTTTTCCCCCGACGGTGTGTTGATACTCATGGATCTAGGAAGCGCGATCCTGAGTGCCGAGACGGCGCTGGAGTTCTTGGGAGAGGACTATGCTGAGTTGGTCCGCGTATGCGCGGCTCCACTCGTAGAGGGGGCCGTTGCAGCGGCGGTGCAGATAGGTATTGGAGCCGATATAGACACCGTTACTGCCGAGGCTATGGATGCCCTCATGCCTAAGCAACAACAACTTGGTGGCGCAGTCCCGGCCGACCGAAGGCCCCCCGAAGACACCGACGAGGTGGCAGTGGACTCAGATGTGCCAGCGGAAGGTGGACACACCTTTCAGATTCTCACTCAACACGGACTCCACGCCCGGCCAGCGGCAAAGTTTGTTGAAACCTGCTCAAAGTTCAAAGCCAACATCATGGTGAGAAACCTGAGCAAGGAGTCCGAGTTCGTGAATGCCGCGAGCCTGAACCGCATAGCACTCCTGTCGGTAACCTACGGTGACACCATAGAAGTCCTTGCCAAGGGCCCGGAATCCGAGCAAGCTATCAAAGGAATTTCGGGGCTTGTGGCTGAGAACTTTGGCGAAGCGGCGGCACCCCCGGAGACCCGAAAATCAAGCGCGGCAGCAAAGCGCACCAAGGCGACAGCCGCTGTTGCCGAAACCCCAACCGACCACCCGAGCAGCCCAAGCACGCCAACTGGGATCTCAGAGGGCTGGGCGGTCGGCCCCCTCCTCCGTGTAGAGACCTCCGAACCTGAACTGCCGGATCACGCCGCAGCCGACGCCGAGTACGAACTTGAGCTCTTCAACACTGCTCGCGACAGGGTTCGCAGCCGTATGGAGAAGCAGGCCCATTCTTTGGGCGCTCGGGGTGCGGCAGGTGAGGCGGAAATCCTTAAGGCCCACCAACTCATTCTGGACGACCCCGAGGTACTCCAAGCGGTTGTTCAGTCGGTCAGCGAGTCTGGAAACAATGCCGCCCGCGCCTACGCCGACACCATGCAGGAGCTCGCACAGGCGTACTCTGCAAGCCCCGACCCCTATCTCGCACAACGTGCAGTCGATATCCATGACGTCAGACGTGCGTTGTTACGTGAACTTTTGGAAGAAGGCACGGGGGACGCTGCCGGGCCGGATAGCCCCGTCATTCTCTATGCCCGTGAGTTGACTCCCTCGGATACCGCTCAACTGGACCCAGAGAGAATTCTGGGGATCATGACCGAGCTAGGCGGCCCGACATCGCATGCGGCAATCCTTGCCCGTGCGCTTGGCATCCCGGCCGTGGCCGGTATTGCCGCCGACGCGGCTGCAACCGCGAAGAACGCTGCTATTGACGGTCGCGCTGGCACCGTTATTCTTGACCCCGATGCAGGCACCGAACAGGAGTTCAACGCAAAACGGGAGACCTGGCTCACGCGACGCCGGGAGCTGAGGCAGCGTAGCGGCGAGGCCGCGTACACCATTGACAAGCGACTCATTACGGTTCAGGCCAATATTGGTGACTTGGCTGGCGCTAATCACGTAAACCCAAACGGAGCCGAGGGTGTGGGACTGCTACGCACCGAGTTCATGTTCCTGTCACGGCGTAACGCGCCCACCGAGGATGAACAGACTCAGATGCTCACCAAAATGTTCAACGCAGTCGGCGACCAACCCGTTACGGTGCGAACCCTCGACATAGGCGGTGACAAGGAACTGGCCTACATACAGCTCCCTGAGGAGGAAAACCCCTTTCTTGGCCTGCGAGGAATACGCCTCTGCTTGACGGAAAAAGCCCTCTTCAAGGAGCACCTGCGAGCGATACTCCGGGCGTCTGTTGGACACCGTGTTTCACTCATGCTTCCGATGGTTTCCCGCATAGAAGAGATAGAGGCGGCACGCGCAGTCCTGGAGGACGCAGCCGCGGAGCTTCGTGGCGAAGGGATAGAGATAGGTGAGCTCCCGCCACTTGGCATAATGATTGAGACCCCGGCCGCGGTGCTCCAGGCCAGCCGCATGGCAGAACACGCCGCATTCTTCAGCATTGGCACCAACGACCTAACGCAGTACATAATGGCGGCCGAGCGGGGTGCCAAACATTTGGTGGATATCGCGGACCCCATGCACCCCGCAGTGCTTACGGCCATAGCCCAGAGTGTAGCCGCGGCTGAGCGTGCTGGGATTGAACTGTCGGTGTGTGGGGAGGCCGCCTCGGCACCCGAAACCGCGGTGCTCCTGATAGGCTTGGGTGTCCAGAAACTGAGCATGAATCCCAGCGCTGTACCGGGTCTTAAGGATCTGGTGCGTCACACCCGTTATGACGCGGTGAAAGCGCTCGCCGAGCGTGCCATGAGCTGTGGCGATGCGAGCGGTGTGCGCCGCCTTGTGGAAGACTACCTCGAGGCTGAGGGGTAGCTAGTCCCGGCGACCTCCGGGGTGGGTAGCAAGTCGCAGCGCTACCCCAAGAAGCCGTGCCTCGACCTCTTTCTCGGCCAGCTCCTCGGTATCACCAATCCGGCTGAAATGCAGGAAGAGGTCCAGCTGCCCGAAGCCTCCGGTGAAGCGCAAGCCAAGCTCGGAGTAGAAGTCAAGGTCGGCGCCGCCGCTACGGAGCAGAAGGAGCGACGGTTCCAGGTGGCCGAAGGCGCTCACCTTGCCGGTTTCCGCGGCACCAGTGGCGTTAAGGCGAATTCCATCAGTCAACACCGTCTCGGCGCCAGCGGCAAGTGTTGTCTTCCAGTAAGCTCGCGGCTTGTCATAGATCGCATCCCAGAAATCAAACAGATCCACGTACCCGCTTTTTATGTACCCCTCAAAGGTGGTGGCCCCGCGCTCAAGCTCTGACGGCATATACCCTACGCGAAGGTAGTCGCTGGTGTTGACCGTGTAGCCCTCTACCGCATCGTCCCGGAAGGGATGAAAACTCGAGCGGGAATACTCGAACAGCAGGTCGCCCACCGGCACTCGGTACGCAAGGTGCCCCCCGTACTCAAACTGAACGGCGTCCATGCGCCAATCAATGCGGGTTGGCGGATTCCAGTCGTCCGGACCCGGCCCGGATCCAAGCACAGACCGAAAAAACACTCCCGCCGCCATACGGGCATCGTACTGCAACACCGTAGCCGCACCACTCGTGCGCGCCTCAAAAAGGTCATAGTCACTTCCAATGAAGTCGTAGCGCCAATGACCAAACTCATAGTATCCCGACGGCATGAGTATTGTAGAATCTGAGGTCACTTGATACAGCGGATTCACCATTGCTGCGGGTTTGGGGTACTCACGTGCTTCGAGGAGAACTGCGGGTAGCGCCAGTAGAAGAAGGTAAAGAGCTGCCAGGCTAAGTAGGTTCCTCATTACGCCATAATTTGCCCCGAGAGGCGGCGACCGTCAAGGGTAGCTTTATCCCAGGGCACTGGTAACCCCAGTCTACCGATAGCGTGCCGCTGCCCCATTAAACCACTCCGAGGCGCGAGTACGGAGCTCGGGCGGGCTAAGAATCTCGGCGTTAGGACCCCACGACGAGACCCAGAACAGCGTTTGCGTCTGCTGATTCGTGGTGAATCGCAAGATTATGCTGCCACCCTCGAGTTGCTCTATGCTTTGCTTTGGGTGCCAGAAGCGCTCCTGAATCTTGGAAGCAATAGGCGGGTCAAAGCGGATTGCGACATCGAGCTCTGGCTCCTTGACGAATACCCCGAAACCAGGGTCGATATAGTTTTCCGGCCGGAAGTCCTTGGGGCGGTCAAAGCTCGTCCGTTCCATGCGGCAGCCTTTCACTCGCGCCAGCGCGTAAATGCGCACCATCTCGTCATGATGTGACCACCCAAGCAAATACCATTCGCCTTTGTGACCCACAATGTGATAGGGGTCAACGAGTCGGGGTACCGACTCTTGGTAACTCGGCGCTTGGTACTGAATGCGAGCAGTCACCTCTTGCTCCAAGCACTCCTGGAGCGTGGCCCAGACCTTGGTGTTGATCTCGGTAACCGGCTCGGAGATCACGCTTACATGGTGAGCCATGTCATGAGTATGCACACTGACGCGCTCCGGTAAAAACGCTGACAAGCGCTCAAACACCGTACGCAACCGCTCGTAGAACGGGCTGTTGCGATAGCTCGAAAGCGCCCGGTCTGCAACCAGAATGGCCAAAAGATCACCCTCGGTCAGATTCAAGGCCGGAAGTTGGAAGTTCTCGTCGGTATAGAAGTACCCGTGCTGGCTCGGCTCATACTCAATAGGCGCGCCTTGGTCACGCAGGAACTCAATGTCACGCTTCCAGGTTCGAACCGAGAAGGAGTCGCCAGCTTCATTAAGATAGTCCTCTGCAAAGCGGGCCGCAGAGGGGTAGTCTCGTTTGTACCGCAATCTCCGGTCAATAAAAGCTACTCTTTGCATTTGTGCGCGAAAACTCATGGATTCGAGTTTATCACAACCTTGTCAGTTGCGGGACGATTCTTTCGAGCAAGGCCCATTCCAGGGGTACTCAGTGGCCTGTCGTTCCACCGCAATTCTGCTGCTCGGGCATCATGCCCCGCAGGCCTCTCCAAGCTCCTTAGCGTATCTCGATCTTTGGACCGGTGAGCGGGTCGAAACGGAACCGGGCGGTGAAGGGTCCGTCTGCAGGGATCCTGTACTCAGTCATGGCGATGTAGGGACTCAGCGCCGCCCGCATGCCGCTGTGTATGTCCCGAACCTGGATCTCACCTTCAAACCCGGCTGGCTCAAAGCGAGCGTCGAGATCGATCCTCATATTCCCGTCAAACTGCAGCATGGGCGACGCAAAACTGAAGGACTCAAGGGTTAAGGCTGTGGGGTCTATCAGCATGCTGAGTGAGCTCTCCTCAATAAACCAGTTCTCCAACTCGGCAACCCAGGCGTGCTCGCCAAGCATTCGTTGTATGTCGCGCAGCTCCTCGGCCCGGGGGCCGCTAAGGGCAACACTCGTCCCGGACAGCCGGGCCTGGAAACCGCTTAGCTGTTCAAGCGCAAGGTGAGGGTTGTTCTCAAGATTCTCTAGAACAAGGTTCCCAGCCAGCGTGTAGCCTACCTTTTCAACTCGGCCGCTCCAGCCGCTTGCCGCATCGCGAAGATAGAGGCCCTGTGTGTCAAAACTGATCTCGCTAACCACAAAGCCTTCCGGCCGCTCAATGTCTTCCAGGGGAAAACGGCCAGCAACCGCAAGGCTGGCTTCATCAAAACCAAGTTGCGTATCACGGTGACTATCTGAAAAATCACCATGAATAAGCGAAACACGAAGGCCGGAAATGACAGCCGTCTCGGGGTTGCGAGCTATGCGCACAAGATCCTGATGCGACATGCGAATGACGAGCTCATCGGCATGTGCACGTGAACGGGGATTCGCAGAAACAAACGAGACATTAAAGAAGCGCACCTGACCAAGGATCGTGTTGACCTCCAGCCGGTCGTAGCTTATCAGCTGGCTCAGGCCTGACTGCTCAATGAGCAGAGTAAGTTCCTGGTCAACCAGTGTCTCGGCGTAGGAGTCGAGCTGCCGTGAGGCAAAAAAGACACCCCCAACCAGCAGAACGACGACGACTACTGCCGCCACAAGCGCAACCTTCAGTGCCCGACGCGGCTTCTTCTTAGCTACGGTTGGCGGTGACGGTTGGGGGATCGGGGCGGCCTCTATTTCGGTCTGCTTGGCGGCCTGTCCAACAGACGCAGGTCCGGCGGCTGCACCAGCACCGGCGGCCTGTTCTTGAAGCCTCTCAATTCTGCGAAGCACAGAAGCACGCTGGTGCGTAATCTTCTGCTGGAGCCGACTACGGGTCTCTACGTCAAACCTGTCGCCACTTTTGTTGAGTACCACATTCCACCGGTCAAGTTGCTGCAGGCGCGCCTTGGCAGATTGAAGGAGGTCTTGAGGGTCGGCACCTAAAGCCTCACCCGGTGCATTGCTCGTGCGGCCCTTGCGTTCGTCGCTCATTGTTCTTCCTTTTGTCTCACTTTCCGCTATTTTGTAGTTGCTGGCTTTATAACCAAGAACTCAAATAGTAGCATGATGCTTCTCAGGTGTAAACGCAGCGGCATGAAGGCGGGTAGCACAACGAGCAATCCGGTTGAATTCTTGCTTGACCTCTGCTCAATACTGCGGGTAGTCTATAGTTTCTTACAGTTAGGAACTAATTAGCCGCGCATGGGTCTCAGAGAGTCAGGGCGGACAGAGGGAGAGAGTATGCAGAAGGCACCGGTCATTGTCATTCTTGGAGCAGGGAGCGCCGTTTTTGGACAACGCGCTATCTCGGCAATACTGCGTTCAGAGCGCATGCGAGGGGTAGATCTGCGTTTGGTAGATATCGACCCTGTTGCGCTTGATCTTATGTACAAACTCGCTGAGGTAATGAACAGCGAATGGGGAACGGACGCTAGCATCAGTGCGCACGAAGACCGCCGCGCGGCCCTGCCCGGTGCGAACTTTGTCATTGTCTCTGTACAGGTTGGCCCACGCGAGGAGGTCTGGGAAAAGGACTGGCGCATTCCTCGTGAGTATGGCATTCACCAACCATACGCCGAGAACAGCGGCCCCGGAGGCCTGGCGCACACCGCGCGCAACCTTCCTCTCATTCTGGACATTGCGCGTGACATGGAGGAGCTCTGCCCCGACGCCTGGATGATGAACTACGTCAACCCGTTGATCCGGCTGACACAGGCGGTTACGCGCTACACCAAGATCAAGGTGGTAGGCATGTGCCATCAGCTGCTGTGGGGTTACGCCATGGCTATGGCCCTGCTGGGTGATCTCTACGGAGTTGATGTACCCGCCGACGTAAAAATAGACACCAATCATGAGACCCGTCACTTCCGCGAGCCACTCATGGCAGCAGGGCTTGAGCACCTGGATATCAAGGCTGCCGGAATTAACCACTTTTCCTGGGCCTACGATATCCGCGACAAGCATACCGGCGAGGATCTCTACCCGGCACTCAAGGAACGTTGGATGCGCCCCGAGCGAGCAGGCTTTGAGCCGCTCTCACGCGAGATGTATCAGATCTTTGGCCTCATGCCGACGCCGAGCGACAGCCACCTTTGTGAGTTCCTCCCCTTTGTTCACGACCCCGTCAAGAAGCCGTGGGAGCGTTACGGTCTCCATACCCAGAGCTTCAGCGGCAACCATGCCCGTCGTGAGGTGCGCCGTGAACTTGCGCGCAAGGTCGTTTCTGGTGAGGAGCCGGTTGAGCAGCTACGCAAACTCCGCACTGAAGGCGTGCCGGAGATAGTTGAAGGCGTGCACTACAACCTCAACACCTTCGTTCATCAGTTGAATCTGCCGAACAACGGTCTTATCCCAAACCTCCAGTCCGACGCCATTGTTGAGGTGCCGGGCGTGAGTTGTGGTCAAGGCGTGGTGGGCCTCTCCATGCCCGCGCTACCCGAGGGCATTGCCGAGCTGTGCCGCCGCGAGCTTGCCTACAGCTCCCTGGTGGTTGATGCATGCGTACACGGTGACCGCGACCTTGCCATGCAGGCTATATTGTTGGATCCGGTGGTGAACGATGTAGAGAGCGCACGTGGCGCTCTTGATCACATGCTGCGCGAGTTTGCGGAGTTTCTGCCGCAGTTCGCCCGTTAGGCTCGACCGCCGCCGCGTCCCGGCCACAAGGAACACCATGCAGCACACCCTGCTCTCGAACCTTGATGAACTTCTCAGCCCCAAGACCTTGACTCGGATCACCGGGGTCGATGTTGTCTCGGCGGAACGCCTGCCGCTCAATGCGGGCTTTGCCCACTCCGGGAGCAGCCTTGAGTTCATCAGCTGCCTCGGCCCCGGGGGCCACCCTGGCCCCCGACTGGTGCTCAAACGGGTGGCGGCCGACTGGGACTGGCTCATGCGCGTGACCGAGGATACTCACTGCCGCTCGGTGGGCCTGTGGACGCAGGGTCTCTTTGACCGCCTGCCTGCAGTCTGTGAGCCGCCGGTGCTGGCCTGTAGCTCCGACGGCGCAGGGTGGGCAGTTCTCATGCAGGACTACGGCGCTTCTCTCATGACCAGCATGTCCTTCAGCCCCCAGGCAAACCGGCTCTTTCTGGATGCCGCCGCTGCTATGCATGCCGAGTTTCTGGACGACCCCGCACTGGCAGCCAAGGAGCTTGGCCTCTGCAGGCCGGAGCACGTGTACGGCATGTTCTCACCTGCTACTGCACGAGCCGAGATTGCCCGCGGTCATAGCGGAGAAATTCCAGCGCGCATTCTTGAGGGCTGGGAGCTGGCTCACGAGGTCATGCCTGTCGATGTCATGCAGGTCATAGGGCCACTGGTACAGGACTCCTCGCCGCTGTGTGACGCGCTGCGGCGCTATCCCGCCACCCTGGTGCATGGCGACTTCCGACACTCAAACCTGGCGCTGAGTCCCGAACGTGAACATCCGCTCAAGGTGGTGCTGCTTGACTGGCAGCTTGCCGCCTGTGCGCCGCCAGCGGTGGAGCTGGGACGTTACCTTGGCGCCAACTCGCCACTGCTTCCAGTGAGCAAGGACCAATGCCTGAGTTACTATCGTGAGCGGTTCTTTGAGGCAGCCCCGGCCGCGGCCGGTGTGCAGGACTGGTGGAACGCCCAGCAGGATCTTGGACTCCTCGGAGGCTTTGTGCAGGACGGTTGGGCTATAGTGCTCAAGGCCACCCACTGGCATGTCGGCGCCGACGCGCGTGAGCACTGGAAGGCCGACCTTGACTGGTGGGCCGAACAGGTACGCCGTGGAGCTCACTGGCTCTAACAGCGACCACCGGCGTCGAAGACCTACACAGCGTTCACCGGTAGATGTGTAGCTTGAGCTCAGGAATCCCTTGAAACGCCTCAGGCCTACCGGTCAGGAGTGTCGCGTCGTTGGACAAGGCTGCTGCGGCAATGTAGAGAGTTGTGTCACTTCTGTCTGGGCTCCCCTGGCTTCCTGGGCTCCCCTGGTTTCGGAGTCGGCCGAACCTCGCGGCAATGTCGTTGTTAGACTCCACAACCGGTGTTGTCAGGAGAAACTCCTGGACAAGCTGATTGTTCCTCAAAGCAGCCGTGGAGGTATAGGCCGCCGCAAACAGCTCGCCAACCGTTGCAAAGCAGATAGCTACGGGGTCCGGGTCGTCCTGTAGATGGGAGAGCACCCCTCGGTCGCCCTTGAGGATCGCCAAACATAGATCGGTATCGAGCAACAACACTTCACGGACCCCCGTGGAGGTCGCGCTCACTCCAACGACCCGCGAGCCCTTCCCACAGCTCAATCTGGGTACTTCTGGGAAGAAGCCACTGCTGCGTACTTGGCGTGCGCCTCAACTCGGAAAATGCAGACTCCAAAGTCACAAGAACTTGACTGTTCAGACTTCGCCGATCTCGTATCGCAAGGAGGTTGAGCCGGTTGTGGAGACTATCTGGCACATTACGTAAAGAAATATTTTGCACTGTAGGCAAAATGATATCATAATGATAGCATTTTGCCTACAGCGTCGTTGTGATTGGCAAGCCACATTTAAAGTGTCCCCCACCCCCGTTTGGGGTCGCGGGGTGCGGGGGGTGCGGGGGAGTTTCCGTCGCGGTGGTCGCGGTGGTCGCGGTGGTCGCGGGGCGGGGTTCCGCCTCGGTCAGCGCAGTGAGTCTCAACGCACCAGAATGTCCGGCCGGAGCAGCGTCCCGTCCGGCGCTCCCTGCGGCGGATCAAGCATTGGCCACCCAGGAATCTCGGTGAGAACCCGCGGGCCTTGATCCTCTACCAGAATGGTGTCCTCGGACTTTGCACCCGGCAGCGATGGGTTCCAGGCACAGCACATGCCCGCATGAAGCAGGTCCCCAGAGTCCGGAAGGGCCAGATACTCACGCGGTTCGTAGGCAACTACCCCACCCTGATGATGCTCCCTCCATGCGCCATCGAAACCTGCCTCCGCATAGGCACGCACCGCGCAAGCAAGCACCTCTCCGGTTGTGACGCCGGGGCGGCTCGCGGCAATCATGCTCGCATCTACCGCCGCTACCGCCCGCTGCCACAACCTGATATCCTCGGGAACTGGGCCAAAGTGAACAAGCCGGGTCAGGGAGCTTACCAGTCCGTCGCGCCGCCCGCAGAGCACCAGCATTGCGTGGCGCTGCAACACCTTGGCTGTGGGTACGGGGTGCCGGTAGGAATGAATGCGCTCATCCACCGCAACCAAGTTCACAATCGCCTGAATCCCGCGCCGTTGGGTGTGCTCCCACAGCAGGGCCGCAATATCGTACTCACTCTGCCCGGGGGCAACGGCCTCACACGCCTCCAGCATCGCTGTAGCACAGTCTGCTCCTAAAGTAGCAGCACGAGCCTGCTCAACCGGTAGAAGCTGTGATCGCACACGAGCGAGCTGCCCGCCAAGATTCACTGCCCGTAGGCCGGGAACATCCAGGGGGACATCAGACCCAATGACTAACTCACTACCGCTCGCCGCCTCCACCCCGTAGGCATGCAGGATGTCGGGTAGGCTCCGAGCTGGGCCGTACCACGGGTCGGACTCTATACTCCAGCCAGCCGCAGCAAGACCTTCTTCCTCAGCCAAACGCGGCGACTCAATATTGTTGCTCACTAGTAAGTGGCGCTCAGGCGTGACAATTGCCGTGACAGGCCCCTCGCCATTGGCAGTATTCACCCAGGTGCGAGCGCCGCAGGTAATCCAAGCAAGAGAGGCCGTACGTCGCAAGACGCAACAGCCGAGCTCTTGTTCAGCCATAAGTGCACGAAGCCGTGAGAGCTTCTCTACCAGCTCACTGTTTGTTTCTTTCATAAAATAACTACAACACGGGTTCAGCGGACTGTCAACGCTGAACTCTTTTTTTGCGACTGAGGAGGTACATGGTATAATCAAGGTGGTGCTGCCAGCAGTTCAGACGGGAGGAAACCGGTGAAACAGAGCGACAGCGTCGACCTGCATATAGAATTTGCTCACAGAATGCTCGGGCTGAGTCTGGATCTTAGCCCCTCCGTACCTAAGGATCCCCAGGTCTCGTTGCCGGTGCCCGAGGAGGTCGGCGAGGGAAGACTGCACATGACCCAACTCGGAGCAGGCACCAGCTTCCTGGACTGGAACTGCTCCAACGCGCGGGACATGACCAACATGCAGATAGGATACCAGGCCCAGTATCTTACCTTTCCTTTCCATTTGCTGCAGAAACCAACAGAGGTTGGTATTGATGGAGTCAAGCAGCCAATTATGCTCCACCAAACCGATTCCTTTATCTTAGGCCCTTCGGTTATCGGCACCCAGACAGTTCACCCTGACATTCCTATTCACCAACTCTGCCTCTTCCTTGACGCCCAAACCATAGAGTCCTGCTTCCAGGACAGCCAGGAAGCAGTGCCGGAGCTACTCAAGCGGGCGTTTACCCGCGACAGCGGCGAGCCCTTCTACCTGCGCGGGCGAGCTACCACTGCTATGGGCCTATCAATTCGCCAGATGCTCACCTGTAGGCTCCAAGGGGGGCTTGCTCGGCTATACCTGGAGGCAAAGGTTTGTGAGGTTGCCGCGCTGCGACTTGCGCAGCTCACCAATGAAACGCATGCGCCACGACAGTCCCGCCTGATGCGGCGCGACATTGATCTACTTGAAGAAGCTCGTGACATTCTCCTTTCGGGCTACGCCGATCCTCCAAGCCTTACGGAACTCGCCATGGCGGTGGGTTTGAACCGAACCAAGCTCAAAATGGGATTCAAAGAACGTTTCGGTACCACCGTGTTTGGCTTCATTCGTTCGCAGCGCATGCAGGGGGCTCTCCTGCTGCTGTCCGACGGTCGGTGCAATGTCGGTGAGGCCGCCGCGATAGTAGGCTACAACTCCGTGAGTGCGTTTGCCGCAGCCTTCAAACATGAGTTCGGCTTCTCGCCACGCATGGTGCGCGGTTGTGAAGACATCGCTGAGCTCGAGGGCCGACTGTAACTCCGAAAACTGTCTGCCTCCACGAAATCGCCGAAAGGCATGAAGCCAAGGAAAAAATGCTTTACCACTCCCGGTTTCTGCGCTATGGTTTATTTAGTTTCTGAAAATAATATAGCCGAGCGGCATGAGACCACGAGAACCTGGAGGAATGGGCATGGAACTGCAACGAGGAAGCTACGTAGCACCGCCGTCAATAGGACTGCTGATCATGGGCAGAAAGCGCCCCGGATTTGATCCGGACTGGGGCGCAGATGTAGCTACGCGAATAAAGGCTTTTCTCGGAACCCTACCATGGGTGGTTCACACACCCTCAGACAACATTGCAGACGATGCGGAGCTCAGCAGGTCCGTTGAGTACTGCCGAACCCAGGGTGCCACTACGCTTGTGGTCGTACAGCCGACAATCTCGGACGGCCGCTTAGCCCCACTCCTTGCCCGGCTTTGGGATAAGCCAATTGTCCTCTGGGCCACCACCGAAAAGCAAAGCGGCGCAATGATTAGTGCCAACTCACTTGTAGGCACCCACGTCATGGCCGCGACGCTGCGGCAACTGGGCCAGCCACTTGAGTTCGTGTACGGGCACCCCGACGACCCGGAAGCACAGTCGCGACTCAAACAGTCGGTGGCTGCAGTTCATGCCGCCCAAAACACATGCGGCCGGGTTCTTGGGCTCATTGGCTACCACGCCCCCGGATTTGTAGACTTTCACGCAGACCCGGTGTTCCTGAACAACGAGCTGAAGTCTCAGCTCTACCACATGAGCACGCCAGAACTCATCGCGCGCGTTGAGAGCTTTTCCACAGACGAAATTGCCGAGGATCTGCGGAAGCTTAGCGAGCTTAAGATCCCGCTCGGTGAAGGGTTCAGCCAGGACGCGAGCGAAGAACTGCAGATGCAGGCGCGCTACTATCGTGCCTTCACGAACATTTACGCCGAGGAACGGTTGGACGCGCTCGCCTTCCGCTGCTGGCCCGACCTACCCACCGTAACCGGCCACTGGCCGTACCTGGCACTTGCCACCTTGGTCTCGGAGGGAATGCCTATTGCCATGGAGGGCGATGTCGACGGCGCCATCTGTTCACGAATTGCCGAGAGCCTGGGAATTGGCCCGGTGTACCTGAGCGACTGGTTAGAACACGACCGCACCACCGCTGCAATCTGGCACACCGGCGCGGCGCCGTTTCAACTGTGTGAGCCAGCTGGCTCGCCCGGAGCCCCACGGCTGGGCGTACAGTTTAACAATCGCAAGCCGACCGTAGTTGAAGCCACAATCAGAGCTGGCATGGAGGTCACACTCTTCCGACTGTGGCGCTTCCAGGACGGTTACTGTATGACCGCCCTTGAGGGCCGCAGCATCACGCCAAGGCGCGAACTCATGGCAACCAACGGCCTGTTCGAGACCAATGAGGTAGATATACGCACCTGGTTTGAAGAAATGGTGCAGATTGGAATGCCGCACCACCTTTGCGTGGTTGAGGGGAAACACCGTGACACCCTGCGCCGAGTTGCTCGGCTTATGAACGCGGAGTTTGTGTAGGGGTAACGCGGAAAAAGCGCTGGAATACAATATCGGTGGCGCCGTAGCAAGCCTGGACCGGATCATAGACCATAGACAGCACTCGAACCTCAGGCAGGGCCTTGCGCGCAGCGTCCGCAAGGAACTCCGAAAGCAGGGCATACCGCGAGATAAGCAGAATTGCGTCGGGATGAAAAATATGGAACAGATTACGCACACTCATGGCAAAGGTAAGGCGCTCCGCCTCCAGAACTTCGTTTACCTGTGAAGAGGTGAGTTGCTCATCTACTTCAGTCCAACTTGATACCGGGTAATGCTCCTGCAGACGTCTCAACAGAGGGCTCTCTGCAACGACCGTCTCCAGCGTCGACTGGTTCCCCACGACATCCTCAATTGAGGATGAGCACACCGCAGTGCGCCCAACTTCCAGAGCGGTGTTGGTACCGTTGAGAAAGATCTCGCCATGGCTCACTAAACCGGCGCCCACCCCAAAGCGAACCAAGACCGCGAGCAAGCTATCTTCTACCCGCGCGGCACCGTAGTAATAGGCGCCGGAAGCGATAACCGATGCATTGTTGTGAACATAGACTGGAGCCTCAAAGATCTCTTCAAAATGATCGCGCAGCGAGTAGCCGCTTAAGCCGTCAATTCGAGCATACTCCAAAATAACGCCGCTTTCGGTATCCACGACACCGGGGGCAGCTATGCAGATTCCAAGTAATGCGCTCTTATCCACCTTGGTCTCAGATAAGGCGTGGGAGATCATACTCTCAATAAGAGCCAACGTCGTTCCACGGTCAGGGCTGTCGGAGAACTCTGAACTATTCTGATGAATGACGCGATTCCCGAAATCGACCAGGATCACCGACACACCAATGCTGGAAAAATCCACCCCCACCGCGTAGCCGCTTGAGTGTTCCGCGCAGTAGTAACTCGGGCGCCTCCCCTTTCTGTCCGACTCAACCGGCCCGTCGGGGAGCTGCTCGGTGGTGCAGGGGTGAATGAACCCGGCTTCTTCCAGCTTTGCAAAGATCCGAAACACGGTCGGCGCCTTGAGTCCGGTGATTTGCACCACTTGGGACTGGGAGATGAGTTTATTCTGAAAGACCAGGCTCAGTACCAGCTTCTCGTTCGCCTGGCGGATATCGTTACTTCTTAAAGCGTAGTTCATAATAATTTCTTCGCGAAAAAAACATTTGAAAAGGATACCATGGGAACTCGTATTTGTACACTCGGATGATACACGAATAGACCTTTGGTGAATACACCCTTGACAGGTGGCCACACCTGCTTCATAGTTACTTACAGAAAGAAAACAGCATAATATACCAAGCAAGGAGTCCCTATGGAAGCGCAAGAACTGCGGAAGCTTCGGCAGAAGGCTATTGAAATACGCCGACTCACGGTGGAGGAAATTACCCACCTTGGAATTGGCCACGTTGGCGGCTCAATGTCGGTGATTGATATCCTGGTGCTGCTGTATTACCGACATCTGAAACACAATCCGGAGCTGCCCGCCTGGGAAGACCGCGACAAGTTCGTTATGTCCAAAGGACATGCCGGACCGGCACTCTACTCGGTGCTTGCAGACCGAGGCTACTTCCCCAAGGACATGCTCTACACCCTGAACCAGGGTGGAACAAACCTCCCCAGTCACTGTGACATGAATAGAACCCCAGGAATTGACATGACTACAGGATCGCTAGGGCAAGGACTCTCGGCTGCGGTTGGAATAGCTCTTGGACACCGACTTAAGGGGCTCCCAGGACGTGTCTTTGCCCTCATTGGTGACGGAGATACAAATGAAG
>REEM01000156.1 GCA_007695055.1 Spirochaetaceae bacterium | reverse complement strand
AGGAGTCTTCGTCGTTCATGAAACTCCGGTACTTCTCATCTGCCCGTGCAATCATAGGTTCTTGTTCCTTGATCTTCTTCATAACCTCATCCTCCGCGCCTGCCCTACGTATAAAATACACCCAGCGCTCCAAGGGTGTCGAGGACACGTTAGAAGTGGCTTCCTACAAGCACAGCTTGAAGTTTTCGTGTACATCGACCGTCAGGTCCGGATGGGCAGAAATATACTCGCACACCAGTTCATAGTAGGAAACCGGATACTTCTGCAGAATCCTGGCTTGTTGAAAGACATGGAATCCGCCAGCCCCGGTAGCCCGATACGAATTGAGGGCAAGGCTATAAAGCCGCTCATCATCCAGCGGGGCATTGCCGACAAAGACCGAGGAAATCCTCTTTCCTACAGGCTGACGAACCATGATCTCATACGAGATTCCGTCGTAGACGTCGTAGTTGTAGTGTTCAACTTTTGGATGGAGGAACTGCGGACTCACTGCTATTCTTCCATGATTCACAGCAAAATACGAGGCATTCTGCTCAAGCGCTTGGCGCAGTTGCCTGCCCGACACCTCCATTACTACCAGGTCATTTTCAAAGGGGAAACTCATTGCGACCTCGTTTCGGCGCACCTCCCGAGAAAAGCCGTGAGTCTCATTCGGAAGGGAGGCGCACGAGATATCGGCTCCGGTCAGGGAAAGCTGCATTTCGTTAATGAGCTGAAAAAGAGGGTGTTTCCGCTCCCGGGCCATAAGGGGTGAGGTAATTCTCATGTCGGTCGTGAGCGTGCCTATGGCCTCGCTCAGGTAGGTGTTGGTCTCCAGTACCAAGGGTTCCAATAGGGCTTCAATTTCCTGATCTACCGGATAGTCCTCAAGCCTAATGAGGCTCGCCTCTAAACGTTGAAGGACAAACCGATCCCCTTCGCGTTCCATTACGACATCGACCACCCCCGCATCGAGAGCGTTAAAGCCGGTCTGGAGGGCGACTCTACCGTCAGCACTCGTGTAGACCTGGGGAATGTGTTGGTGGCCGGTAAGCAATACATCGACCCCAGGAATCTGAAAAAGCCCATAGCCCTTGTTCTCCACCGTCGAGTTTCCAAAGGAGGCCCCGGTCTTCATATCTTTCTCAAATCCGCCGTGGTAGAGAACGACAACAAGGTCGGCCAGGTCCCGTAGGCGATGAACCGACAGAATTTCCTCCACGGTAGATATCCCGTCTAGAAAGCTAAGGCCTTCCACGTGTTCCTTCCGTTCCCAGAAAGGAATGTACTCGGTGGTCAATCCAATGACCGCCACCTTGACTCCACAGATTTCGTGGATGACAAAGGGGGTAAAAAGTGGCTTCCCGTCCTTGTGGATGTTTGCGCAGAGAACGGTTCCCGAGAAATGTGACTGAAAACTCAGAAGGTGCTCGAGGCCAAAATTGAAGTCGTGGTTTCCTGGGGGAAGATAGCTGTAACCAAGGGTATTAAAAACCGCCGAAACCGGACACGGCAGGTCATTTTTCCGGGCGTAATCAAGGAGTGGGGAGCCCTGTAAGATGTCCCCATTATCCAAAAGAAGATATGGATCTTCACAACCCTTTACATACGAGGAAAATCGAGAAAGGCCGAAGTTTCCGTAGGACTTGGAGATAAAGTCGTAGGCCGAGAGGCGTCCGTGAGTGTCGGAGGTGTACATAATTTTGAATTGCACAGGCATTGAGTAATTCCTCCTATTTTCATCACAATCTAACAGTTTTGGCGATTGCTTAAGCCCGCAAAACCAATTATATAGGTGTTTAGTCGTTTCAAAAGGAGAAAAATGCAATGAAGAGATTTCTGACTCTTGCCATATTAATTCTCACAGTCTTCGCGGTGGTTTCCTGCACCCCGGCTGCAGAGGAATCTGCCGAAAGCAGCGTCAAGGCCTTGAAGATCACATTCGTGCCTTTTCCCGCGACCCCCAGGCAATTCTTGAGTTTGTAGGCCCCCTTCAAGACCTGCTCAAGGCAAAACTGGTCGAACAAGGCTACACAGCCCTGGAGACAGTTACTGTTGAAGTATCGGCTACCTACGAAGCAGCCGGTGAGGCCCTCGATGCAGGAACAACGGATATCGCATTCCTTCCCGGTGGTACCTACGCATTGTATTCAGCGGATGGAAATATCGACGTTATTCTTGCTGCTACCAGGAACGGATTATCCAAGGATTCAGCAAATCCTCAGGACTGGAACGATAAGCAGCCAACCCTCCCAGTAGACCAACAAGTCACCTATTACCGATCAATTGTAGTCGCAGGACCTTCAGCTAAGGGTCGGGAGTTGGCCCAAAAAGTGAACTCTGGACAGACCTTAACCTGGGAAGACTTGAATAGTGCAAAGTGGGGAGTCCAAGGCGCTACCTCCTCTGCCGGAACCGTATTCCCCTCGGTATGGATGTATCAGAACCACAACAGGTTTGTTTCTGACCTTGCCCAGGCTGCCCCAAGCGGTGGGTACGGAAACTCCTTGGCGGGCCTCGCCGCCGGAACCTACGACGTGGTTTCCCTCTATGCCGACGCACGACGAGACTACGTGACACAGTGGAGCTCTTCAGGCGACGGTGGATACAACCGAAGCAACAGTATTTGGGAAGAAACAGATGTCATTATTGTGACTCCTGGTATCTTCAACGACACGATTGCTATTTCCAACAAAACCGTGAGCCCTCAGCTCGCAAGCGACCTTCAGGATGCCTTTATTGAGTTGGCGCAAACAGAAGCAGGCCTGGCAATTTTTGCGGTGTACAGCCACGCGGGCTACGCACGAGTAACCGATGCCGACTACGAAAGCGCCCGGATTGCCCAGGATATCATTCTCGGAAACTAGTTTTACCAGTTGCCTTACGAAGGCTCGTGAGTAACGAGCCTTCGTTTTTTTTACCGAGGAGCGCACGAGCATGATCGAGTTCAGGAATGTTGGTAAACGATATCCGAATGGCACCGTGGCTCTCAAGAATATTACGCTCGAAATAAACCAAGGTGAGTTTGTCGCAATCATCGGCTTAAGTGGTGCAGGAAAATCTACCCTCATCCGACTTGTAAACAAGATGATCGAACCTACCTCGGGCGAACTTGTGGTGAACGGTACCCGAGTAGACGAAAAACTCACTGGCTTTCCACTGCGCCGGTTCCGCCGACACATTGGCATGGTGTTTCAATCCTTTAACCTGGTGCCTCGAACGACGGTGCTCAAAAATGTTCTTGGAGCGAAAATTGCCGACAAAGGTTTCCTTGCTTCAATCCTTGGGTACTACTCAAAAAAAGATCAACTCGACGCTCTTGAAGCCCTCCACAAAGTAGGCATTCTCGACAAGGCCTTCATCCGAGCAGACCAGCTCTCGGGTGGTCAAATGCAACGGGTTGCCCTTGCAAGAACCCTAGCCCAAGACCCCAGTATCATCCTCGCCGACGAACCAGTCGCATCTCTTGATCCGGTGACCGCAGATCTGATCATGACCGACTTTCGAAGGATTAACGAGGAGTACAAAATATCGATAATTGCGAACATGCACCACGTTGATGTAGCGCTCAAGTTTGTGAAACGAGTAATTGGTATCCGGGACGGCGTGATAGTCTTTGATGGACCTACCAGCGCGGTGACCGAAGACACCTTGAAACGCATTTACAACCGCGAGCTTACCGAGGACGACATTATGTTTAAGAAGGTTGAGGTCGTATGAGAAAACTCATAGCCCTTTTCCAGGAGATGTTTTCCCCGTACTTTTCCAAGGCTGCGAGAACCTATACAACAAAGGACTTTGAGGTTACCGCGCCTTACCCGTTTTCGGCTTTTATTGGTGTGGCCATGGTGATTGTTTTTGTTCTCGCTGTTGAGGCCTCGAATATCGACCTGGTACAGTTCTTCGGCAACTTGAATAACATGTGGCGCATTCTTTCGCGTCTTCTGCAGCCCAACTTTCGTTTCTTTCCCCGAATGACCAATCCTATGATCGAGACTATCCAACTTTCGGTGGGCGGAACACTCATTGGCTCGGTACTGGCCGTTCCTGCAGCTATTTTTTCTGCATCGAATATCGTCAAAACTCCGGCAATCTATGGATCGGTTCGATTCGTCATGTCCCTTATTCGAACTATTCCCGTACTCGTATATGCGGCCATGCTTATGTTCATTGTCGGTATGGGGGCTATGGCAGGCCTCGTTGCTCTCTCAATCTTTACCTTTACTATTGTCGCAAAGATGTTTTACGAAGTAATTGAGACGGTAGACATGGCTCCTTATGAGGCTATCGAATCTACCGGCGCCAACAGACTGCAGGCCTTTCGCGTCGCGGTGCTTCCTCAGATTCTGGGAAGTTACCTGTCTATTGTATTGTATAGTTTCGAGATCAATGTCCGCAGCGCAGCGATTATCGGCTTTGTAGGAGCAGGAGGCATCGGGCTACTCCTCAGCGACCGGATCAGTTGGCGCCAGTACGAAGATGTTGGTATGATTCTGCTTGTTCTTTTCGCGGTTATCATTCTTATTGAAACCTTGTCGCGCTACCTTCGAAAGAGATTGGCATAGTATGGACTACTCCCCAGAAGTACTGCAGAGCTATGAAAACCGACCCAAAACCCTTGTTCTTAAACTGGGCATCACTGTGGGAATACTCTTCTTGTTCATGTGGAGCATTCCAGCTTTTGAGGGACCACTGGTGAGCGCATCGGGTCTGGATATTGTAACCAGGATGTTTCGGGGTCTGATTAACCCAACCTGGGACAAGCTCTTTTCCCTTCAGACGTTTCACGTACCCTACTTGATGTATGAAACCGTCATGGTAGCGTTTCTGGGCACCCTTATTGGTACTCTCGTTGCAATTCCCTTGAGCTTTTTAGGAAGTAGAAACATTACGAACTCGGTAATTGCCTTTCTTGTCACTGTCGTGGTGGTGCTCATTCGGACTATGCCGTTTTTTGTCATTGGTCTTATTTACATTCGCGTAGTTGGCCCCGGGGTGTTTGCCGGCGTACTTACTATTGGCTTCACCTCTACGGGAATGATTACCAAACTCTATACCGAGTCCGTGGAAGATATGGACAAGGGAATATTAGAGGCGCTCGATTCGACCGGAGCTACGGCAGTTCAAAAGCTCCGGGTTGGCATAGTTCCCCAGCTCTTTGCCAACTTCGTTTCCCACTCCTTGTACCGCTTCGATATCAACGTAAGAAACGCCATTATTTTGGGCCTCATTAGTGCCGGACGTCTCGGATTTGAGCTCCAGGCTGCCATTGGCAACTTCCGCTACCGCGATGCCGGGGCCTATTTGTGGGGAATCATTCTGGTAGTTATGGTCATTGAGTTTGCTTCCGCCAACTTACGAAAACGTCTTATCTACGGTTAACTGCCGTCGTTACTCGGAGGAGGCGTCCAGGTGCGCTAGGCGTGTGCTGTGTGGTCGCTTCCCGCCGCTCGTCACGTAGCTC
>REEM01000233.1 GCA_007695055.1 Spirochaetaceae bacterium | reverse complement strand
AGTCCTCATCAACCAGTATCTTTCCCGGATTCATAATGTTGTTCGGGTCAATTGCGCGCTTGATTCGCCGCATGATATCCAGCTCAGCTTCCCCGAGCACAAGTTTCATGTAGCCACTGCGTTTGTGTCCAATTCCATGCTCTCCGCTTATGGTACCCCCAAGACCCGCCGCCTTCACATACAGTTCCGACAGCAACTTGGGAAGGGTCTCCAGCCAGACCTCAACCGACATTGACTCCGGCTTAAGGGGTGTCGCATGGAGATTGCCGTCACCGGCATGTCCAAAGCAAGGAATAGGAACATCATATCGAGTGCTCACGTCACGGATTTCGTCTAGCATCGCAGGAATGGTGGATACCGGAACCGATATATCCTCAAGAGACTGATGAGGTGCAATTCGCATAAGGGCCCAGGGCACTTGCTTACGTACCTTCCAAACCTCCTCGAGGTGATCCTCGCTCTCGGCCTTACGAATTCCACTCACGCCGTGTGCCGTCAGAATCTGCTCAACTCTCTGCAGCTCTGCTTCAATCTGCTCAAGCGTCGGCCCGTCAACTTCAACCAGTATTGCACCACCGGGCGTCATCTCTACATCACTCTTTGGAGCCGTTTGCTTAACTGACTCAATGCAGAGCGCGTCCATGAACTCAATTGATGAGGGTTGTACCTCCGGGTCGGCAAGCAACGCGGGTAATACCTTGTTGAGGGTCAGGGGAGTCGGAAGGAATCCAAACAGAGCGAGCCGATGCTTGGGTCGCGGCAGCAACTTAATGTAGAGTTTGGTGAAAACGCCGAGTGTACCTTCACTCCCGGTAAAAAGGCTGATCAAGTCATAACCGGTGACATCCTTGACTCGTTTGCCTCCAAGGTTGAGCGTCAAGCCTTCCGGGGTCACCACCTGTAGTCCGAGTACATAACGTCCGGTGACACCGTACTTGACCGCGCGCCCGCCCCCTGCGTTCTCCGCAACATTGCCAGCAAGATGACAGATCTCCTCGCTCATAGGATAGCCTGCAAAAAACAAGCCGTGCTTTTTTAGCTCACCGTCGAGCTCCTTGGTAATGACGCCTGGCTCAACCACAGCAAAAAGGTTATCCGTATCTATTTCTATGATACGATTCATGCGCTCCAAAGAAAGCACAATTCCGCCTGCCGCTGGCACTGCACCGCCTGAAAGGCCGCTTCCACCACCTCGAGGTGTCACCGGTACCCCGAGCTCATTAGCAAGCTTCATTACCGAAGCAACTTCTTCAGTACTGCCGGGGAAAACTGCAACATCGGGTCTATGAGCGTACTTTTCTTCCGTCACCTTGTCATGTGAGAAGGCTTTGAGTGTTTTCTCGTCGGCCTTGACGTTCTCCGCACCACACACAGCACGAAGCTGCTCAAGCACCGTTTCATCAACCATAGTATAAGACGACATGGTCTCCTCCTGCGTTTCAATTGTCGCTCTATTGCTGAGCGAACTCTTCCACAACTCCGTCTATAATATGTCCGGGCGGGTCTATGGTCAAACTTCGCTGGTGACCGTATCGTCAAGCGCAGCTACGGTGAAACGCCCCTGCATGCCGCGGACACCCAAGAGCTGCTCACTCCATGCCGATACATCGCGATACCTTCCTCTCACCACAATAATCTTCATAAGCGTTGTGTCACTCACATGCACCTGAAGGTTAGAAAGAATCTCAAGGCTCGGGTACTCGGCCGTTGGAACCGATGGGAGACGCCTACCCGTTGGATAGACCAAGGTAACGGTGCCAGCCACGCGACCATCCGGTGTCCGCTCAACGTTTTCCCGGAGTGCGTCCTGTACCAAGCGCCGCATTGCTTCAGATCTATTCGCAAAACCTTTGGTCTCGGTATACCTGTCAAAGCGGTCGCGAAGATCGGCCTCCATAGAAACACCAAATCGAACTAATTCCTGCATTCTCACCCCCTTTGCGCTGAACTCAATCTGTATCATACACCCGAATACGGGGTAAAGCCCAAAACCAGGGCAATAGCTACAAGGTGAAACAGGACAATGAGACAGCGTTTCACAATCTGGAACAACTGTTACGCTGAATACATTTTTTCTTGACAATTGACTATGGTGCCCATAGCATGCAAACCGGCAATCAACCCACCCAAATGTCGTATTAAGGAGGACAATTAATGTTGGTGCTATTAGCGGCCCTACCAATCGTGGTCGCAGTCGTCTTGATGGTGTTCATGAATCAGCCGGCAAAGCGCACAATGCCCATAGCATGGGTCGTTGCAGTGTTGCTTGCAGGTCTGGTTTGGGGAATGCCTGCTCAGTGGTTAGCCGGAGCTTCGATCTTCGGTGCGCTTAACGCGTTCAATATTCTTATCATTGTGTTTGGAGCAATCTTGCTCATGAACACCCTGAAGAATAGTGGCGCAATTCGCACAATCAATCGAACCTTTCACGGTATTAGCCCTGACCGCCGAATACAGGCAATTATCATTGCCTTCCTGTTCGGTGCGTTTATCGAAGGTGCAGCGGGATTCGGTACTCCTGCAGCCCTGGCAGGACCTCTTATGGTCGGACTTGGTTTCCCACCGCTTGCAGCAGCAGCCATGGCGCTTGTTGCAAACAGCACACCGGTTAGTTTCGGTGCGGTTGGAACCCCGATCATCGGTGGTGTTTCCTCGGTTCTTGGATCACCGAATATCGTGGCACAAATCGAAGGCGCAGGCCTTACAACCGGCCAGTTCCTGCACCAGGTAGGTATCTGGGCAGCAGTTCCGCACGCCATTGTTGGTGTGTTCCTGCCGCTTCTGGTTGTATCCCTGCTAACAAAGTTCTTCGGTGCGAACCGAAGCTTCAAGGACGGCCTTGAGGTTGCACCTTTTGCAATCTTCGCTGGCCTTGCTTTCACCGTTCCCTACGTGCTTATTGCAATCTTCGTAGGGCCTGAGCTCCCATCACTGCTTGGTGGACTCATTGCAATTGGAATCTGTATTCCGGCAGCGAAGTCGGGCTTCCTTCAGCCAAAAACTCCGTGGGACTTTGCAAATCGTACCGCGTGGGACAGCTCCTGGGTTGGTACCCTTGAGCCGGGCACGGAAGACGCGGTTTCCGACGGCGATCTCTCACCAGTTGTTGCATGGACACCGTACATTCTTGTATCGGCAATCCTCGTCTTCACTCGGGTAATTCCACCGGTGAAGGCAGCACTTCTTAGTGAGGCCGTCACCATCCGCTGGAGTGGTGTTCTTGGAACCAGCTTGAACTACGCACTGCAATGGGCATACCTGCCCGGTACTGTTGCGTTCATGTTGGTTGCTGCAATTACCTTCGGTCTTCACAAGATGAAGGGCGATGTAATTAAAGAAACCATTACGCACTCAGTGAAGCAGGTTATCCCTGCCGCCATCGCTCTCGGCTTTGCCGTTGCAATGGTTCAGGTCATGCTGAACTCCGGTCGAAACCCGACCGATCTGCCAGGCATGATGATTGTTATCTCAAGCGCAGCAGGCCGCACCTTCTCAGGTGTGTGGACCATGGTTGCACCGTTTATCGGTGTGCTTGGTGCCTTCATGTCAGGTAGTAACACCGTTTCAAACATCCTGTTCTCAGGATTCCAGTACGGTGTAGCTGAATCGGTTGGTATCTCAACTATCGTCGTCGTTGGACTTCAGGTAGTTGGTGGTGCGGCCGGTAACATGATCTGCGTACATAACGTTGTTGCAGCATGTACCACGGTTGGTGTACTTGGGAGCGAGGGCAAGGTTATTCGAATGAACCTCCTACCCGCAGCTGCCTACTCTATCATCGTTGGTATCATCGGAACATTGGCAGTGACCTTCGGGTCATTCCCAATGTAAGAAGAAGTTATTCGTGGGGGTGCTGCAGATCTGCAGCACCTCACAACGTGCGCGTGCGCACACTTTCGGCGGGCTCGGGCCCGCCGAAGTTGTCTTAATCACAGATAGTATTGAAACGATGTTTTGTTTTAATAGTTTATTTTGGTTCATTGATGTTTGCCCCTCTTTTAGTTGTTTTTCGACATCTTCGATCGACCTTATTGATAAAAAAATAGCTTCTCGGATGAGTAAACATATGTTACAATACCCGCAATTACAGTTTTAGGAGGAACAGCTTGAATATCATAGTACTAGTTAAGCAGGTTCCGGAGACCAGCAACGTAAAGATGGATCCGGAAACCGGTACGATGATTCGCGAGGGACTTGAAACCATTATCAACCCTCTGGATCTTTACGCAATTGAGGCCGCACTACGCCTCAAAGAGCAGCACGGTGGCAAGGTAACCGCGTTGTCCATGGGCCCCCCGGCGGCAATGAAAGCGCTGCGTGAGTGCATGGCTATGGGTTGTGACGATGCCGCATTGGTATCAGACCGCAAATTCGGCGGCGCTGACACCTGGGCAACTTCATACACCCTTACACAGGCTATTAATGAAATGGGCGAATTTGACCTGATTCTGGCCGGTGAGCGTGCAACCGATGGTGACACTGGACAGGTCGGGCCGGGCGTTGGTGCCTGGATGAATCTCCCAGTTGTATCCTACGTGGCTCACGTCAAGGAAGTCACAAAGGACAGCATCACCTGTGAGCGTCTCATGGAAGAAGGCTACCAGGTCGTAAAGGTTCCTTTTCCTGCAGTCATTACGACTGTTAAGGAAATTGCAGAACCTAGACTCCCGACTCTGCGCGGCAACAAGCGTGCGCGCCAGACCGAAATTCCAGTGTACAGCACTGAGAACATGACAATAGATGTTAGTAAGCTCGGGCTTAAAGGTTCTCCCACCAAGGTCGTTAAGATCGAGACCCCCAAAGTTACCCGTAGCGGTACCATTGTAAAGGCGAACTCGGAAGAGGCGCTTGAATCTGCGGTCGATCAGCTTGTTGAATGGCTGAAAGAACGTGAGCTCGTTTAATAAAGCAGAAGGAGGAATAACATGAGCTATGTATGGACTCTCGCCGAGCAGTTTGAAGGCAAACTCCGCGGCGTTTCCTTCGAGCTTCTTTCACGTGGTAAAAAACTCGCGGAAGATCTCGACACCAAGCTTTGCTCGGTGCTTATGGGACATAATATTTCGGATGAGGCTCTTGAGGAACTGATACAGCGTGGCGCCGATGAAGTATACTTCGTTGACGATCCCCGTCTGGCCAATTTCCAGAACGAGACCTACTCAAACACACTTTCGGACCTGATCAAGCAGTACAGTCCACATGTGGTACTTGCTGCGGCAACCACCATTGGTCGTGTGGTAATGCCCTATGTTGCCATTCAAGTAGACACCGGTCTTACCGCCGACTGTACGCAGCTGGAAATCCATCCGGAGACCAAACTCCTGCTACAAACCCGGCCAGCTATCGGTGGTAACATCATGGCAACCATCAAGACCCCGGATCACATGCCGCAAATGGCAACGGTGCGTCCGAAGTCCAGTCGTCCATTTGAGAGAGACGCAAGCCGGAGCGGTAAGAT
>REEM01000044.1 GCA_007695055.1 Spirochaetaceae bacterium | reverse complement strand
CAAGCTCATCTGGGGTCTGCCCCTCTACACGGGAGGCAAAGCGGTCTATTGTTTCCAGGGTTCCAGCGAGAAGACGCAGGTTCTGATCAAGCAGCTCTCGTGTTGCCAACGAGGTCTGACGCAGGTTCTCTATGATCTCAGCTATGCCCTGAGTAGCAGCCTCGGTCATGAGTTCCTCGCGGAACTCCTTTAGCACACGGGCCATTTCCTTTCCTGCCTCCTCGGCGGCGTCTAAAGTCTCCCCGAAGTCCCCACGGGTAATAACGGTGTGTATTGTGTCACCGTCCCTCATTGAGGCCGCCCCCCTGCTTCCGGGATCAATGGAAATCACCGAGGTTCCAAGCAATGATGAGGCCTGCTTGGACACAACCGCATCCTCATAGATTGGGACGTTCTCCTCAATTGCCAGCGTGATCTTGGCCTTTCCGTCCTCAAGCTGTATTGAACGAATGGTACCAACCGGAACGCCCGCCATGCTCACGCGAGTGTTGGTCGTAAGCCCCATTGCATCGTCCATGAAAACCGTGACCTCGTAGGTCGCCTGCCTGTCAAATTGATCTACCGCAAGGAGGATATACGCGATTCCGCCAACGCCGACGATGAGAAAAAATAGTCCGATTTTTGCAAGTCGATTCATGGCCTTTATACTTCCAGTTCGTTAAACGAGTTTTCTATGAACTTTCTCACAATTGGGTGGGTTGACCGGGCAACCTCCTTGGGCGTGCCTTCAACCGCAACAAGTCCTTCATGCAGAAAGGCTATCTTGTCGGAAATGCGAAACGATGCCTGAATATCGTGGGTAATGACCACACAGGTTAACTCCAGTTCTTTGTTCACACGAACTACTAAGTCGTTAATGGTTTCTCCAAGTACCGGATCCAGCCCGGTTGTTGGCTCATCAAACAAGAGTACGTCCGGTTTGGTGACCAAGGCACGAGCTACCCCAACCCGTTTTCTCATTCCGCCCGAGAGTTCTGCCGGGCGCTTCTTTTCAATGCCCGGTAAGCCAATCCAGTCTAGCATTTCACCAACACGGCGGGCAGTGTCCTTTCTGTCCGTGACTCCGAGCACCTCTCGTAAGGGGAATGCAATATTCTCTGCAACGCTCATTGAGTCAAATAGAGCAGCCCCTTGAAAAGCGTACCCAAAATGGGTGCGAACTTCTACCAAGGTAGGGGTGTCCGCAGCCGTAACCTCGGTATCGTGAAACCAAATTCTCCCTTGGTCAGGTTTTAGTATACCAATGAGATGCTTAAAAAACACGCTCTTCCCGGTTCCGCTCTGTCCAATAATGGTGGTGATTTGGCCTTCTTCTATATCCAGACTCACGCCGCGAAGGATCTCGGTGCTTCCAAAGGACTTGTGCAGATTCTCTACCCGTATCATGCTCATAACATTATCCCCAGAAAATCATGGCCATTACGTAGTCGGCAACGAGTATGGCCACCGAGGAGCTAACTACTGCCTTGGTAGAAGCCTCGCCAACCCCTTGTGCTCCATTTTCCGCGTGGTAGCCGTAGAAGGTACAGATTATTGCGGTCATATATCCCATGACCGCAGCCTTCAACATTCCCTGCAGGACGTCTCGCGCGCGCAGCACAGTAAACATCTGCTCAAGGTAGGTGGCCGACTCTACCTCCATGGCCCACACCGCCACGACCCATGCGCCGAACACCCCAACAACATTTGCCATGAGGGTCAGCATTGGGAACATCACAATACAGGCCATTACGCGGGGCACGGTGAGAAAGTGTATTGGGTCCACCGACATCGTTTCCATGGCGTCGATCTGTTCAGTAACTCGCATGGTGCCGAGCTCCGCTGCCATGGCCGAACCGTTTTTGCCAATGAGCATGAGCGTCGTGATGATAGGAGCCAGCTCCCGAGCCAGGGTGACGGCAACCGCAGTACCAACCGCAATCTCAGCACGGAACGGTTGGAGAAGCTGTACCATCTGCAGGGAGAATATCATTCCAATGGCCAGGCTCGAGAGCCCAATGATTGGTACCGACTCCACCCCAATCCGCTCCATCTGCTCGAGTATGAGGCGGACTCGAAAAGGTCTGCGAAATACCGAGCCGAGAGAACGCATCCAGAAGAGGAAAAAGAGGCCGAATTGTTCAAGTATCGTAACTATTCTTTCCTTCACAACAACAGCAATTCTTGCAGAATCTCAACAGATACACAAGCCAGCACGGTTCATTCACCGACTTGTGGCGGCAATCATCTTCCATTACCATTTGGTCATGGGTTCAGGGGGCAGCTATTATGACGAACAACAACTATCCGCGACCCTGCAGCGACTTGCCGCTCAACAAAGGTTTTTACTTGATGCCTCAACGCTGATCATTCTTGACAAGGCTGGGTTGCTACAGGTGATTATGCCCGAGCTGCCATGTGAAACCATTCAGGAAGTGGCGAACGAGGTTGGGGATACGCTCATAGCTCATGCCGGTATTGATGTGCGTCCAGCCTGCATTCCAACAACACACAACAGGCGGCCCGACACCGACTCGCTCTTGTTTTCTACCGCACAGACAGAGAAGCTGGCGCTGGTCAGTGAAGACAAGAAACTGCTGCGCCGCTGTGATGGTGCAGGCGTACCCTACTATAACGCTGCAATGCTGTTTCTGCGGCTGCGGATGCAGAGTGTGGCGGGAGCTGGACTGGGTGTCCAACCACAGGATACCTACCGGCAGCTCTGTGAAGCAGCCCGTTACAGCCAGCAAGTGCTCGACTATCTGGATGCACTCGACCTGTACTTACTCAAGCAAGGCAGATAGCGCGCAGCGGCTACTCCCCATAGGGGTGACTCCTCGTAGTGACCTCGGCTCATAACGACTTTGGCCCATAAAAAAACCCCGGCATGCTACGCCGGGGTTTTTGGTAAACTCTGTATTGGTATTAGCGCCGGCCGTAGCCACCACCGCCGCCACCGGCACGCTCACGTGCTTCGTTAACGACGAGTCGGCGACCGTCAATCTCGCGACCGTCAAGAGCCGAAATTGCCTTCTGAGCGTCTTCGTCGCTGCCCATTTCGACGAATCCGAATCCGCGAGGCATACCGGTCATTCGATCGGTGATGAGGTTGACCGCCACGACTTCGCCATGCTCCGTGAATGTCTCACGAAGAATGTCTTCGGTTGTGTCGTAATTGATGTTACCAACGTAAAGCTTCTTTCCCATGGGAACCGTCCTGTCTCGGCGACCGTCTTGCGGCCGCTAGTAATCTATTGTCCCGAGCGGTAGGATTGGAGTTCTGGGTGAGAAGCCGAAACAGGAAGTGATCTCGCGAGGCGAGCGTGATCGAAATTCTATCCGTCAACACACGCACAGTTTTCCGTTCCTGCGCGGTTGTGCGTCGGCCGCGCGGGACTTTTCCATATAGCTCTGAGAATGCACCGGATATCTTGCTACGTCAAGTCCCAAATAGCAGCATTTTACCAATACGGTGCAGTCCACCTATCTCCGAGCGGCGCCCCAGGCGGCGCGAGCCTCCTCGGCTATTGCGGCAATGCCAGCGCGCACATCTTCATCTGCCATGGCAAAATTAATGCGAATGCACTCATCCGTATGCCCCCACTCATGCTCCAGACCAAAGAAGAAATAGCGGCCCGGAACCACAATCGTATTGCGGCGTTTGAGCCGTTCATACAGCTCCAGGGTAGTGATGGGGAGTTCCTTGAACCACACCCAGAGAAAGAGTGAGCCCTCGCTCTTGTGCACCGCATAGGGAATGTCCTCTCCAAAGCTCGCCCTCAGGTACTCCACCGCCCGCCGGGATTTCTCCTGGTAAAACGGACGCACAACCTCGCGGCTCGAACGCAGAAGCTCCCCGGACTCAATCAAGGGCGTGACAATTGTTTGACCTACACTTCCGTTTGCCAGGCTGAGAATGGCGTTGCAGGAAGAAACCGCACGCACAATCTCGGGCCGGGCAACAATGATACCGGTACGAGTTGAGGGCAGCCCAATTTTGGAAAGACTCATTCCTAAGACGATGTTGTCGTTCCAGTACGGTTGAACGTCTTCAAAGATCATGCCCGGGAAGGGATCCCCGTACGCATTGTCTATGATCAACGGCACATTGGCCTTGCGGGCAATGCTGTCCAGCTGCACTATCTCGTCGTCGGTGAGAACATTTCCAGTAGGATTAGTGGGCCGGGAAACGCAGATGGCTGAGATGTCCTCGGTAACCTTCATTGTGGAGAAATCGACATGATACTTGAAGGTGTGTTCATCAATGAGTTCGATGTTTGGGCGCAAGCCAATAAAGTCCTCGGGATGCGTGCCTTGGTCGGCGTAGCCTATGTACTCGGGAATGACCGGAAACAATATGCGCCGCCGCTCACCGTCTGAGCTCAAACCACCAAGCATGTTAAACAGGATATAGAACGAGACCTGGCTTCCGTTGGTTACCGCTATGTTCTCAGGCCCTATGTCCCACCCATACTCGCGCCGCAGCAGTCCGGCCAGGGCGGAAATGAAGGCTGAGTTTCCCTGTGGAGGGTCGTAGTTTGCGAGCATGCGTTCGTAGCGGTCGCCGTCGGATAGGATCTCCTCCATGCGGCGCCGCCAGAGTGCATTCATCTCGGGCAAATGCGCCGGGTTGCCGCCGCCGAGCATGTATTTTTTCTCGCTGCCGCTCATAGCACGGCCGAGATCATCCATGAGAGCAAGAATACCAGTGTGTGAAGTAAATTTTTCGCCAAATGCGGAGAGTTTCATAGCCAGCGAGAATACACTAAGGCTAGAGGATGGTGAAGGGGGCACATGTGTGACCTGTCCTGCACACTTCTGTCGGGCCGGTCTTGTTGGGGACTTGCCGGAACGGCGCTCGGCTTATACAGTGGCCACATCATGCCGACCAAAAGTGTTCCACTCCGTGACCAATCGCGCCTAAAAGGTGTGCTGTTGGTGCTGCTATCCTCACTGTTCTTTGCACTTGCCACCGCATCGGTGAAGTTGGCTACCGCCGACTCCTTGGTTTCCGGCCGTACAATTGCCTTTGCCCGCTTTTCTCTGGGGATGTTGGTTATTGGCTCCTATGTATGGGCGCGGCGGATTCCCTTGCGACCAGTCTCGCCGCGGTTTGTGGCAGCGCGCGCAATATTCAACGCTACTGCAGTTATGTTTTTGTTTTCGGGGTTGCAGTTTACCACCGTCACCAACGCGAACATGCTTAACATGACCTACCCGGTATTTGTTTTTGTGCTTGCACCTTTTGTGAATAAGGAGCGCGCGCCGCGGGTGTTTCTGTGGTATTTGGTTGCGACTATGGTGGGAATTGTGCTTGTGATAGGTGGTGGCGGAAGCGGCTTTGGTACGGTGAATATTGGCGACCTATTTGCCTTTGGGTCGGCCGTTACCGCAGGATTCGCCATAACCAGTCTGCGCGAGGCCCGTAAACACGACTCGGCCCTGCTTATTCTTTTCTATATGTCGTTGATTGGAACTGTATTCACCGGCATTGTCATGATCCCGGGATTCGTGTTGCCTCAAGGGTCGGCCGCAGTGTTTACCTTGGCG
>REEM01000232.1 GCA_007695055.1 Spirochaetaceae bacterium | reverse complement strand
GGAAGCGGCCAAGCGAGCTGCCGCACAGCGGCGCGCCATAGCCGAGCTTGCCGTAGGCGCTACAGCGGCCGACGGAGATCTGCTGCAGAACCTGCAGCACATAACCGAGGTCGTATCCGCTACCTTAGAAATAGAACACGCCAGCATTTGGAGACTCTCGGAGGACGGAGAATCTTTGGAGTGCCTTGATCTCTATAAAGCAGACACCTCCGAACACACGCAGGGTGACCTTATTGAGCCTGTTCTTGTTGCGCAGCACTTACGCTACTTTGCGGCACTTAAGACCAGAAGTCAGGTATATGCCCACGACGCACTCAGTGACCCCCGCACCGCTGAACTTGCCGAGCGCTATCTCAAACCGCGCGGTATAAGCTCCTTGCTGGACTCCTCCATTGTGCTTGGTGGGCAGCTGACCGGCGTTGTCTCATGCGAACACATTGGCCCCAAACGAACCTGGACACCAGATGAAGAAGCCTTTGTGAGCACTGTTGCCTCACTTGTGGCGCAGCTATTTGAAAACCGTGAAAAGCACCATGCCCAGGAAGCGCTGCAGCAGCAACTTGAGGAGAAGGAACTCCTGCTGCGGGAGACACATCACCGCATTAAGAACAACCTCAGCTCTATTAGCAGTCTTTTATCCCTACAAGCGCAGGACGCCACACATCCGGAAACGGTGTCGGCCCTGGAAGCCGCCGCGGGTCGAGTAGGCAGCATGAGCCGCCTGTATGAACGCATGCTCCTTTCAGATGTTTCTGGCGAAATCCGGGTAGATCACTACCTGCAGGACATGGTTTCTACCGTGCTTGAGTTATACGACGAATCAGGCAGCTGCAATGTGGAGGTACAGGTGGACGACTTTGCGCTTGGGGCTAAGCAGCTCTTCCCGCTAGGAATTATTGTGAATGAACTGCTCACCAATACCATGAAGTACGCCTTTAAGGGTGGGTGCGGAGGCAAGGTACAGGTATTGGCCAAGTTGCACAACAGCGAGGTACGCCTCACGGTTGCGGACGACGGCATTGGCCTTCCCGAGGACTTTGACCCCCAGACCCAGGGTGGTTTTGGGCTCTCTCTGGTGCAGATGCTGGCCTCGCAGTTGCAAGCCGAACTACGCATAGAGTCCGTCCACGGCACGCAGATCACGCTCACCTTCCCGGTGTGATCCGGAGTGGGTGACTGCTCGTTGGCTGCAACCGGGTGCGAGTCGCCACGAGCGCCGCAAGCACTGCTAACGCGTTGTGCGGGACATTTGTCGCGTTGCACGAATGAGGTGAATGAGGGTCGACTCATTGCTGCGCGGGGTCAACGCAACTACAACATCTCCGGCTATGAGGAGTTCATCTCCGTCCGGTATGATCACCTTTGAGTCACGAGTAATGGACAGAATCAAGGTCTGCCGAGGAAAGGCAGCACGACTGAGTGGAACACCGTTAAATGCGCTGCGCTCAGCCAGGACTACCTCAACAATTGAGATACTCGTGCCCGCAATGGTATACAAGGCCTTGACCGCATCACCACGCAGATGGGAGGCAATAGCACTAACGGTACAGCTCCTCAGGCTCACCGGCAGATCTACCCCTAGACTACGCGCGATCCTGGCGTAACCGTCCTGATAGAGCACCGCCCCGACTCGTGGCACCCCCTTCACCTTTGCATGCAAGGCACCCACAATATTTGCTTCCTGATTTGTGCCTACTGCAACTGCCACGTCGTGGCGTTTGTAGTCCTCTGCCGTGAATTTATTCTCATCTCGGATATCTGCGTTTATGACCTCTGCCCCCGGCACCAGGTGCGAGACCTGTTCACATAGGGCTTCTGAAGGTTCAACAATTGTCACATGCCCGGAGATTTGACGTTGGAGCTGGCGCATCATGCGCGAGATCATTCGGTCATTCGGTGCCTTTTCTCCGCTTTGCGTCCACAAAGACTGGGCTAAGGTCACGCCAATGAGAGAGCCCCCAAGGATAAGAACGCGCCCGCGTTGCTCGGTCTGACGTCCACCGTCACGAGCAAGCAGTTCCTGGAAGGCCTCAGCGGTAGAAAATACGTAGAGCGTATCGTTTCGCTGTAGACTGGTTGAACCACCCACTATGACGTACTCGCGATCTCGAGTCAGCATGGGCGCAATAAAGGGGTGCGAACAACTCTTGCGCAACGCACTGAGTGTCACGCCTTCTAGCCCGCCGTCAGCTGTGATCTGTACCTCTCGTAAGGAGTACGATGTACGCCGCAGCGCGGCTATCTGCCCTATGGGCCCATACTCCAGCGAGCGAAGAATGGAGGCCGCAGTCTCTATTTCTGGTGTCAGAACATGGTCAATACCAAAGAGCTCTGGATCACCAGAGATCCCCATTGCGTAGTGAGGGTTACGGACGCGTGCAATCTTCAATGGAATGTTAAAGGCGTGCGCAACCAGCCCACACACAACCATGTTCACTTCGTCCGAACCGGTGACCGCGACAAAACAGTCAGCACGGTCAATGGACAACCTCCGCAATGCGGCGAGATCGGTACCGTCACAAATCTCAACATTGCAGTCTACCTTGCGCAGGGCCTCACCCGCGGCGGCATGGTCGCGCTCTATAAGGACGACATCGTGCAACTCACGCACAAAATGATCTGCAACTAATACGCCTAAGGTGCCTGCACCAAGTATCCACACTCTCATCTGCTCACGGTATGATGCCTGTCGCAGGCTGTCAATACAAAACGCCACCAATGAATTCCGGCAGGCCTCTTGCAACGACTGCCCGTGAGCGCTATGCTCGCACACGACGTGAGACGGTTAGAGCGCAACATTATCGATATATCAGTCTATGTTCTCAAATGGGGTGTGGTTGCGTCACTCGTTGGCATTGGCGGTGGCCTGGGCGCGCTTGCCTTGCGCCGCGGCATAACTATGGTAAGCGACGCAACGGTGGTGCTCCCACTCTGGATTACACCAGCAATTGGCGCCTGCATTGCAGTCCTTATTTTTCTGTGGGATCCGCAAGCAGCGGGTTTTGGCACCGACCGCTACATCACCGCCGTAAACCTCCGCTACGGGAGCCTTGAGCGGAAAACCGCAATCTCCAAGCTCCTGGCCTCCATGGCAACCTTAGGCTTCCGCGGAAGCGGTGGAATTGAAGGGCCTATGGTTCTCATTGGCGGCTCTATTGCAAACATTATGGATAGAATGCCACCAGTGCGGCGTTTCTTCACGGTGCATGATCGGCGCATTCTGACCGTCTGTGGTGCCGCTGGTGCGGTGGGCGCGGCTTTTCACTCGCCCTTAGCAGGGGGAATCTTTGCGGTAGAGGTCTTGTATAAGTCCTCACTGCATTACTCAGACCTTTTTCCAGCCATGTTGTCTTCCACCATGGGCTTTGTTGTCTACAGTCTGCTGGACAATGCCGAGCCGCTCCTGCTCATTCCCGAGTACGTGCCCGATGTCACCAATCTCCACTACTACTTTCTGTCTGCCATTGTTGCTGGCCTGGCGGCCTTACTCTTTATGAGGACCTTCCAACTGAGCCGCAAGCTTGCGAGTCTCTTCCCATATCAACGCCTGGCCCCCATTTTTGGGGCGCTGATTGCAGGCCTCCTCATTGCGAACGTACCCCAGACCGCTGGCATTGGTCTAGATGTGATTCAGAGCATGCTGGTCACCATACAACCGCTGTCTATCCTCATGCTCCTGATTGCTGGCAAGATCCTGGCGACATCGCTCACCATTGGGTTTGGTGGGAGCGGGGGCTTAGTGATCCCGGCCCTTTTTGTGGGGGCTGCCTGCGGGAATGCCTTAGGGGGATTTGTGGCGGTGGGTCAGGAGGGCCTCTTGGCGTCCATGGTCGTGGCTGGCATGTCGGCAAGCCTTGCAAGCATTGCAAATGTCCCGGTGAGTGCCGCAATACTGCTTATAGAAATGGTTGGTCTGCGCATTGCAGTGCCAGCAACCATAGGTAGTGTCATAGGGTACATTATTGGCAAGGGCAATATCATTTACGGAATTGCGGTCAGCAGCGAGCCTGCCTTTACGCGCACGCACACTATCCGCGAGTCCGACCGCACTTTAGAAGATTAGTCTTCTGACTCATGGGCAATTAACTCTTTCTGCCCCAGAATTACCTCGTTGCCTTGCCCAGACAAAGCGCAGTAGAATCACCGCATGAAAAGGTACCTGTTCATAATTGTCCCGGTTTTGGCGGTGCTCATGTGCTCGCTGCTCCTGCTCACAACCCTGGACCATCGGGTCTATGACCTGTTCCTCCGGGCTATTCCCTCCTTGACCGAGGACGACTCGGTACTCATCATAAAGGTAGACGACGAGGCCATAGAAAATGTTGGGCTCTTCCCCTGGCCCCGAGATATTCTGGCAGATGCCATTGTGTTCCTGCGCGAGATGGGCGCGGACACGGTGGTCTTTGACCTTAGTTACCTGGACAACAGCCCGGCGACGGTAGCCCCACGTTACGTCAACGAGGAACTTCCACGCCACCTTCAACACAGCTTTGAAGAGATTGACTTCACCATAGCACAGGTCATGGATGGGGTGGCGTCCGGATTCATAGGGCCTGCGGACGCTGAGCTCTATAAGGAACAGATCCTTGAGTTCAACCGTTCCATTAAGAACTCCCTCGGAGCGAGCATTTCACATGTCACGCGCGATGTCGACGCGTACTTCGCAGGCGCCCTTGGATTGTTTGGCTCCTCCTTCCTTACCCTCACCATGGTAGACCCAGACGACCTCATTATTGAGGATCCTCTCCTTATAGACATGGACGAGGTTCACGGCGAGGAACCAACCTTTGATATGTCATTCTACGATATCGACTGGCTCAAAGAGAACATAGCGCTCCACAACGTCACCGCAATAAATGACACCCGGACACCCCGACAGATTGGAATTATCCCGGCAATTGAAACGCTTCTCAGACGCTCGCATGGCGCGGGCTTTGTGAACGCTCAACCGGACGCAGATGGGTACCGCCGCCGGCTCCATTTACTTATGAAGCATGACGGGCAGTACTACGGTCAGCTGGCCTTTGTTCCCCTGCTTGAGTTTCTGGGCCACCCTGCCATAGAGGTCACCAACTCCAGCATTACGCTCCAAGGCGCCATGCTCAACGGTACGCCACAGGACATACGCATCCCGCGTGCTGAAGACGGCTCGGTGCTGGTGAAGTGGCCCAAGAAGCAATTTAGAGACTACAACCAGATTTCCTCATGGCAACTTATTCGCAACGCCTCGCAGGAGGGGCGCTTAGTTCGCAACCTTGAGGCCATGGAGGAGTCCGGGTTCTTTGGGTACTGGGACGACGGCCCCCCGCCACTTGTGTATTACGACAACGCTGAGTATCTCAAGGAGCTGCTGTTTGAGGCTGGCGCGGCTGGCCAGACCGGCGCGGAGGACGCGGCTGGCACCAATGGCACCGAGGACGAGCGCATAAGCTTTGAGGTCTACCGCGAGCAACGCAATGAGTTCTTTGATGCCGCCGACCGTTTGTTGAACGGTGGCTACGAGGAGCTCCTGCTGTCCTACATCGACCCCAATGACACAGAGATTATTGAGTATGTGAGTGAGTTCTTTGCGGTGACGCGG
>REEM01000050.1 GCA_007695055.1 Spirochaetaceae bacterium | reverse complement strand
GCTCTACATTGTCCCGTCCGCGTTTGAGGAATCCCATTCATTTACTCCTTATGCTTAAGCCTCTATTGCTTGCCAGAATCCGGCTTGTATCGCGTCCATGAAGTGCCCGGCCCCAGTCATGTCGCCTAGAACTTCCGTTTCTATACCGGCCGAGGTGATCTCCTGCTCGAGTGTCGATGTGTCTACACGCTCAAAACCAATAGCCGAGAGAACGTCGTCGCAAGGAATCTCCACCCGTTGCCCGGAGTGTTCAGCCACGACCCCGAAATCGACAATCTCTATGACTTTGTGCGAGGGTAGGATCGTAACACCAGCCGCAGCCGCCATATCCAGAAGGTGCCAACGCAGATGTCCGCTGAGTTCACGACCGACGGTGTCGGTCATCTCAATGATCGTTGCGCGTATCCCCTTGTGACTGAGAGAAAGAGCAACATCAAGACCAACGCCACTACCGCCAATTATGCAGACCGACTCCCCGAGACCTTGTCCGCCGTCTATCAGTTTGTCTATAGCAATCTGAGCGCGCTCGCTGCCAGCAACCGGCGGTGATAACGGAACTGAACCCATGGCAAAGACCACTTTGTCGGGAGAGAAGCCCAGAATGGTCTCAGCGGCTGCCGGAGTCCCTAACTGCAGATCCACTCCCGCCTTACGAATCTGGGTGCCGTAATAATCTATGAGTCGGCAGATCTCACGGTTCTTGTACTCACTCATAGAACAAACACGCGCCAAGCCACCAATGTGCTCTTGTTTATCAAGGAGTGTGACTGTGTTGCCGCTCTTCGCGGCCGTTACTGCGTACTCAAGTCCGGCTGGCCCGGCGCCAACAACAACAACTCTCTTGGCCCTCGGTGATTGTTGCAGCGCCTTCTTGTATTCGTAGCCCAGCTCAGGGTTGACGGCGCAGGCGAGAAAGTGCCCTTTGTCAATGCTTCCGGTGCACTCGTTGCAGCGAATGCAGGTACGGGCTTCCTCAAAACGGTTGAAACGGATCTTGTTTGGGAGCTCGGGGTCGGCCAGTAGTTCCCTGCCAAAGTGCACCATGTCTGCTTTTCCCTCGGTAATAACTCTCTCTGCGACCTTAGGGTCAATACCAAGACTCCCAACCGCAATCACCGGGATGGAGACCGCCTGTTTTACCGCCTCGGCGAGGTGCACCAGTGAATCAAGCGGGTCGCCTTGCATGGGAAAATGCTTAATACTTTCGTAGGTGCCGTGGGAGACATCGAGACAATCAACACCTTCCTCCTGCAGCACCCGGGCGTATCGCAGACCGTCCTCAAGCGTGAGGCCGTTGGGAGTTGACTCGGCAGCACTCATGCGAAAGAACAGCGGGAAATCTGGGCCAATTTCTTCTCTCACCGCTCTAACGACTGCGACCGCAAAGCGGCAGCGGTTCGCAAATGAGCCGCCCCATTTGTCTGTTCGTTTGTTGGTGCGGGGAGAAATGAAGCTGTTAAATAGATATCCGTGCGCTCCATGGAGCTCGACACCGTCAAAGCCAGCCTCTTTCGTGCGGCGCGCCGCCCTCCGAAAGTTTTGCACCGTCTCCAGTATTTCCTCTTCAGTGATTTCTCTGGGCATATCGCCGCCCACTTCGGACTGAACGGCAGAGGCGGAGACCGGAGTCCTTCCGCCCAGATTGGAACGGAAGGTTTGGCGTCCCACATGATGCAACTCGGTAATGATCTTTGCACCATGTTGGTGAACAGCTTTGACCAGCTCATGGAGCCTCGGGCGGAAACGGTCGTCATGAATGGTAACCGGATTGCCGTCTCCCTTACCATAGTCCCAGTCCACGCAGGTGTTCTCAACCACTATCAAGCCCACGCCTCCACGAGCACGTGCGACAAAATACTCAATCAGCTTGTCGGTGACCTCGCCACTCTCGGATGCGTACTTGGTATGCATGGGCGCCATTCCAATGCGATTCTTGATTGTCAGGTTTCGTATTCTGATTGGTTGAAACAAAGGATTGGTTTCGGTAGTCACGAGGTTCCTCCTCCGTAGCGCGAAAAACATGTGAGATAAGCAACCCAATGGTAGAATGGTCAGACCAATATGTCAAGAAATTGTTTCCCGACTTCTGTTCGCTGGCTTGGGCTTTGCAGTCAAAGCGTAGTGGTGTTATTCTGCGACGACCCAAACGGAGAAGATCCATGAATGAACCAACAATCTACTATCTGGAAATGAACTCACCGACTGCCCTGCGCGGCAAGAGTGATTCCAAAGGGCTCGATGTACGTGAGTGCGAGGTCAAGCAGTACGAGTTCAACCGCTTCTTGTATCAATTTGTGGGCAAGGACTGGGACTGGACAGTCAAACTGCCCTGGACGGCGGAGCAGTGGCAAGAGTATGCCGAGGCCGACAATCTGCGTACCTGGGTGGCCTACTATAAGGGCTCTCCAGCCGGCTATTATGAACTGCAGCAGCAGAACAATGGCGATGTCGAAGTTTGCTACTTTGGTTTGGTTTCTCGCTTCATTGGGCACGGCTTTGGCGGCTATCTCTTAACACACACCCTCCAGTCAGCTTGGGACTGGGACGGTACCAAGCGTGTGTGGTTGCACACCTGTAGCCTTGACCACCCTGCCGCGTTGCAGAACTACAAGGCACGCGGAATGCAGGTATACCGTGTCCAGGAGCCAGCCTCTTCATAGGGTCGCTTCTGTTCCAGAGCGTTTTCTGCCATACTACGAGCATGAACACACACACACCTAACCAGGTCTCTTTAGATGGGCCGTCCGATACTCCACTGATAATGGTCACGAACGACGACGGAATCTTTTCTCCTGGGCTGTTAGCTGCCGTAGAGGGTGCACGTCTCTTGGGCGATGTAGTAGTAGCAGCCCCAACCACACAGCAAACAGCCATGGGTCGCAGTTTGAGGGGGAATCCCAAGGACTTCTTTCACGCTGTAGAGCTACCCCTGGACCCGGCCGCCCAGGCAAGGGCTGAAGCCGCAGGTTTGACCGTGTATCCTGTCGCGGCTTTCCATATTGACGCTACACCCGCACTCGTGGTGCGCCATGCGCTGTCTGCGTTGTGTCCACTCCGTCGTCCGGATATGGTCATTTCCGGCATTAATTTCGGAGAGAATCTGGGCAACAACATTACCCTGTCCGGCACCGTCGGAGCGGCGCTTCAGGCGGCTGCAGCCGGAATTCCGGCCATTGCTGCCTCGCGGCAGACCGAGGTCGCAAATCATTTTGAGTACGTGGATCTGGACTGGACCGACGCAACACGGGTTGTGCTTGACTGGGCACGTAGAGTTCTTGCCCTTGTTCTATCGAGCCGAGCCGAGTCTGCGCAGGACGGGCGCTGGCCCTTTGAGCTATACGGATTCGACGTGCTCAAAGTTGATGTCCCCGACCCATGCCCACCGGGAACCGAGGAGCGCTTTACTACCCTTGCCTCGGTACCCTACTTCCTTTCTCACCTACCGACCCCAAGGGCAGACGCCCCTATTGAAGACGCGCAGACCTATATCAATGCCGATAGGGAGCACTTGTCTCCCAGTGACGATATCTACGCTATGGTCGTTGACAGGGTTGTTTCGGTGACTCCGCTCAATCTGGACAACGGAGTCTCGCCGGACAAGGTGCAAAAACTCATAGAGCTGCCCTAAGAAGCGGCAAAGGTATATACCTTTGCCGCATTTTTCTTTCATAGTATATACTTTTACTTAACATTCCTCCAGGTCGTGCTAACATATTGCTAACGTAACCTTGTACCTAGGAGGTAGGAGATGAGAGAAGGAAAGACAAAACAACGGGCCACACTGCTTGTTGCAGTCGCCACATTGTTTGTGTTTGCCGTGAGTCCAGCTTTTGCTGGAGGTGCTCGTGAGGACGACAGAGTCACTATCCGTATAGCTGAGCATCCGGGTCCACATGTTCAGCCACTGGAGGAGTACTTCATTCCTCGCTATGAAGAACTCACCGGAGTCCGAATAGAGATGGAGGTGCTTCCACCAGATCAACTGTGGCAGCGCATGGCACTTGAGGCTCAGGCGGGCAGTAACTACTACGACATTGGCTATCATAGTCCAGGTTGGTTCGGCTACTACTATGAGTCGGTTGCCGACCTGCGCCCCTACATGGAGCGCAACAACTTTGACATGTCACAGTACTCAGCAGCGGTCCAAGAGTCACACATGACAAATGACCTACTGAGACCGGGTGAGGTCATTGCGTTGGCACGGAATCCGCAGACTCCCATCTACGCATACCGCACCGACTGGTTTGCTCACCCTGACGAGCGGGCTAACTTCAGGGCCGAGTACGGCTATGACCTTGCTCCTCCCGAGACCTGGGAGCAGCTCTACGACATTGCTGAGTTCTTTACCCGACCTGCCGGAGCTACGGTAGCCGGAGAGACGCTCACAGAGTCGCTTTACGGTTACTCAGCCTCCATAAGCGCTCCTGGTGGTATGCACGCGCCTTCCTGGCAATTGTCTACTCCATGGGCCTAGATGGGTTTGATGACAATTACCAGACCGACCTTGACAACCCCATCCTGCTGGAGGGCGTAGACTACTGGCAGCGCTTGGTTGAGGACACTTTTCCGCCAGCCGCAGCAACCTGGAACTTTCTTGAGCACCTTGAGTACTTCCGCAACGGACGTTTGGCAAGTGCCGAGCTTTGGCCGGAAGGTGTTATGACCGCCGAGGATCCCGCGGGCCGTGCAGTCGGCAACGTTGGTTATGCTACCTTTCCCCGCTGGGAAGGGAACCTTGCAGATCTGCCAATTGGGCGCTCATTCCTTGGTGGTGGTGGAATTCTCATGTTTGACACCCCGCGCTCGGAAGAGGCCTTTAAGTTCCTGCAGTGGGTCTACGAAGAAAACGCAATTGAGTTCACCAAACGAACCGCAATGTTTGCTCGTAACGACCAGTTTGAGAACGAAGAGATACTTGCCTCGGCAGACTTCTACGAGACCTTTCTGCCAGCCTTTGGTGAGCAAATGGCCTACGGCTTCCCGCGGCAAGATATTGCTGAGTGGGGTGCGGTAATGTACACTCCGGTTGGTGAGTTTGCTGCCGACGTAATCTCGGGCGTCATGACTCCGGAAGCGGCACAGCAACGGCTTGTGAACAACATGAACACGGTTTTCCGTGAAGAAGGCTACATAGACTAGTCCTTTTACACGGGCCTGCAACTGCGCCGAGGCCTCATAGGTCTCGGCGCAACTTGGAGGCTTTCTTACTCTTCAAGCAAAGCGGGGTGCTATGGCAAGTCAAAGATTCTTCCGTCCCTGGGGTTTTATCCTCCCCGGAATAGTGCTCGGAATCATTACCCTTGTGGTTCCTATTGTAATGGGCTTCCGCTATAGTCTGCATCGCATTCGCCTTTACCGGCTTTCGGACCAAGTCTTCGTCGGCTTTCAGAACTACATGCGGCTATTCGACGACCCACTCTTTATGATGTCGGTGCGAGTCACCTTTTGGTTCACCATTGGGTGTACCATCCTCGCTGTAGTATTTGGTCTGGCAATTGCTGCGGTCATGAGTACCCGGGGTATTCGTGGCACAGGTGCTGCGCGCTTCTACATGGCGTTCTATCTGGTGCCCTTTGTTGCTACCCAGGTTGTTGTTGGTATGTTGGGCCGGCTCTACATCTGGGAACCAGAGTACGGCATGATCAACTGGATTATGGGGTTGGTAGGCATGGACCCCGTCGGTTGGCTCATCAGTGCCGATACTGCGCTCTTGGCTACGACTATCACCAATTCATGGCGGCTTGTTCCCTTGGCGCTCCTTGTCTTTTACGCCGCACTCGCAACCATACCAGACGCTATTGTTGAGTCGGCCGAGGTAGACGGGGCATCTGCCCTCACCATTTTCTTTCGAATTAAGCTACCCATGATCCGGTTTCACATTAGCTTTGTGACCCTTATCATACTGACCTCAGCCTTTCGTGAGTTCGACCTGGTGTATGCCCTGAGCGGGCTTGGCCCTGGTCGATCCACCAATGTTATGAGCATGCTGGTGTATCACATGGGACTCTCAACTGCCAACATCGGCTTGGCCAATGCCATCTCGTTTATCATGTTTGGAATGGTCGCGGTGCTCGCGGTGGTGTACATCAAGGCTGCCAAACTCAGTGAGATGAGGGAGTAGAAATAGTATGAATACGTATAAACTACGAAAAGCCCGGTCGCTTGCAGCTCGGCATGCGGTTCTTGGCATCTGGCTCCTGATCTGCATTATACCGCTCGTGACACTTGTCCTTGCGTCACTCAAGCCCGCCGGGCTCTTCATGACCATTCCCGAGATCTTCTCTTTTAGTGGCTTTTCCTTAGAAAACTATGGCCGTGCCTGGAGACAGGGGAACTTCCCCTTCTTTCTCCGCAACAGTCTCATTATTGCTACAGCCTCCTTGGCGGTGGTGCTGGTTGTGTGTACTCCTATGGCGTATGGAATAACCCGACTCGGCTCAGCCAAAATGCGCAACTTTCTGGTGTTCTCTATTCTTAGTACACGCTTTCTGCCTTACGTTGTGCTTGCCTTGCCCATGTACTTGATCTTCAGGGTTGTTGGGCTTTCTGGCACCCTGTTTGGGCTGGTCCTGGCGCACCTGGCTATGCAGCTGCCGTTCATGGTGTGGCTCATGCTCGGGTTCTTCTCCGGCGTGCCTATTGAGGTTGAGGAGTCGGCAATTATCGACGGGTGCACACCCTTTCAGACCTTCATGCTCATTAGTCTGCCCATGGTACTGCCCGGCCTTAATGCAGCAGCAATTCTGGCATTCATTATTTCCTATAACGAATTCCTCTTTGCCTTCTTCCTGGCCGGTTACAACGCCCAGCCTCTCACGGTTGGAATTGCCCGCTTTGTTGGTGGTGGAGAGACGGCAGCACAGTACGGCGTCATTGCAGCGTACGGCAGCATGATCATTATTCCTATTATCATTTTCGCACTTGTGGTCAACCGTTACATCGTTACCGGTATGACACAGGGGGCGGTCAAGGGATAGTGCGGTCGCCTGCGGGTAGCTTAGTATGAAACAGGTATTTGCTGGAATTGACCTCGGAACATCAAGTGTAAAGGTCGATATAGTCGACGCACAGGGCAGGCTTCTTGCTGAGCACAGCGCCGGGTACTCAACCAGCTCACCGGAGATCGGGTGGGCTGAGCAGAATCCCGAGGAGTGGTGGCAGGCAGTCTGGACATCACTCTGCTCATGCGTAACTCACCTCCGCACGGTAGAAGACTCCTTTGATCTTAGGGGTATTGGTGTGACCGGGCAGATGCACAGTTCAGTGCTGCTTGGAGCGGACGGGAATCCGTTAGGGCCAGCCATAGTCTGGATGGATGCACGTGCTCGTGAGCTCATGCCCGAGATTGAGGACACCCTCCAACGCACGAAACTCCATTCGGTACTCAAGAACACCCCAGCACCGGGCCTGACTCTCGGGCCACTTGTGTGGATGCGCCGACACCGCCCGGAAATGCTGGATAGCGCCGCTCAGCTGCTTATTGCCAAGGACTATATTCGCTATCGCCTTACCGGCGAGCTTGCCACCGACATCACGGACGCCTCCGGAACCCTCATGCTTGATATGAACAAGCGGGAGTGGTGCTCGGAACTATGCGAGACCTTTGACCTGCCACCTCAGATTCTCCCCGAAATTAAGCTCCCCTCAGAGGTCGCGGGCGTCCTGCACTCCGAGCTTTCCGCCGAGCTGGGCTTGGCAGAGGCCCCGGTGGTTGCCATTGGGTGCAGTGATCAAGCGGCTGCCGCAATTGGCGCTGGCGTGCTTAAGCCGGGACTCATGCAGCTCATGCTCGGTACAGGAGCTCAGGTAATGACGCCGTTGAGTAGTGGAGAGGTTATGCCACCGCGCAGTCTGAACATGTTTTGCCTGCATGCGCTGTGGTGTTTGCAGGGGAGTATACAGAATGCTGGCTCCGCACTTAACTGGGTGCGGAGTACCTTTCGTGCGGACTGGGATGAAGTCATGCAGGCCGCGACCGAGCGCCCTGCCGGGCCCTTGTTCCTGCCGTATTTGACCGGGGAACGAGCACCAATTATGGACGAGCAAGCAAGCGGGGCTTTCCTGGGAGTACGTTACGGCGCTGGACGCGAACACATGCTGTTTGCCGTCATAGAGGGCGTTGTTCACGGAATTTGTGACGCGGTTGAGGAGATTGACCGTGTGGTGCAGCTGCCAACGCAGACGCGAGGGGCGGGGCAGGAGCCGCCGCTCCAGGCCGGTGGGGGTGAGATCCGCTGCGGTGGTGGTGGCGCCGGTCAAGATGCCTATGTGCAGCTCCTTGCTGACTATCTCGGACGCCCGCTCTCGGTGCTCGACCGCTCCGGATCAACCGCACTCGGGGCCGCAATGCTTGGCGCCGTGGCTGCTGGGGTGTATTCGGACCTTGGGAGCGCTGGAGCCGAAATGGGTCTTAAGGTTGGCAAGGTTCTGGAGCCCAACGTGAAGCAGGCAAGCAAGGCCGCCGATAGACGGAGCGAATTTCGTTTCAGACGAGACCATAATCTGGAGACCGAGCGCAAGTTGCGCGGACGCGCTGCGTCATGCAACGAAGACATGCTCACGTCCGGCCCACCACCCGACGCTTCCGCTACAACTACCTGAGCCGAACTATGTCGGTACTTGCTGTTGATATTGGTGGTACAAACCTTCGCTCAATGTTATTTGACTCCAAGGGCTACCGTGAGAATGGCGGCAAGATCGTGTCCAACGCCCCAGCGCTCCGAAACGTTGAACGTATGTCTGATGGCAGTTTGGATGTTTCCGCGGTTACCGCCTTTCTGCAGGGCTGCATCCACGCGGGAAGGGTGGAGCCTGCGACAGCTGCTGCACCCTCAGATCTGGCCGCAGCCTCCAAGATCGAGGCCATTGGCGTGTCCATAGCCGGTACCGTGGACCAGAGCCGCAGAGTAGTTGTGCGCGCAATGAACCTGGGCCTCGTTCATGCGGAACTGGCTGCAGCCATTGAGCAGGCGGTGGGAGTTCCGGTGGTGCTGGAGACAGATTCCTTTGCAGCTGGTCTGGCCGAGGCACGGCTTGGAGCCGGGCAGGGCTACGATCCTGTTCTGTTTCTTACGATCGGCACCGGGATTGGGCATGCAGTGATAAGCTCAGGCGAGGTTGTGCGAGGAGCACGTTCAGGAGCCAGCGTCTTTGGGCATATCTGCGTGGAGCCGGACGGCGTTGAGTGCTACTGTGGGCGCCGGGGCTGCCTTTGTATGTACGCATCTGGACGCGGCGTGGCTGCACTGGCGCGGAGTACCGGGCGCATAGCGGACGGTGTAGCTGTGAGTAAAGCCGCCGGAGAGGGTGAGGACTGGGCACGGGAGCTCATTGAGCGGTCAGACAGCTACCTCGCACGCGCTCTATCAGGCGCCCTGTCACTGCTTAATCCGGCGCGGGTCGTGATTAGTGGTGGCGCCTTTGGGCCCGACCCCGAGCGTTTTGCGCGCTTGCAAGGTATGGTCTCGGAACGTGTTCATGCTTCGGTGGAACCTATTGAGATAGTTCCGGGTGAGTTTCCAGAAACCGCGGCATTGGTTGGGGCCGGTCTTGTGGCCCAGGAAATTCGGTGCCGGTCTTGTGGCCCGGGAACTGACGCTCAACAATAAATTGAGGTGATCATGCGTAAAGAGGAAATTCGGAGCTGGATTAAGCGGGCCTCATCCGAGGGCTGGGCTATTGGTGAGTTCAACGTCTACAACATGGAGACAATGCAGGGGGTGCTGGCTGCCGCGAATGAGTTGCGCTCCCCGGTGATCATTGGAATCACCATGGGAGGCCTGGCACACGCTGGCCTGAGCTACATTACTGCGTTGTGCAAGGAACTCAGAGCAGGGGCCGATGTACCCCTTTTTGTGCATCTTGATCACGGAGCAGACTTTGCCACGGTACGCAGCGTAATTGAAGCGGGATTCGACTCGGTCATGCTCGACGTGTCGCGACTACCGTATGAGGCCAACGTTGAGGCGGTACGCGCAGCGGCCGAGTTTGCCCACGCTGCGGGTGTAGGGTTTGAGGCCCAAATTGGGGAGACATGGGACGAGGAGACCGGTGAGCAGCGCACAGAGACCACGCGGCCCGAGGATTTGCAACGCTTTGTTGAGGCGACCGGTGTTGACTACGTAGCGGTATCCTTTGGCAACACTCCAGGCCGCACTGACGGACTGTCTGAGCCGGATCTCGAGTTGCTGTTGAGTCTGCTTGAGGCCTCCCCGGTGCCTTTGGTAATGCACGGTGGCACCAGTATTCCGGACTCGGTTCTGCGCACAGCAATTGCTGCAGGGGCGGCAAAGGTCAATATAGATACTCACATTAAACGGGCTGTGAACTCCACGCTTGAACGGGCCTACACTGGAAGTTACAGTCACGATCCACGGGTGCAGTTCCGCGAGCTGCGTGAGGCGGTCAAGAACGCGGTTGCAGAGAAGATGCGGTTGTTTGGCTCGGTCGGCAAGGCAGACGCCCCGTGGTAGTCGCACTGTGTGGGGTGCCTGGCGTGGGTAAGTCGCATCTGGCGGCCGCTCTCGCGGAAGCTAAAGGCTGGACAGTCCTGGACCGGGATGCAGTACGGGACGCGGTCTTTCCAGCGCGGTTCCTTGACTACTCGCATGCCCAAAACAATCTGGCCAGTGAACTAAGCTACCAAGTGTGTGCGTATATTCTCAGGAAACATCCCGAGGAAGTGCTTATTCTAGATGGGCGTCCTTTTTCTCTTTTTGCACAGCGAGAGCAAATACGCAGGTTGGCGAGAGAGCTTGGTGTTCCGGCGGCCTTCATACACTGTGTCGCTTCTGAGAGTGTTGTTCTTGACCGCCTCGCTCGTGTGAATAGTGACCCAAGCAACGACCCCCGGGCCGACAGAACCGAGCAGAAGCTCCGTGCGGTCAAGCAGCAGTTTGAGCCGTTCCGGGAAGAGGCTGTTATTGAGATATCGACTGAGATTCCCGTGTCGCAGCAGGTAGAGACTGTATCGGCTTATCTGATGGGCCTACGGGCGCAGGGTTCCGCCAATAAGGCTCCGCTCGCTTAGCTTTTGCCGTTGGCCCAAAGCGGTCACTGTTCGAGAGCTCCCTTGTGAGGAGGCATGAGCGAGGAGTGCCGGACAATAAGGTCGGCTTGCGCAGATACGGTAATGGGGGGGCGGTCAGGTTCACGAATGCGGCTGAGCATGGTCTCCACAGCAAGGTCGCCCAGCTCGGCGCAGGGTTGTCTAAATGTGGTGAGTGGAATGCGTGCGAATCGAGCATACTTCACGTCGTCAAAGCCGAGAACGCGGATGTCGGAAGGTACCTTTGTTGCAAGGCTGTCTGCGGTGAGCATGAACTCAGCTGCGGTGACGTCGTTAGCGCAGACAATTTCCGTTGCGCCTTTTTGCAGAAGATCTGCTACGAACTCACGGTCACTTGGATCACCTGTGTGAAAATACTCGGGTTGTGACGCTATGCCTGCGTCCTCGAGCGCCATGCGAAATCCGCGCTCCCGGAGTGTGACGGTGCATGCTGAGTATGGTTTCTGGAGGTAGTCGACCCGTTTCGCTCCTTGCTCAAGATAGTGCTGTGCGGCAAGGTAGCCAGCCCGAACGTTGTCAATGCCAACGAGGTCGAACTCACTCCTTTCCGGGAACCTGAGGTAGTCGGCATCTAACATTACTACAGGAATATGCGCATCCCGAAGGCGGGCCACAATCCGTGCGTTGGTAACTTCCGACTCAGGGGTTAACTCCAGGGGGACAAAGAATATACCGTCCAGCCCGCGGTCAATGTAGCGCATGCAGGTGCGTTCAAAGTCTGCAGCAATGTTGCTGCCACTATGCGCCGCTGAGTCACCCCAGAGTACGTGAAAGTTATGCGCATGAGACTGCTGGGCAATGCGGGCGCAAATGGGCTCAAATATCTCGGTAACTCCGAGCATTGGTATGAGCAGCCCAAAGTAGGTGTGATCTATTGCTGTTCCCGGCTGTCCGTTGTCACTGAGTTTCTCGGCCGTGTACGGGCGGTCTTGAGGTGCAGAAACAAAACTCCCGGCTCCGCTGCGTCGACGGATAAGGCCGTGGTGTTGTAACATAGAGAGCGCTTTGTTCACGGTCGGGCGCGAGACCTCATAGTGCTTAACCAACTCCACCTCGGTAGGCAGTTGTGCGCCAGGTAGGTACTCGCCCGAGCTTATTCGAGATTTGATATCATCATAGATTGTCTGATACTTCGACTTGGGACCGTTCATAATATGTATAGACATATTGTACACCAATGTTAGTAAAAGGTATAGATCAATCGTTTCGAGTTTTTCCACAATCAGGAGTGTTTGCATGACAGATGCGGAACTGCAGCGAATTCGTAGCATTATAGAAACACATATCGCGGAAACTAGAAGTAGCCTCCCATATCTTGCCGAGGAAAGCAAGGCCGTTGAGCCGAACGTATCCTTGGGACGGCTGACCCGCATGGAGGCCATCAGCGACAAGAGTGTGAATGAAGAGATACAACGCCAGGCAAAGGCCAGGCTTGAGAAACTCCTGGCCGCCTTGGACCGATTGGACAAGGGAGTCTATGGCGTCTGTTTGCGCTGCAGTAAAGAAATTCCTCTTGGCAGACTAGAGATTGTTCCTGAGGCCTTTGTCTGCGTGGAGTGTGCCTCCCGTCCGCGATAACACGTTGTGTGTGGCACACATGCTGGTGCGCAGCACTACACAGAACGCCCCGCGCGGGGTACACAAAGAGCACTGGATATTTGCTGCAGCTTCTTATAGGTTGGTTCTTATGAATAAGTATTTTAGTCAGGTTAGGTCGCGCCAGGGAGTTCTGCTCGGCGCGCTTGTTGTTTTACTATTAGTGCTTGCCGCATGTGCTCAGAGTGAGCCCGCAAGCGCAACGGAGGCTGAGTCCGTTTCTCTACGGCTAGGAACCTTACGCGGCCCAACCGCGGTGGCCTTTGCCCCGCTTCTGGCGGAACCGGGGAGCCTTGGGGACAGCAACTACGAACTCGAGGCAGAAGTATTTGCCACACCCGATCTTCTGGTATCTCAGATACTGACCGGGAGTATCGATGTAGCGACAGTTCCGACAAACCTTGCCTCGGTGCTGTACAACCGTGAGGCTGACCTGCAGTTAGCGGGCGTAATTGGCACCGGGGTGCTGTATCTTGTTGCTGACTCACCGCTTGACTGGGACGACCTGCATGGGCGCACTGTGTACACCATTGCCCGGGGGGCAACACCTGACATTCTGTTTCGCGCGCTGGCAACCGAGGCCGGTCTGGTGCCCGGGGTAGATTTCCAGGTGGAGTATGCTGCGGATCAGGTAGAGCTGGCGCAGAGCCTCATTGCTGGCCGTAGGAACCTGGCGGTGTTGCCAGAGCCCTTTGTAACCCGGGTTACAAAGGGCTCAACCGAACTCCAACCGGCGTTGGACCTACAGCGCGAGTGGACACGTTTATTTGGGGCGGCGGCAGTTGGAGCGGCCGGAGCTTCTGAGGCACCGCCTTCGGAGGGCTATCCAATGACCGCACTCGTGGTAAGCACGGGGTTTGCGAGTGAGCATCCTGCAGGCCTCGCGGCCCTCATTGAAAGCTACAAACGGGGGCTTGTCGCTTTTGCGGAAGACCCCGCCGCCACCTCGGCCGTTGCGGCGGCACTGGATCTGGGGCTTGATGCGGCAACAATAGAGGCTGCTTTGCCGCGTTTGAACATGACCTGGATTCCGGCTACCGAAGCCCGTCAGGACGTGGAATTCTTCCTTGAGGTCTTGGCCAGTGAGAATCCGGCGAGCATTGGAGGTCGCCTTCCTGCGGCGGACTTCTTCTTACCTGGCCCCGAGTAAGAACTAAGATGCACAAGCCTTCAGGGTTGATTCGCAGCGTGATGCCATTGCTGGGCGTGGTCTCGGCTCTGCTGGTGTGGGCGTTACTGGCCCAGATAGTTGGACGAACTATCCTTCTACCCGGTCCTGTTGCGACGCTAGCAAGCCTCATTGAGATAGTCCGTGCGCCGGGCTTTGCCACGGTCGTGGCGGCGACTGTAGGCCGCTGGGGGATAGCTCTCTGCCTTGCGCTCCCGGTAGCCGTCTTAACCGGCGGGGCCGCCGGGCTTAGCCGCATCGGCGCGGAGTTCCTGCGGCCCTTGGTTTCAGCGGCGCGTGCGACGCCTGTCATTTCGGTCATACTCATTGCGCTCATTTGGCTGCCCATTCCACAGGTGCCTGTACTTGTTGGGTTCGTAGTGGCATATCCGCTCCTGCACCAAGGTATTGCGGACGGACTACGTTCCATTGATCCAGAGTTGCGGGAGCTCTCACGCGCGTACCGGTGGGGAGCTTTCAGGCGAGTCGTGCATCTAGAAATTCCCGGGTCTTTGCCCACCGTTGTTTCGGCACTGGCCGGGGCGCTTGGTATGTCCTGGAAGGCGGTGCTCGCCGCCGAGGTCTTGAGCCTGCCCGCGTTCGGCATAGGCAGTATGCTGCAGGACTCGCGTATCTATCTGGACACCGCGGCTGTTCTGGCCTGGACGCTCATTGCGGTTCTGGCTGCCTACGGCTTTGACCAGCTGCTCTCACTTCTTCTGCCGGTTGAAGGCCGGAGGGCTCGCAGGTCCTGGTATGGGCGTATGGGCCTATGGGTCACAAGCTTCCCGGCGCGCAGGGCGACGGCGAAGCCACCGACGGTCGCCCAACCGAGTCCCGCGGAACTCATTTTCCAGGACGTATCTTTTGGCTTTGCTGGCGAGGAAATTCTGCGCTCGTTCAATCTAACCGTGAAACCCGGTGAGGTATGCGCGCTGCTTGGCCCCTCCGGGTGCGGTAAGACAACGCTCATTCGCTTGGCCTCTGGACTCCTGCGTCCCAACTCTGGAGCTATACTGCTGGACGTTCAGGAGCCTCGCCGAGTGCGGCCAGCGCCAGCGGTCGCGTTCCAGGACCCGCGGCTCCTTCCTTGGGAACCTGCCCGAGTGCAGGTGAGCCTGGGCATGCCTGGGCTTCTGGCGCATAGGGCGGCGGGGCGAGTGCATGTAGACCGTCTCCTACTGGAGCTGGGTTTAGCTCACGCTACCGAGCGCTATCCGGATGAGTTAAGCGGAGGAATGAAAAAGCGCCTGAACGTCGCTCGGGCAGTGGCACACCCCTCCGGATTGCTCCTGTTGGACGAGCCCTTTAGTCATCAAGACCCCACAACACACGCAGAACTTCTTGCATTCGCGTCTGGACTCTTCCAGCACGACCCTCGCACAGTACTGCTCGTAACCCATGATCCTCATGAGGCGCTTACACTCGCAGATCGTGTAGTTGTCCTCTCTTCAGACAAGCCGCTACGAGTCGTAGCCGACTCACCCACCAATGAGCTTAATTCCACACAACTCCTCCAACTCTATTCGCTAACGGCACTCGGAAACAAGTAAATAAGTATGAAATTATCGGTATAAAATGCTTGATAAAAAGACTTGTATACAGTACGGTTGTACATAGGTGCTGAACAAACGTATCCATGTGCTGTGGCTGGTGACGCTGCGGCCGGTGTTCGTGAGCTTTGGTCAAGGAGGAAAGTGTGCGTAGTGATTATGTAACGGATGCCCCACTTGCGTCGGAGTTGTTGGACTTCATTGAGAGTCAACGTGACAAGAAAGGAAACCTTATTGCAATCCTTCACAAGGCCCAAGAGGTCTATGGTTACGTGCCATGGGACCTCGCTGAGAAACTGAGTGAGGAACTGCAGGTTCCCTTAGCCAAAATTTATGGAGTACTCACCTTTTACCATTATTTCAAGCTGAACAAGCCCGGCAAGAGTACCATTTCGGTCTGTATGGGCACCGCCTGCTATCTGCAGGGAGCTCCGGAACTCATTGACGAACTCTCGCGCATTCTTGGTATTGGGGTTGGTGAAACCAGTGCCGACGGTGAGTTCTCAATTGAGTCGGTCCGATGTGTCGGTTGCTGCGGCCTGGCTCCGGTTGTCACGGTCGACGAAGACACCTTTGGAAAACTCAGTGCTGGGCAGCTGGCCGAGATTCTTGGACGCTATCGTGCAGCACATGCCGAGGCCGAGGAAAGAATGGTCGCGGCTGGAGCTGGCTCTGCTGGCGCAACGGCGGAGGTGAACCATGGCTAGAAAGAGTAGAGAGGATCTGCGACTTCACCGCGAGCGAGTTCGCACCAAACTTAAAGAAGATGACAACAACGCCGACCTGATTCAGGTATTGGTTGGAATGGGAACGAGTGGCATAGCAGCAGGCGCCCCTGGTGTCAAGGCGGCCCTCATTGAGCAGTGCAAGCTGCATGGCATAGAGAACGTGCGGCTACGTCAGGTGGGATCGCTTGGCCTGGACTTTGCCGAGCCGGTAATTGAGATTCGTATGGCCAATATGCCGGACACTATCTACGGCCCAATGACAGCGGAGTTGGTGCCGGACATCATAGAGAAACACATGCTGGATCGCGAGCTGGTCGGTCGTTACGTACAACATCGCCCTGCACCCGACATGATGGAGGACTAAAGATGGGATACTCACGATATGACCTGGAAAGCCCGTATTCTCAGTTCTGTTATGTCTGTTCAGGCGTTGGCTGTGAACAGAAGAAGTCCGAAGACCTGTACCGCAATATCAAGAACGAGGTGCGTAACCGCGGAATAGGCGCGTCAGTCCAGGTAGTTCGAACGGGATGTTTTGGCCTGTGCGAAAAAGGCCCCATTGTGAAGATGCTCCCGGAAGAGACGGTCTACATAGATGTCAAGCCAGAGGACGCGGCCGAACTAGTGGAACGGCACCTCGTCAAGTCTGAGATCGTTACCCGTCTGCAGCTTAAGGACACCGCACGCAGACCACACCTTGAGGTAAAAAATGACCGCGGTCACTACCAGAAGCAAGTCCGCATTGTTCTGCGAAACTGCGGAAAAATCGACCCGGAAAATATTGACGAGTACATAGCACGCGAGGGCTACGGTGCGCTTGATAAAGCGCTGTTTGAAATGACTCCCGAACAGATCATTGAGGAGCTCAAGCTCTCCGGTTTGCGCGGTCGTGGTGGAGCAGGGTGGCCGACCTGGCTGAAGTGGAACTTTGGGCGCAAGGCAGCTGCCGCAGCAGGCACCGCCTATGTTGTCTGCAACGCTGACGAAGGTGACCCCGGCGCCTACATGGATCGGTCTACCCTTGAGGGTGACCCGCACTCGGTGTTGGAGGCCATGACCATTGCCGCCTACACCATTGGCGCCACGCAGGGATACATCTATATACGCGCCGAGTACCCACTGGCAATTAAGCGACTTGAGACCGCCATGAAACAGGCTCGCGACTATGGGCTATTAGGTGAGAACATTCTGGAAAGCGGATTCAGCTTCGATATAGAAATTCGACTCGGCGCTGGCGCCTTTGTGTGTGGCGAAGAAACCGCGCTGATTGCCTCTATAGAGGGTGAGCGAGGAACACCAAAGCCCAGACCACCTTTTCCCACAGACTCCGGTGTCTGGGGCATGCCGACCGTTATCAACAACGCAGAGACCTGGGCCAATATACCGGTTGTCATACTGCGGGGTGGAAAGTGGTTTGCCCGTATAGGCACCGAGAACTCAAAAGGCACAAAGGTCTTTGCATTGACAGGCAAGGTCAATAACACCGGACTGGTGGAGGTCCCCATGGGAACGACCTTGCGCGAAATTATCTACGACGTCGGCGGTGGAATGCAGGAAGGCAAGGCCTTTAAGGCCGTGCAGACCGGCGGCCCCTCAGGAGGCGTCATTACCGCGGGACACCTGGATACCCCTATAGACTTCGACAACCTTGCAAAGCTCGGTTCAATGATGGGCTCTGGCGGAATGATTGTCCTTGCCGAGGACGACTGTATTGTAGATGTGACCAAGTTCTATCTGGAGTTTTCGGTTGAGGAGTCCTGCGGAAAGTGTGCACCCTGCCGAATTGGAACCCGCAAAATGTTCAACATTCTAGACCGCTTTACCAAGGGTACAGCGCGACCGGACGACCTCTGGAACCTTGAGGTCATAGCAGATGCCACGAAGAAGGCCTCTTTGTGCGGACTTGGGCAGAGCGCGCCAAACCCTATTCTTTCAACGCTCCAGTATTTTCGGCATGAGTACCTGGCCCATATAGACGACGAAACCTGTCCGGCCGGTGTATGTAAAGACCTTATGAAATACAGCATAGATGCAGAAAAGTGCATTGGTTGTACGGTCTGTGCCCGTAAGTGTCCGGTGGCGTGTATAGATGGAAAGAGTAAAGAGCTCCATGTTATTGATCAGGAGCGATGTATCAAATGCGGCGCCTGCGTGGCCGCCTGTAAGTTTGATGCGGTTCTTATTGCTTAAGGCAGACTCATTGCGTATGGCAGCTGTTGCTGGTGCCTATGGCAGCGTACAAGGAGTGCAAAGGTGAGTATGGTACAGGTACATTTTAACGGTGGGCAGTATGAAGTGCCAGCCGAGAGTTCAATTTTAGAGGCGGCTCGCTCTGCGGGCTATAAGATTCCAACCTTGTGTTATCACTCGGATTTGGAGCCTTGGGCGGCCTGTGGCTTGTGTGTCGTTAAGGTAGAAGGCAGCGGCAAAATGCCGCGTGCATGTGCCACCAAGGTTGAGGCTGGCACTCGCTACATCACCCATGATCCCGAGCTCAACCAAGTGCGACGGGCAACGGTGGAAATGATCTTGGCAGATCATCCTGATGAGTGTCTCTCTTGCGGCCGTAACGGCACCTGTGAGCTGCAGAATTTGGCCGCGGACTTTTCTATTCGCGAGCGGCGCTTTGAGTCCAACGTAGCGGACTTACCCTACGATGACTCAACCAAGGCTATTGTCTTGGATCCACGCAAGTGCATTAACTGTGGCCGTTGTGTTCTGGTTTGTCAAAACATGCAGGATGTATGGGCGCTTGAGTTCCTCAACCGCGGCGACGGCACGCGAATGAAGCCAGCCGGTGATGTGCTGCTCAACGACAGTCCCTGCATAAAGTGTGGTCAGTGCTCGGCTCACTGTCCCGTGGGCGCGATATTTGAGCAAGATGACACAAAGCGTCTCCTGGACGTCATTCGTAATCCGGAGCTGCATGTTGCGGTGCAGATTGCGCCAGCGGTGCGGGTAGCTATTGGTGAGGCCTTTGGCATGCCCGCCGGTCACATTACCACCGGCAAGATCTACGCCGCTCTGAGGCGACTTGGGGTGGACTCGGTATTTGACACCAACTTTGCCGCCGACCTCACCATTATGGAAGAGGGCACCGAATTCGTGAGCCGCGTAAGCACTGGATCGGGCGTGCTGCCACAGATTACATCTTGCTGTCCGAGCTGGGTTGACTACATGGAGAAATACTACGGAGACATGATTGAGCACTTCTCTACTGCAAAGTCACCTATGATGATGCTCGGCGCGCTCACCAAGTCATACTACGCAGAGCGCAAAGGTCTTTCACCGGACAAGATCGTCTCGGTTGCAATTATGCCCTGTACCGCCAAGAAATACGAATGTGGGCGGGACGACAACATGTGCAGCAGCGGCTTCCCGGATGTAGATATGGTTCTGACCACCCGTGAGCTCGCTCGGCTCATTAAGCAGTCGGGTATAGATTTTGCCTCCCTTATGGATGAGCAGGCTGACACACCCATTGGGGCGTACTCCGGTGCGGGCACCATATTTGGGGTGACCGGCGGCGTGATGGAGGCGGCACTTCGTACCTCGCATTTTCTTATCACTGGTGAGGAACACGGTGTTATAGAGTTTCGGAGTGTCCGAGGTATGGAAGGCGTGCGCGAAGCAGCTGTTCATGTGGGTGGACGTGAGGTGAGAGTGGCCATGGCACACGGAATTGCCAATGTTCGCAGTATTCTGGACAAGGTGCGTACCGCGAAAGAGGCTGGCGAGGAGGAGCCTTACCACTTCATTGAGGTTATGGCCTGCCGTGGTGGCTGCATCTCCGGTGGTGGTCAGCCTTACGGGGCGGATGACGCATTGCGTGCGCAGCGAATCAAGGGGCTTTACAGTGATGACGAGCGAGCCTTGGTTCGCTGTTCCCACCAGAACCCCTACGTCAAGCAGCTTTATGCTGATTTTCTTGGCGAGCCTGGAGGCCATGCCGCGCACGAACTGCTGCATACCGAGTACACCGAAAGACCTTTGTATGGTTCAAACACCGGTTGCGGGTGCGTTCCCCGGTTCTGATTGCCTGTGATATAATCAGACACAATGAAAGGGTTAAGCTTTTACGACTATGTAGCCAGTGGTCTCAATAAGAAGGAAGATCTGAACTGTGCTGAGACTATGCTCCATGCGGCGAACCGTGCGTATGGGCTGGGTCTCAGCGCGGAGTCACTCAAGCTCGCTGCGGGCTTTGGTGGCGGAATGGGTTTTGAGGGTCTGTGCGGTGTGCTTACCGGAGGCTCCATGGTTCTGAGTGCAATGTTTGTTCAGGAGCGTGGCCATGAAAGCGACCGGATCAAGGAGCTCAACCGTGAGTTTGTTGAGGCTTTTCGTGCTCGAATGAACTCGGTAGACTGTGCCCCGCTTAAGGATCTATGGCGCAAAGACGATGTCGGATGCTTACCGGTTATCCTGGAAGGTGCGGAGCTGCTCCAGAGCATTATTGACCGCGAACTGTCGGTCGAACATGGCTAAGACCGGGATGGAGCATGTCTCAAACATCTTTTGAGTCCTACATAGAGGCCCTGCGTAGGGTCGCGGAAGCTGGGCTTCCGGGCATTGCCGCACAAAGCCGCATGGCACCGCGCATGCGGCTAGCCCCGCCCTACGACCCGTATCCCACACACGCCCGTGAGGCCGCGGTCCTTATCCTCCTCTTCCCATGCAACGGCCAAAAGCTCTGTTTCCCGCTCATTACTCGGCCACAGGACGGCGGTCCGCATGCTGGACAGGTTGCCCTTCCGGGTGGTCTGCGTAAGGATGGTGAAGTCTTTCCAGAGGAGACAGCGGTACGCGAGGCCATGGAAGAAATTGGGATCAACTCCGACCTGGTCAGTCCTGTGCTCCGTCTAACGCCGCTGTATATTCCGGTGAGCAACGTTACGGTGGTGCCGGTTGTTGCAACGAGCAGTGCTCCCCCGAGTTTCACTGCGGACCCACGTGAAGTCGCAGGTATACACCTTCTTGATCTGCAGGAACTTTGTAGCGAAGTAGGGGAGTCGGACTTCATGGGAAGTCGTGAAGCCACGCCACTCCGGGCGCCATGCTACCAGCCGAATGGCCTTAAGGTCTGGGGAGCTACCGCCATGATTCTTGCGGAGTTCGAGGAACTGCACCGCGTGATAACTGCACCGCTTGATAACTGACTGAACAGAACAAGGCCTGCGCACGAGTTGTGGCAGGCCTTGGTTGAGATGGTTCTTACGGGAGAATCTTGTCTACAGTCCCTTCTTCTCAAAGAACTTAAACAGAGCTATTGAGCCGACGGCCAGGAAGGCAATCACTACCCAGTGCGATACGCCAAGCACATCCGCAACAGAAAGCCGCCCGAATGCACCAATTGGGGCAATGTACTGCTGTACCGCGGGATAGATGAAGGCAAAGATGATTCCACCAAGCAGCATTCCAAGGATCGGCCAGACAACTCCAACTCGGCCTTCGGCAAGTGCGCCAATGCTTGTGCCCGGGCAGTAGCCAATAATGGCCCATCCAGCGCCGAAGACGAGGCCACCAATAACCTGGAGTCCAAGGCTGAGCGCACGTGGGGCAAACTCAACTACACCCAGATCGCGTAGTAGGTAGATACCAATAGATCCTACCACGATGGTTGTCAGCATGTACTTCACAATTGTCATGTCAATCAGTCTCATGGCCCCAACCTGTCGCTCAAAGCGAATGGCCTCCGCCTGCTGAAGAAAGACACCAAAGAGCGTTCCGGTAATCAGTCCAAATACCAAGGTCATGCCGCACCTCCCTTATAAAGAACGCGAGCCGTTACAATTCCACCGACAAAGAACATAGCCAAGGCTATTAGGCTACTCAGACCAAGCTGACTAACGCCACTTACTCCATGTCCGCTCGGACATCCACCCGCCATACGTGCTCCAATCATTGCCAGTGAGCCACCAACGAGGGAAAACAGTATTCGGGTGCGGGTGCTGTCGCCAAAACGGCTTACCCACATCGGAGGCAGTTTCTCCACCTTAAAGGTTCCGCTCAGCTTGGCAGAAATGAACGCACCGACACCAATGCCAATCACGAACAACAGCTGCCAGTTGGGGAAGGATGCGAGAGTATTGGTTCCATTGCCGACCGTGTAGAACTCAATCTGCGACATATCTACTCCAAGTAACTGCACCAGTCCGGATGCTGCTCTGGGGAAGGTCGTCGATGTACCAAAGAATTGGCCAGCTACAGCTACGCTCAGCGTCAGCAATAAGCCCGAGAGAGCGCCAAAGATGTAGGGCTTGTGATGTGCTTCAAACTTCATGAAATCCTCCTTGTTGTCTGCCCTAAAAATAGTATATTTTGAATATATAGCAAAAACAATATAGTGGCAATAGCTGTGCTTGTTTTTCTTAAAGGAATCTCACCGAAGAACGGCTGCGGAATCCCTCATTCTGGTGTACAATGTTCTGCGTACAAGAACATTTGCTACATACGGGAGCGTTTATGGACACTTCAGGTAAGAACCACAATGATTCATCAAAAGTGCTACAGCAGAATGAAGTAGGGGTGCGTGAGCGGCTTCCCGATTCCCAAGACCACCTGCAGGCGGGGCGTGGCGACGCGGATAGAGCCCGAGTCATTGACGCTCTGTTTTCGTCCTCAGACCGCATGTGTTACGACCTGCAACAACAGCTGCGTCTCGCGCAGGAGAGCTATGAGGGCTTCAAGCGCACCCTTGAAGGCGCGCAGATACTGCATGCCTCCAGCAAAAAGAACGCCGAGACCATGGAAAGCCTTGACCAGACGCTGAGTGACTACGTTCGCTTCGCGGCCGACCTCCAGGCCAGCAGTGAGAAGATCGACGCCGAGTCCTCCAGTTCACTGGATATGGTGGAGCTTAACCGCAAGGCCCTTGATACCATGATTTCTTTCATTCTAGAGATATCCGCGTCTGTTCAGAAGGTCTCGGAAAGCAACCGAGTGTTGCGTGAAACCTCAAGCGAGGTTGGTACCATTATCAACCAGGTGCGTGATATCGCTGCCAATACCAATGTGTTGGCAGTCAATGCTTCCATACAGGCGGCACGAGCAGGCGAAGCGGGGCGTGGATTCGCGGTTGTGGCCCAAGAGATCAGGCGTCTTGCTCTGGATACCGACGCATCTGTAGGTCAGATTGAGACCATTCTTGACCACATTGTGCATGGAATTGGCGAGACGGCCGAGGTTTTTGACCTGACCCTGGAGAAACTCAGTGGGGCCGATGAAATGGTTCAGTCGGCGCAGGAGCGCATGAGCGCGATATCGGAGAACGTGTCACACATCAAGTCCTCGGCGGGCGACCTAAGTGGGATGGCAGTACGGAACAGTGAGCAGGCCAAAGAAATGAACGCTGCGGTTGAGGCCCTGCATGAAGCTGTGCAAGGCACGAGTGAGACCGCACTCGCTACAATTGATATTGCCGAGAAGCAACAGAAAAAGCACGACGAGTCTTTGCGCTACAACAAACGCCTTCAGCACGAGGCCGAGGAGCTTCAGATACTGGCTACACGCTTCACAGACAAGGATGAGCTGATCTTTGGGGTGAATCCCTTCACGACTCCAGAGGAGATCGAGCGGATGTATGCGCCGATCATTGCTGATGTGTGTCGTGCCTCCGGATGCCGCTCACGTACTATTATTGTGCGCGACTACGACGCGCTGAGCGACGGCCTGCGAGCAGGCTATATCGATGTAGGTTGGTTCTCGCCACTTGCATACGTAAAGGCCCGGGAGAATCTTGAGCTTGATCCGCTCGTAACACCCAAGGTTAAGGGCAAGGCCTTTTATCAAGGACTTATCATAGCGCTTAAGGACAGCGGCCTCCGTGAGCCCGCCCAGCTGACCGGGAAGAACTTTGGATACGTTGATCCCAAGAGTGCCTCAGGGTATCTCTATGCACGCCACATTCTCAAGCAGGAAGGGCTAGACCCTGATACTCTGTTTGGCAACGCGGTCTTCTGCGGTAGCCATGACCAGGTGATCCGAGATGTGCTTGACGGCAAAATTGATGCAGGCGCCACCTATGACGAGGCCTATGAGAATGCTGAACGCTCCGGACTCCCTGTGCATAGACTATCGGTCATTGCCCGCACGCAGGATATTCCCAAGGACAGCATTGCTGCACGGCTCGACGTTCCTGAGCAGCTTCGGACTCGCCTGCGCGAGAACTTCATTGCATTCTCGGACTTTGCCCGTTACCAGACGCAACTTGAAGGATTCCAACCCAGCACCGATGCTCACTACGACGTGATTCGTGCTGTGCAGAACACCGGTTAGTCGCTGTTGTTCCGGCAGGCTTTTCACCAAATTGGCGCCTTCCTTGAATAATCAGACTTCCATTTCCGGAGAAGTGTCGGTCTGCACATCAAGATTGTGGTACACACGTACCAGGAAGACCGTTATGAACGCCGCGTAGATGGTGAAAAGTATGCCGGAGAGTATCACCCCCAGTACGGGAATGAATACAAGCGCAAAGTTTAAGACCATGACCAGGAAGGCCAGCCCTAGTATCACCAGCACAGTAATAAACGCGGCCCCGAGGTTCTTCTTGACTGTCTGAAAACTCCGGCCTAATGCCTTCCCGGCAGGGAGACTGTCCAGCATTACCGCAACGAGCGTAAACATGAGGAAAAAAGCCGCCACGAGTCCTGGCAGAACCAGCAGGATCATCCCAACAGTTACAATAGCAAGCACCACAGCGGTGGCAATAACAAGTGGAACTATACGTGCAACCAGACGCTCCCAGCCGCTTTTGAGCGTCACCGGCTGGCCTTTGAGGGCGCTATCAGCCATGCCGACAGTCATGCCATGCGCCAGAAAACTGACAAAGCTGCTGATCATGCTCACCATCATGAAGGCGCCGACTGCTGCTCCGGCTCCTGCCAGAGCCTGCTCCGGACTGGCGGCAAACTGCTCTCCTGTGAATCTGCCCATCATGGGTATAGCCGAACCTGTAAAAATAAGACCCACCAGCGCCGACAACACAAAGGCAGCCAGCATTGGAACAAAAATAAGCGGGTTACCCTTTGCTGCGACAATGCTTTCCCTAAAAACGTTGAGAATATTCATTGAATACCTCCCAAAAAATAAACATAAATCTATATCTATAGTAAGACGGTTTTCACCGTGGCACAAGCAACGATTCGTCCTAAAACCAGAGGCGTGGCCCTGTGGCTAGTGCCGATGCCCATGCATCCTTAGTACCTTATCAACACAGACAGAAATCCGCTCGGTTGCCGTTGAAGACAGCCAGGCTGTGACGCTGTGAGTCGTTTGTATTGAGGAGAGGGATCCATGAAAAGCAACCTGAAAAACTACGTTTCATTATGGGAACTGCAAGATGAGGCAGTGCGCCGACTTCCAGGGCTCGCCAAGGACTACTACCAAAGTGGGTCAGAGGACGAGTACGCCCTGCGGGAGAACGAACGGATGTACCGCGAGCTACGTTTGCGGTATCGCGTGCTTCAGAAGATGGATGAGGTCGATACCTCCACTCGGGTGCTGGGAAGCGAGCTATCTTTCCCGCTCTATATTGCTCCGGCGGCCTTTCAGTGTATGGCCCATGCCGAGGGTGAAATTGCAACAGCACGAGCCGCCGCCGACCGCGCTGTTGGGTTTTGTCTCAGCACCCTTGCCACTCAGCCTATGGAGAAGGTAGCAGCCGTGACCGAGGGAAGTATCCCACTGTGGTTTCAGCTCTACATGTACAAAGACCAAGGGCGCACCAGGGAACTTCTCCAGCGCGCCAAAAGTAGCGGTTATCAAGCCATTGCCCTTACCGTAGATGCTCCAGCCTGGGGCAAGCGTGAGGTTGATATTCACAACGGGTTTCACCTGCCGCACGGGATGTGGATTCGTAACGT